>JAIQFD010000004.1:175000-475000 GCA_020073495.1 Terriglobia bacterium
GAACCAAAAACTCGGCCGCCGTGGCGCGGTACGGAGTATTGCCGTCATTGCGCACTGCGTGGACGACGGGCTTGCCCATCCGTGCTTCGCCTCGCTGGCGCTTCTCCTGGACAGTATCTTTCCCCGGCACCGTCGTGGTGACAGTCGCATCAGTCAATGAGACCGCCAGGTAATCGTGCTCATGCCGGTGGAGTTGGGTGGTTTGGTGCGGCGGGATCTCGACGCCGACGACCTGGACGTTCTCGTTGCGGAAGATCTGTTTGTGGAACGGCTCTTGTTCCGCCGCGACTGGGGCTTGGGCCGATGCCCCCGTCACCAGAACAAGGCAACACAGCAGAAGCTTTCTCATCATTTGAACTCCAGGATGACGAACTGTGCCGGTCGATCGCCGTTGTTGCTGACAGTATGCGGCCCCTCGGGCGGCAGCCAGACAATGTCCCCGGCTTTGTTCTTTACCGGCATTGCCTGTTCGCCGCGCGGCGTGTTCGTCAAGTCGAGATCGCTGACCGCGACCAGCAGCCGCGGCAGTTCGTCTTCATGTTCGGGAGTCTCGCCGCCTGGCTCCAGCCGGAGGCGGCTGGCCCGCACCGCATCGGTCTCGAGCACCGTCTCCTTCGTGAACTTCACGTCCGCCGAGGCCATTCCCGCGGGCCCGATGCTGATCGTGCCGCCCGTCACCGCCATCGACGCCGGACACGGATTCCCCGCGAACCCGCAGATCTCCTTCGTGCTCTTTTTCTTGATCTCCACCGTGACGTTGCGGAACGGCGCCGCGCCGCGGTTAATCACCACGTGCGCGAAAGCTCCTTTGACGAAGCGCGTGTCTCCGTCCGCCAGGCTCATCTCCGCCGGAGACTGTCCCTGCACCGCGCTGGTGATCTCGGCCGCGCCGATGCTCACGAAGACGTAGTCGCGGTCGTGCTCGTGCAGGCGGGTGGACGCGTGCGCCGCCGCCTCCACCTGGAACACGCTCGTGTACTCGTTCTCCAGCGCCAGGTGGTGCGACGGCTCCTGCGTCAGCGGCACAGGCGCTTCCGTGCTCTGCGCCCAGCAGGCCACCGCGCAGAATGCCGCCAGCAGGACCAGGGTTCCGGGTTGCATGCGGCGGATTGTAGGACTCCCGGCGTCCCTCCGGAAGAGCTTTTTCGCCTCCGCCTGCCGGACCGCAATCCCCGGCGCCAGTTCCCCCGCATCTCGATCAATGCTTTTCACCCGATGAGCTGTCGTTCTCTTCCTCTATCGAGCTGACCCCGCCTATGGGATCGGAGTTGCCAAAGGGCTCGCTTTGAACATCGAAGCAATCTCTTGCGAAGCGGCGGTGGCTCGCTGATTCGCGACAGGAGTGTAGATCGAAGATTTGCACGAATGGGCTCGAGCGGTGCAGACTCGATTGCGGGGCTGCAAGGTTCGAGCCCTTGTTCTATTGGGCAGGAGTAGTGCCGTAAGAAAAGAGCGGAGCATTTGCTCGGTAGGAGTCGTGGCGCAGACATCGACGTTCGAGCTTCCGTGATGCACCATGTCGCTGCTTCTCCGCAACACACAAGGAATGGAGGGAACCATGCGTGGCAATGAGAAGGTGATGGAGCAGTTGAATGCGGCTTTAAGTGCGGAGCTGACAGCCATCGTTCAATACATGGTCCAAGCGGAGATGTGCCACAACTGGGGGTACCAGCGCTTGGGCGGCCTCACAAAAAGACGTGCCATCGAGGAGATGAAACACGCCGAAGGACTCATCGAACGGATCCTGTTCTTGGACGGCACGCCCGCTGTGGATCTCGCGTTAGTTCCCAAGGTCGGCGCCAATGTGCAGCAGCAGCTTGAGACTGACCTGCGCGATGAGACTGACGCTGTGCGGCAGTACAACCAAGCTGTGAAAGTATGCAGCGACGCGGGGGACGCCGGGTCTCGCGAGCTGTTCGAGCACATGATTCAGGACGAAGAGCGGCACGCCGACTTCTTGGAGGCCCAACTGCATTCAATCGAGGAACTGGGGATCGCCAATTACCTCGCAGAGCAGCTCAAGGGCGACAAGTAGCCGGGAGGCGCGATGCCAAAAGGAATGGTTTCGGCTCAGTTTTCGATTTGCCGGCCAACCACCCAAATGGACGCGCGTGGGCCTTCGCGGGGGACAGTTCCTGGTCGGTGGTGAGAAGGGCCGTTCTCGGCAGTCCTCGTCCGCACCGTCGGACCTGGAGGACGATTCCAGAACACCTTCGTGTGGAATGCAGCTCAGGACCATGCCCGGGGAGCACAGCTCGTCTGGGCAAACCACCTCGGCTGTCCGGGCCAACCGCCGGGGGACGAGCAGGGAACACTCTTTTCTGCCAATGTGCAAGAAGTTGCAGCTTTTCAATCGACGTTCCGGTCGAAAGTCCTTATTTTTCAATGAGATCCGTTTGGCCGCTTGCGTGCCTATTAGATGATCGTTCAACCTTGAACCTTGGGGAGCGTATATGCGTCGACTGTTAACAGCGGCACTTGCGGTTCTACTCCTGTCGGTCGTCGCTTCGGCGAACGTCGTAACTCTGACCTTCGAGGGCTTGGCCGACGGCGCAACAATAGGCAACTGGTACAACGGCGGCGGGGGCGGGAACTTGGGCATCCAGTTCTCGGACAACTCACTGGCCCTCATCGCCATACCTGCTGGTAACGGCAACTTCGGCGGCGAGCCTTCGTGCTGCACGATAGCGTTCTTCCTTTCTGGCGGCGCGGATACGATGAACGTTCCGGCTGGCTTCGACACCGGTTTCTCGTTCTTCTACAGCGCCGTGAACAGCCCCGGCGTGGTGAACGTGTGGTCGGGTGTGGATGCGACCGGAAATCTGCTCGCGAGCATCTCGCTGCCGGTCACGCCGGACGCCTGCGGCGGCTACCCGCAGGATTTCTGCCCGTTCTTCCCGATCGGCGTCTCATTCTCGGGCACAGCGATGTCGGTGGACTTCGGCGGAACGGCGAACCAGATCGGGTTCGACAACATCACCCTCGGCTCCGACATTCCTGGCGTTCCGGAACCGGCTTCGATGGTCCTGCTGGGCACCGGCCTGCTGGGCATCGCGCGCAAGATCCGCCGCAAAGCTTAATCACTTCGTTCCGCGGGAACAGGCCCGAGCCTCAGGCTCGGGCCTAGTTTTTTCCCCCAGAGCGTTTGCTAGCGGGCCTTACGGATACGGCTCGATCTTCTACTTCTCGTACACCTTCGCCTCCATGAAGGTCTTGAACAGCTCGGGGCCGAGCTCGCCGTCCTTGATGACGACCGTCGGGTTCCCGGCGATCCGACAACCGCTCGAAATGGATGTTGCTCCGGCTGAAACGGAAGCCGCTCCACAAAATCAGCCCCTGGGTGCGGGAACTGTGCGGAAAGGAAATCTTTTCGGCTGAGTTTCCGAGTCGGCGACCATCCGGGAGTCAGCGCGTGGTGGCTCGAATCGAAATGCCGAGTGCGGCCACTTCTACGGGCAGCCGGTTCTTCAGGGAACTATCTAGAGTTTGCGCCGTTCCTCGCCGAGACCTTATGCGGCAGCAGGTAAGTGAATCCCAGAAACACTTCCCAACGTGTGGATGTACTCGTGAGTCCATGACTGACACCGCCATCGAGCACGAGGTTTTTCCGCATGTTGTAATTCAGCGCCCACAAGTTGCCGACGGCATTGCTTCGCAGAAGAGGCTGAGTGAAATGCCATATTTCTCCGGAGATACCGAATTTCTTCACGAGTGAATGCGAAACCGAGAGCGTCTGCCCGAACTGGGCGCGGTGAATCGCGTTGTCGATGACTTCGTTGAAGAGAAAATTGGTGTCGTAATGGAAGCCTTTTACGTCCGCGCTGGCAAGAAGGAGCATTGAGTTTCTGGCGCTGCCAAAATCGAGGTCGGGTGTGCCTCCACTGTACACTCGTCGGAAATAACTCAATGCAATTGTTGGCCGCGCGCCTTCTCCCTGATGGACAACTCCTTGCACTCCCAGCGCCACGTCTCCCGTCCCATTTGCAGTTTGGTTTTCAGCGCGGGAATGGGCAAACGGTCCTACCGCGGCTAACAATTCGATCCGGCGCGTTAAAGAAAACTTCACCACCTCATTGAGACTTGACTGGGAAGAGAATTCGGGAGAGTGCCACGCACCCAAGAACCCGGTTTCAAATTGAAAGTAGCCAACCGGAGTCAGGGTTGCGGGCGTGGACACAGTGGGTCTGGCGGGGTTGGCAGCGGGGTCCTCCCGCTGGCGCGCTTCCTCCGGGATTTTCGGCGTTCCGGCTTCCTGCTGTGCGCAGGCGGAGATCGCGACGGCTACCAACAATGACAGTGGTAGTACCGACAAGGGCCGAATCATCGTATTTTCGTCGCACGCTTCATTTCGCCCGAAGCAGAAGAACGGGCACGCTGACACTGTGCTGGACTCGGATGGCTGTGGTACCCAGGAAAATATCGGCAAGGAACCGGTGCCCATGTGTGCTCATCGCCACCAGGTCGCAACCCTTGTGCTGAATCCATTTGATGATTTCCTTGACCGGCTCGCCGTAGGCCAGCTCGGCCTCTGTGGGAATGCCCATGGCTTGAAACTCTGCCCGGATTGTTTCCAGGTAGGCAGTGTCTTCGGCGATTTCGGGACTGACCGCGTCCGGGCCGTAGGTCCTAGCTGCCCATCCATCGGCCACATGAAGCAACACCAAGCGGCTCTGCGCGAGCTTCGCGAGCTGTTTGACGTGTTCGATAATCGCCCGATCGCTGGACGTGCCGTCCAAAGTCACGAGAATCTTTTCATACATGGGCTGTTCCGTTTCTGTCGTACGGGAGTCACCCGCCGGTGATGACGTGCCAGGCAGCCTTGAGCGAGTCCGGCAGGCCATAAATGTCCATCGCGGTGATCAGAATTGCGCTGGTCCAACCGGAAATCAATAGAAACCAACCGTTCTTCCAAGCTCCCATCCGCTTGCCGGAGCTGGTGAAGTGCAGGAGCGGGAACATGGCGAAGGGGAGCTGCAGCGCCAGCACCACTTGACTGAGGGTCAGCAGGTCGGTAACGCTGCTGTCGCCGCGGAGGCCGATGATGAGGACCGCCGGCAGGATGGCCAGCGTGCGGGTGATGAGCCGCCGCAGCCACGGCTGGATGCGCCAATGCATGAAGCCTTCCATCACGACTTGCCCGGCGAGAGTGCCGGTGATGGTGCTGCTCTGGCCGCTCGCCAGAAGCGCCACCGCAAACAGTGTGCTGGCAGCGGTCGTCCCCAGCAACGGCGCCAGCGTCAGATACGCGACCCGGATCCAATCACTGTCGGCGCTGAACTTGACCACCTGGCCGCCGGCTACGGTCACGCTTTCCTTGCCGAAGAACACCGTTGCCGCCAGCACCAGGATCGCGGCATTGACGAAGAAGGCGATGGTCAGGGCCGCGATCGAGTCGATGGTGTTGAACTGGATCGCGCGACGAACAGACAGTTCGTCCTTCTGCAACTGGCGGCTCTGTACCAGCGCCGAGTGCAGGTACAGGTTGTGGGGCATCACGGTCGCGCCGATCATACCGATGGCGATATATAACATCCCGGAATGACGAAAGTGTGGCGACACCAGCGCCCGTCCCATCTCCAGAAAGTCGGGCTGGGTCTGCGGGAGAACGAAGATCTCGATGAAGTAGCACACGCCGATGGTCGCGATCAGCAGCAGGACTATGGCCTCGATGGTGCGCATCCCAAAACGTTGCAAGGCCAACAGTAGCAGCACGTCCAAGCCTGTGATGATGACCGCCCACGGCAGCGGGATGTGGAACAGCAGGTTGAGGGCCACGGCACTCCCCAGAACCTCCGCCAAGTCACAGGCGCCAATGGCCACTTCGCTCATCAGCCAATTGGGCCAGCGGGTCCACTTGGGGTACCAATCGCGGCAGCATTGGGCGAGATCCTTGCCCGTGACCACGCCCAATCGGGCGGAAATCACCTGCATGAAGATGGCCATCAGGCTGGCCAGGCCGACCACCCATATTAGCCCGTACTTGAACTGAGCGCCGCCTTGCAGGTCCGTCCCCCAGTTGCCGGGGTCCATGTAGCCGACGCTGACGAGGATCGCCGGCCCGACGAAAGCCCGCCACTGCTCCCAGAAGCCGGCCTGATGGTGCGGCACCTCGACGGTACTGTGCATCCCCTCCAAAGATGGGTGGTTGCCGTGTGGAACCTCCGTTGCCATCCGCCCCGCCCCCTCGCACCTTAGCGCCAGTACAGTATCACAAGTTAACTGCAGCTAACTAACGCTTCGATGCTGGAACCGGGGGAGGAGAAGACACCCAGATTTTCTCTGCTGCGGGGCCGCCCAGGACAATAGCGCCCGCGGACGTGCCGATCGAGAGGGTCTGGTCGTAGTTGCGCTCGCGCAGATACAGCTCGCTTCCAGGCCTGATGCCGCGTCGATCAAGCAACTCCCCCAGCTTCGAATCCCTCTCGTACACGCTGGCCACGGTGTAGCTCTGGCCAGGTTCCGCTTCCGACAGCAGCTTGTACCCACGCCTGCGCTTCTGGGCGGGGCTATCGACGATCGCGAAATTTCCGTGAGGACAAGCTCCGCCTCGCCCAAGTTTCTTGACCAACAACGACTCGAAATCCGCTGACACGGCGTGCTCCAGCCTTTCGGCTTCGTCATGGGTGCGGTACCACGGCATACCGAAGATCTCGGTCAGCATCCGTTCGATGAGGTGGTGTCGGACCGCGATACGCTTTGCGATCCGCCGTCCTTCATCGGTCAACCGCACCCGCCCGTCTTTGCGCACCTCTACCAGGCCATCACGCGTTAACCGGCGTAAAGCCATGGTGACCGCGGGCGCCGAAACCTTCAGCCAATTCGCCAGCGTCGCTGAGATAACGGCTTCGGCTTCGTTCTCCGCTTCGAAAATCGCTTTCAGATAGTCTTCTTTGGAAACCGTGATCATCGCGGGGCGCGATTATAGCTGGCCAGGCCTGCCCTTCATAATGCCGTCACTCAAACGCCTGCACCGCCTCTGCCCGGAAAGTCGGCTGCACGTGGAAGTGACCTCGTTCGCAGCCGATCGACGGCGTCTTTCGGGATTGTGCCTGGATCACGGCCCACTCGGAAGAAATATTGCCTTTCGGAAAGTGGCCAGGGGTGTGTGAAAACCCCGAGATTCCGAGCCGGTCGAAACTGCCGGCGGGTGCGTTCGAGTGCAAGGACTTCGGCAGGAGACATTCCGATCGTTTTCGGCACAGCGACATTACGCCACGGCGATGCTGATTCTACAAACAACCGTTCGAGAGACGGGGGCAGGGATCAGAGAGCAGGGTGAAAGCGGTACCCGATCGCTGATGGCTAGTACGTATCTGGCTCGATCTTCCACTTCTCGAATACCTTCGCCTCCTGCCGATCGCCGGCTATGGTTCAACGGCATGCCTGCACCTCTCCAGCAACTTAAGCATTTGGTCCACGTCACGGTCGAGCGATTCCGCTACCTCCGCAGGGACAGCCCCCATGCCTTTCATCTTGCGCGGGCGGCTGTCTTCCAGGATGGTCCATATCTGCGAGAGTTCCGCGACGATCGTTCTGCGCAGGTGTTTCCGGCGTTTGTCGAGTCCGTACGCACGGGCCACACTGGCGGTCAGCGTCTGAAGCTCTCGCAGCGTTTCCTTCAACTCCGTGCGTTCGCTCTGCGGGATGGACCGCTCCACCACGGTCATCGTGGTCGGAGAGGTGCGCTCGTCCAGCTGGTCCAGGATTCGCGCCACACCGGCATCTACCAAGGCCATAGCCACCGCCAGACGGCGCTTGTGGTTCTCGTTCAATCCGTTCTCAGGCATGCGCGTTCCACCGCAAGCGGAAGTCGATGTAGAGCGGCGTCACCTTGATGCGCTCCGCGGAGCGATACCTCGGGTCGCGGGCCATCTCGATGAGCGCGAGGATGGCCCCGGGATTTCCCTGACTGAGCTCGACCAGGCGTTCCAGGAACTCTGCCATGTTCAATGCTTGCAGCCCTGACTGCGCGGCGCCCTCACGCGCGAAGGCGAGAGCCGTCGCCGGGTCGAAATTCCGGATTTGCAGCCGGTCGGAGCGGTCTGGATACAGATTCAGCAGGAACCCGAGGTCCTCCATGTGGGCGGAGCGGGAGACGGCGACCACCGGAGTGGCAGCCGACTGGACCGCCTCCTTGATGGACGAGAACAAGGCCTGAGAGGCGCCTGCGGCGTGGTCCAGAACGACCACGTAGCTCGCGGCGCGCAGCGCATCGCGGACGATCCCCCGGATCGCCACCGAACTCTTGTGCTCAAGACCCTTCGCTCCTTTGCCCAGACCAGCCGCCGCGTACGGGTCGCCGGCCCTCACCAGAGCGCTTCCCAGCGCATGAAAAATGCCTTTGACGCTGGTGGAATCACCGCAATACAGCACCTGCGGGAACTCCGGCAGTAGGGTTTTCAGCAGCAGCGTCTTGCCCACCCCGGCCGGACCATGCAGGAGAAACGGCTGCCGCCGGGCCAGGCGGCGCCGGACCTCGCCGAGTTCCTCCTCGCGCGCAAACACCAGCTCTGGCATCAGTGAGAGTCCGGAAAAGCGCCGCCCAACCTGACCTCGACTTCCATGGTCGTAACCAGTCGGTTACCGATCATTTCGGCGATGCTGGGCATGATGCGCTCGACGTTTTCCTCCGATTCGACGAACTCGACCACCAGGGGAAGCAGACCCCCGGCGTCCACCAGCGAGGTTGTCGTGATCCCTGCCGCTTTCGTATACCCGGCGACGCCGCGCACCACCGTCGCTCCCGCAAGGCCCTGCTTGGCCAGCAACCGGAGCAGCGCCATGTGCAGAGGGTGGCCGTGCCACTCATCCGCCTCGTTGATGAAGATCGACACGCGTCTGGCTTTCATGGGCCGCTCCTTGACGCCGAGAAGTCGCTACTGCATCGAGACGTCCTCCGGACCGCGCAAGCTGCGAACTTCAGCCTCCAGCGCCGCAAGACGCTCCAACGCCGCCGTGACCGCCTGGGCTCCCGCTGCGTGCGCCTCGCGGGCATGCACGATGGCACGTTCCGCGATCGATCTGACATCGTGCAGCAGGCCCCGGATCTCGCTCTCCAGCTGCCGCCGGCTCTCCCGCATGCGCTCGTCAATGTCGTTCTGCACGCGAGAGCTGTTGATTTCCATGAGGTCCCCGACAAACCGCAAGGCGTCGCCCGCTATGCCTCCGTACGCGCGCATCAGCCCCAACGCCTGGTCCGCAACGTAGCGGAAGGGCGAGGCAGGCTGGGCGATCCTCACCAGTTCGTGAAAGTGGAAGCGCGAGCGCGTACGGAATCCGGGCTCAAGGTCGAGCGCTTCGGGCATCTCCGCCAGTTCGGGGACATCCGCTGCGGCCAGGCGGCGCAGGAAATCGTTGCCTAGCTGAACGAAGCGCTGCACACCCTGGCGATAGGCCTCCTCTGCGTGGACCTGCTCGCTTTCGAGCCACGGATTCAGCTGTCGCCGCGCGACGTCCTGGGCAGCCGACATGGCGTTCCTCCGAAACCCCGGCCCGCCACGGCGCGGGATCGCGTGCAGGACTCCGGACAACTCTTCCTGCGCCGGCGGGAGTGCGCGGCGGAGGAACATTTTCCGTCGCTCAATGAGCGATTGCGAAAGGCGCTGCTGCTCCGCCCCGAGGAGGGCCCCGAGCTCGCGGAGGGAGGTCTCGGCTTGGGCGAGTGTCTCGCGCAGAGCCGTGATGCGCCGCTCCGACTCTTCGTCCGGGCGAAGCATCGCTTCTGTCTCCTGGTGCAGGGTGGCGAGCAGTTCCTTGCTGATGCGGCGCACGCCGCGTTCCCCCGCAGCCTGCGTGATGCGCCCCGACCCCTCCGCCAGTTCTTCCAGGCTGCGGACGAAGTTTCCCCAATCCCGTTCCGGCCCCCGGCCCTCCAGGCGCTCCGCGGCGCTGATCTCGAAGATCGGGCCGATCGGTGTCTCCAGGTGCTCTGCCAGCATGCGGCGAGCAAACGTGCTAGCCGCCGATCGTTCTACTTCCGTCACGCGGTCGGCCTTGTTCAGCACCACCAGAATGTCGTTCAACACGGCCGCGACCGTCTTCACCAGCTCGAGTTCATCTCCCGCGAGCGGCGGGTCCGTACCGATCACCACTACCGCCGCGTCGATGTGCGGGATGAATTCGTGGGTCGCCGCCGTGTTGCCGGTGAACACCGAGCCCAGACCGGGAGTGTCCACCAGGCACATCCCCGTGGCCAGCAAAGGGCAGGGCAGGAAAATCTCCACCCCGCTCACTCCCTTTTCGTTGCCGGGATTCTTCTCTTCCGAGACGTATTGCTCCACTGTGTCGGGACCGATCTCCTGCCAGGCGCCGCTCTGAGTCCGGATGCGGGCGGCGCGCTGCGATCCGAACCGGATCACCGTTGGGATCGCCGTGACCGGGACGACTCCCGCCGGAAGAATGGGTTCGCCCACCAGAGCGTTGATCAGGGTGGATTTCCCGCGTTTGAACTGGCCGACAAAGGCCGCGTAGAACAGGCCTTCGGCCACGCGCTCGGCCCGGGCGCGGGCGTCGGCGGCAACGCGTTCCGCTCCCAGTTCCGCGGCGATCGCTCCTAGCCGGTCGAGAACGGAAGCTCGGTCAATCGCGATCACACCGCTGCGGCCTCCTCATTCACCAAGGACGCTTCTTCGTTCTAGCTCTGACGGGTGTTCCTGAGGTGGGATCGAAGCTGGTGCGGGGCGACCCCTACCTCAAAGTAGGAGTCATCTTCCCTGTTGAAGGGCGGTTAAGGGTGAACTCCAACACCCGAATGCTGCAGATTATCCGCACTCCGCCCCGGCTGCGTCAATGGTCGCAGCTCGACCGTTAAAGCCGATACTCCTGATGGCTGATCGCTGGCGGCTGAGGGCTAGTACGGGTACGGCTCGATCTTCCACTTCTCGAACACCTTCGCCTCCAGGAAGATCTTGAACAGCTCGGGGTCGAGCTCGCCGTCCTTCACCGCGAATCCCAGGATCTCGATGGCCCGCTCCTGGCTCACCGCCTTCTTATAAGGACGGTCGCTGGCCGACAGCGCGTCGAAGATGTCCGAGATGGTCATCATCCGCGTCTGCACCGGGATCTCCGGCGCCGACAGCTTGTAGGGATAGCCCTTCCCGTTCAGTTTCTCGTGGTGTCCGCGCGCGATCTCCGGGATCGCCCGTATCTCCCGTGTCCACGGGATCTGTTGCAGGAAGTTGAAGGTATGCACCACGTGCGACTCGATCTGCAGCCGCTCCGAGTCGTCCAGCGAGCCCTTGCGGATGGAGAGCAGCCGCACCTCGTCGGGCGTCAGCAGCACCCGCTCCTCGCCCGCGAAACTGACGAACTTCTCCGCCGAGATGCCCTGCAGCATGTCGAAGCTGCCTTCCGGCAGCACCGTCGGCTCGTTCGCCTTGCTGATGATCCCGAGATAGTCGTCGAGCAGCCGCAGTTGCCGCTCCAGCTCCGCGTCCAGTTCCGGCGTTCTCTTGGCGAACGACTCGCGCCCTTGCTCCAGCAGGTGCTCGAGCTTCGCCCGCAGGATCTCCACCTCGCGCGTGCGCTTGGCGAACTCGATGCGTTGCTGGATCAGGTCCATCTGCGCCGGATACAGCTTCTTGGCCTTGACCAGCACTTCCTCCCGCACCCCGACTTTTCCGAAGTCGTGCAGCAGCGAGGCGTAGCGGATCTCTTTCATCTCGCTGCGCGCGAACTTCAGGTCGGCGAACGGTCCCGCATCGCAGCGGTCCACCGATTCCGCCAGCGCCACCGTCAGGTTGGCCACCCGGAACGAATGGCCGCTGGTGGTGGGATCGCGCGCCTCGATCGCGATGACCGACGCCTTCACGAACCCTTCCAGCATCCGCTGGATGGCCTCATATAGCTGGCTGTTCTCGTAGGCCACCGCCGCCTGGCTGGCCAGCGACTCCACCAATTCCTGCTGCCGCTGCGTGTACGACACCACCTCCGTCTCCACCATCGCCGCGTCTTCCAGCTTGATGTCGTAATTCCGCTTCGCATTCAGCAGTTGCACCACCCCCACCACTTCCGCCTTCTGGTTGCGCATGGGGATGGCCAGGATGGACTTGGTGCGGTACCCCGAGCTCTCGTCGAAGCGCCGGCTGAAGGAGAAGGGTACGTCCTCCGGCAGCTCGTAGGCGTCGCCCAGCCGCAGGCCCTCGCCCGTCAGCGCCACGTATCCGGCGATGGATTTCTTGCTCAGCTCCATCGTCGTTTCCTTGAAGGGGAACGACCGCGAGTCGTTCTGCGCCAGCTTGAAGAGAAGATGCTTGCGCTGCTCCTTGCGCTCGTCCTTCACCTTCCCCGGCGGCAGCTTGCTTTCCTCGGCCTCCACCAGGTACAGCGAGCCCGCGTCGCTCTGGGTGATCTCGCGGCACTTGGTCAGGATCATGTCCAGCAGCCGCTCCGTGTCGTGCTCCGCCGACAGCGCCGCCCCGATCTTGTTCAGCTCCGAGATCTCGCGCGTCGCACCCGCCAGTTGCTCCCCCACCTGACGCCGCGTCGCGTGCAGGTGGATGTGGTCCACCGCGTTATCCACCATCCGTTCCATCAGATCGTTGGGGGTGTTGGGAGGCAGGTAGGCGTACACCACCGAGTCCAGCCGCGGGTCCTGGAAGCGTTCGTCGGTCAGCGCGATCACCCGCACGCTGGGGTCGCGCAGCTTTTCGTAGTTTTCCCGCACCAGCCGTTCCGACGACGTGACCACCACCTTTTCCGCCGCCTTGATGTCGAGCTTCGTCCACGCCATCCGCCGGTATCGCTGCGTGCCCCGCATCACCTCCCGGCACACCACGTCCCCGTCGAAATACACCACGACGGGGAGTACGTGGACACTACCGTGCGTCGCGGGTCGTGCCGGTGCGCTCATATTTAGCTCAGGCGGGGAATAGGTGCTCTGGCGGCAAACTATACCAGTAGTCCGTCTCTAGTGACTAGATATTCAGCGGTGTTTGCGTGGGTGCCCCACCCAAGCCCGGCTTTGGCTTGGGTGGGCGTGGCAACTGAGCCTCTCACCACCGGTGGAACGCCGGATGCCCCTCTTTCACCGCCACGAATTTCCCTCGGCAGGTCGCGCACACCTGTCCGCCCGCCCGCAGCTCGGCTTCGATGACGGCGCGGTCGTCCTTGATCTCCGCCACCCGCGCCACCAGCCGCAACGGCCCGGCCTCGGTCGGCGTCGGACGCAGCAGCTTGATGGCATACTCCGCCGTCACCGTACAGGGCGGATGCTCCGCCCCCTGCCGCTTCATCAGGTGATACGCCGCCGTCCAGTTGGAATGGCAGTCCAGCAGCGCCCCGATGATCCCGCCGTTCAGCGCCCCGTGGTACGCCTGGTGATGCGGCTGCGGCTGCCACTCCGCCACCACCTCGTCCCCTTCGACGAAGCTCTGGATGTGCAGCCCCTGCGGGTTCGCCGGCCCGCATCCGAAGCAGATGTTCGCCGGCGCGTACGTCTCTTGCAGACTCTTGCTCATGAGAAGACGTGATGATATCTCACGCTTCGCCTCTGCGTTCCGGAAAGCATCTTCCGAGGGTTGCTGCCTCCCGCGCTAAGGTGCTCCCCACTTCCAGCCCAGCCGCTCGTCGTGGGCTCCGGTGCCGGTTCTTAACGGCGGCGAGCAGCCCTGATTCCTCATTCGACATATTGACGTACTATGCACCGCCTAAGCCGCTGTAGAATCGGCAGTTCCCCTGACCAGCTACTCTCGGTGAGCAGTTCTGAAATCGGAACAAAACCGTCCACTGCGGGCTGAGTGCCAGCGGTCCAGCTACTCTGGGCTGCTTTTCGGTGTCCGAGGGCTACGTGCATGAACGGATTCACTGACAAGGTTGCATTCATCTGGAGCGTTGCTGACCTGCTGCGCGGCCCTTACAAGCCACACCAGTACGGCAGGGTGATTTTGCCCCTGACGGTACTCAGGCGTCTCGACTGCGTTCTTGAGCCGACCAAGCAGAAGGTGCTCGACAGGCACGCCGTTCTGAAGAGTGGCCCGGTAAAGGATTTCGAGCCGATTCTGAACCGCGTAGCTGGACATGCGTTCCACAACATCAGCAAGATGGACTTCCAGAAGCTGAAGGGCGATCCCGACAAGATCGCTCCGAACCTCGACAAGTACATTAAAAGCTTTTCGTCTAAGGCGCGGCAGATTTTCGAGTTCTTCGAGTTCGACAAGGAGATCGCCAAGCTCGACGAGTCCGACCGTCTGTACCAAGTGGTCAAGAAATTTGCTGATATAGACCTGCACCCCGACAAAGTTCCGAATCATGAGATGGGCCTCATCTTCGAGGACTTGATCCGGCGCTTCAATGAATCCTCGAACGAGACGGCGGGAGATCACTTCACCCCACGCGAAGTCATCCGTCTGATGGTGAACCTGCTGTTCGAGCCGGACGGGGCGGTCTTACGGAAGGCGGGCATTGTCCGCACGCTTTACGATCCGGCTTGTGGAACGGGCGGAATGTTGTCAGTTTCGGAGGAATATCTCCGCGACCTGAACCCACAAGCGCAGCTTGAGGTCTTCGGGCAGGACTACAACAACGAGGCTTTCGCCATCTGCTGCTCGGACATGATGATCAAGGGGCAGAACCCGGAGAACATCAAATTCGGCGACAGCTTCACGAAGGACGGGTTACCCGGCATGAAGTTCGATTACCTGCTGGCAAACCCACCCTTCGGCGTCGAGTGGAAGCCACAGGCCGACGCCATTGAGAAGGAGCACGAAGAGAAGGGATTCGAGGGCCGCTTCGGGGCAGGTCTGCCGCGCATCAATGACGGATCATTCTTGTTTATTCAGCACATGATCTCGAAGACGAAGCCGAGCGGCTCACGGCTGGCGATTGTGTTCAACGGCTCACCCCTATTCACAGGTGACGCCGGATCGGGCGAGAGCGACATCCGCAAGTGGATCATCGAGAACGACTGGCTCGAAGCGATTGTCGCGCTACCCGACCAGATGTTCTACAACACCGGCATTTCGACTTACATCTGGATTTTGACGAACCGCAAGCGCCCCGAGAGGCGCGGCAAGGTTCAACTGATCAATGCCGTGGATCTGTTCCAGAAGATGCGACGTAGCTTGGGCAACAAGAGGAACGAGCTTTCCGACGCGCACATTGCCGACATCACCCGCATTTATGGGGAATTCAAGGAATCGGAGCAGTCGAAGATATTTGACAACGACGACTTCGGATACCGGCAGATTACGGTCGAGCGCCCACTCCGCCTGCGCTTTCAGGTGACGCAGGAACGGATCGAGTGGCTGAAGGAACAGACCGCGTTCCAGAACCTCGCCAGGAGCAGGAAAAAGGGAAAAGAGGGCCAGCGAGAAATCGAGGCTGGCGAGGCATTACAGGCCGAGATCATCGCCATGCTGAAGGGAATGAACCAAGCCGTGGTGGACAAGAGCCGCCCTGCTTTCGAGAAACGGCTGACACGCGCAGCACAGTCTGCGGACATCAGGCTCTCGGCTGCGCTGCAAAAGGCAATCCTGACAGCGATGTCTGAGCGCAACGACGAGGCCCAGATTTGTGTCGATGCAGATGGCAACCCGGAGCCGGATTCCGAATTGCGTGATTACGAGAACGTGCCGCTGAAGGAAAACATCCACCTGTACTTCAACAAAGAGGTTAAGCCCCACGTTAGGGACGCTTGGATAGAAGAGAGCAAAACAAGGATCGGTTACGAGATTCCGTTCACTCGGCACTTCTACAAGTACACGCCGCCACGCCCGCTGGAAGAGATTCGGGCAGAAATCAAGCGTGTCGAGCATGAGCTTGTAAAGGCGCTGGCTGAGGTGATGGGATGAAGGAGCACCCGCCGGTTCCAGCAAGAAGCACACGATACGAGTGGCTTCCAACAGTACCTAAGCACTGGGATGTAAACCGTATTAGGTACACCACGTATGTTAAGGGCCGGATAGGGTGGCAAGGGCTGCGATCAGATGAGTTCGTCGATGCGGGGCCTTACCTCGTGACTGGCACGGATTTCCGCGATGGGCAGATTGATTGGAGCAACTGCTATCACATCTCCGAGCAGCGGTTCCACGAAGATCCCTACATTCACCTTCGGGAAGGCGACCTGCTTATCACGAAGGACGGCACCATCGGGAAGGTCGCTGTGGTGACAGAGATGCGAGGACCGGCATCTTTGAACAGTGGCGTGTTCGTGACGAGGCCATTAGCGTCCGACTACATCACGCGGTTCATGTACTGGGTCCTTTGTTCGCAGGTGTTCTCTGAGTTCATCGAAGTGCGCAAGACTGGAACGACGATCTCGCACCTCTATCAAAACGTCTTCGATGATTTTGCCTACCCTGTACCTCCCATCGAGGAGCAGATTGCCATCGCCGCCTTCCTCGATCGCGAAACGGCTCGAATAGACCGCTTAATCGAACAGAAGGCGATGCTTTCGGAGAACTTGAAGAAAAGGCTGGATGCATTCGTATTCCACGCGGTGACAGGTTCACTGGGTAATGCGGACAAACGGAAACCATCTGGCTTGGAACTCTGTCCGCTTGTCCCGGCAGATTGGAAAGCCGAGCGACTGAAATGGTGGGTAAGTTTGTTCAGTGGCTTTGCCTTCACTGGGGAGCACTTTCGGAAGTCAGAGGACGAATGGCCGGTGCTGGTGACGCCTGGTAATTTTCACCCCGATGGCGGCCTTTACTTCGATAGCGGTAACCGTACCGTCTATGACTCTGCCGAGGTTCCGAAGGACTACACGCTGCGTCCTCGCGATTTGGTCGTGGTCATGACCGACCTGTCATACAAACGGCTCATTCTCAGCCGAGCCGAGTTTGTCCCTGAAGGCGAGTACCTACTCAATCAGCGAATTGCTCGCGTGGATGTACACCCTGGAAAAAGGCACGAGTTATTGCCGGAGTACCTCCGACTGGGAATCAACACAGTGGTCAGGGAGCAAGTGCTTCCGACCACAAACGGTGCGACCGTCTTCCACACTTCAGCCGCCAAGATTCTCAATTGTGTGGTGTTCATTCCGCCCTATGAGGAACAGCATAGAATCGTGGATTCCGTCAACACTGAGCATCATAGGATGCAGGGATTACGAGACGATATTGCATCGGCTATTCGGAATCTGACTGAGTACCGAAGTGCTCTCATCACTGCCGCCGTGTCTGGCCAACTCGATGTCTGCAACTACAGGGTGCATGAGGCAGCGTCATGCCCGTAGACCACCGCGAAAAGGCGTTCGAGAGCGCCATCGAGCACCACCTGATCACGAAAGCCGGGTACTCCAAGACCGAGCAGGCGCACTTCGTCCAGGAGCGGGCTCTCGACACGACGCAACTCATCCCCTTCATCCAGGAGACACAGAGGGAAACTTGGGATGCGCTGGTGAAGCTGCACGGCAAAGGGACCGAGACGGTCATACTCGACGATCTTTGCACAGCTATGGACTCACGGGGCAGTCTCGACGTGCTGCGGCACGGATTCAAGTGCTACGGCAAGATCATCCGCATTGCGTATTTCGCCCCTGCGCATGGCATGAACCCCGAGACGCAGAAGCTGTACGCGGCCAACCGCCTGACCGTCACGCGCCAACTTCTGTTCAAGCCGACCAGCAGCAAGTCGCTCGACGTTGTTCTCAGCCTCAATGGGATTCCGGTCGCAACCGCCGAACTGAAGAACCCGATGACGGGGCAAACCGTCGAGAACGCCAAATACCAGTACCGGAATGACCGCGATCCGAACGAGCTGATATTCCAGTTCAAGAAGCGCACGCTGGTGCATTTCGCCGTTGATCCCGACGAGGTTTACATGACTACACGCCTCACCGGGAAGAGCACTCATTTCCTGCCGTTCAACAAAGGCAATGGCACAGGCGCGGGCAATCCTGACAACCCGAACGGCTACAAGACAGCGTATCTGTGGGAAGAGGTGTTGCAGCGGGACAGTTTTCTCGACATCCTGCACCGCTTCATTCACCTGGAGATCGACGAGCGCGAGATTCGCGGCAAGCTGGTGCAGAGAGAAAACCTGATCTTTCCGCGCTATCACCAGCTAGACGCCGTGCGGAAGCTGGAAGTCGCTGCGAAGGCAGACGGCCCTGGGCACAACTACCTAGTGATGCACTCGGCGGGCAGCGGCAAGAGCAACTCGATCGCATGGCTGGCGCACAGACTGGCGAGTCTGCACGGGGCGGACGACCAGCGGGTATTCGATTCGGTCGTAGTCGTGACCGACCGCCTCGTGCTCGACCAGCAATTGCAAAACACGATTTATCAGTTTGAGCACAAATCCGGTGTGGTCGTAAAGATTGACGAGGATTCCACACAGCTTGCCGAAGCACTGAAGAACGCGACACCGATCATCATAACTACGTTACAGAAGTTTCCATTCGTAACAGAGAAGATTGGTGTACTCCCGACGCGCAAGTACGCCGTCATCGTAGATGAGGCGCACAGTTCGCAATCAGGCGAGGCGGCGGCAGAATTGCGAGGAACTCTGGCGTCAGAGGCGATCCAGCAGCAGGCCAGGCAAGCGGCGGAAGAGCGTGGTCTGCCAGATTATGAAGAAGAGATTCTCAAGGCGGTTGCCCGGCGGGGACACCAGCCGAACCTCAGCTTCTTCGCGTTCACGGCGACTCCGAAGCACAAGACACTTGCCACGTTTGGCAGGCCGGGTCTGGACGGCAAGCCTGAGCCGTTCCACCTTTACAGCATGAGACAGGCCATTGAGGAACGCTTCATCCTCGACGTGCTGAAGAATTACACGACGTACAAGACATATTTTGGGTTAATCAAGTCCATCAAAGACGATCCCAAGCTGGACAAGCGCAAGGCAGCACGCGCTCTGGCCCGCTTCGTCAGCTTCCATCCGTACAACATCGCGCAGAAGACGGAAGTGATGATCGAGCACTTCCGCACCTTCACAAAGCACAAGATCGGCGGCAAAGCGAAAGCGATGGTCGTGACCAATTCCCGTGAGGCAGCGGTTCGCTACAAACTAGAGTTCGACCGCTACATCAGCGAGAAGGGATACACGGACATCAAAACGCTAGTTGCGTTCTCAGGCAGGGTGGTGCTCGACATCGGTGAGTTCACGGAAGTCAGCATGAACAACGGCATCCGTGAGAAAGAACTGCCGGAGAGGTTCACGACCGACGAGTACCAGGTGCTGATCGTCGCCGAGAAGTATCAGACGGGCTTCGATCAGCCGCTGCTTCACACAATGTACGTCGATAAGCGTCTTGCGGACGTGCAGGCGGTGCAGACCCTCTCGCGCCTGAACCGCATCCACCCGCTCAAAGAGGATACCTTCGTTCTCGATTTCGTCAACGAGCGGCAGGAGATTCTTGATGCTTTCAAGCCGTACTACGAGGTTGCGGCGATAGATGAGATGGCGCAGCCGAGCCAACTTTACGAGTTACAGCACAAGCTAGCAGCCGAACAGGTGTACTACGAGAACGAGGTCGAGGCGTTCTGCAAGGTATTCTTCAAGCCGAAGGAGAACCAGACGCCAAGCGACCATGCCCAACTGAACGCATCACTTGATCCGGCTGTTCGTCGTTTCACCGACTTGGATGAAGTGAAGCAAGAGGAGTTCAAGGGGCTGCTAGTCGCTTTTCGCAACCTGTACTCGTTTCTTGCGCAGATCATTCCGTTCCAAGACACCGACTTGGAAAAGCTGTACACGTTCATCCGGTTCCTAGTTGCGAAGCTGCCAAAGGGCCTGCGCGACCGGCTGGAACTCGATGATGAGGTTCGGCTCAAGTACTACCGCTTACAGAAGATCAGCGAAGGCTCGATTGTGCTCGAACCCGGCGAACGCGGAGTTGTGAGCGGCCCCACCGCAGTAGGCACTGGTGCTCGGCACGATGAGAAGGTGGAACTCTCCCGGCTGATCGACATCGTAAATGAGCGATTCGGTACTAACTTCACTCCCGCCGATGAACTTTTCTTCAACCAAATCCGTGAGGAAGCGGTCGCAGACTCTTCGCTACAGCAGGCCGCATTGGCGAATACGATGGACAACTTCAAGTTCGTGTTCGACAAGGCTCTGGAAGGGCTGTTCATCGACCGAATGGAGCAGAACGAAGAAATTTTCGCCCGGTACATGAACGACAAGGATTTTCAAAAGCTGGTCGCCAACGTGCTCCTGCGCCAGGTCTACAGTCAAATTCACGCCGAGAACGAACAGAAAGCATCGGGTGCGACAACATCGCCGAGTATGAATCGATAAAAGCACTTAAGAAATGACAGTGACATGGCCGACAGTACGCTCTGCCTATCTGCCGCAACCCACAAATTCTGGACAAAGAGATGGCTCTCCTGCTGTCTGCGATCGCCGCGAATAAAGCACAAGCTCCCGTCTGACGGGTTTCCTCGCGAGCTTGTGACCGGCAGCCAAGGTCCAGCACCTCGCCGTTCTGCGCTCCGCCGGCGTGGTCGCCACCCGCCGCGAAGCAGGCCCTGCTGCAGGTATTTCCGCTGGTTACTGAGTACCGAGTACTGAGTACTTAGTTATATAATCCGCCCACTCCCCTAAGACACAGGTACAACGAGGTCTCTCGATGGCCAGTCCGACCCAAGCACCCGCGCCGGCGGCTCCTGCCGCAGCGGCTCCCACCACCGGCGGTCTGCATTTCCTGCAGCGCATCAAGCTGTTTTCCGCGCTCTCCATCCCCGACTGCGAGCAAGTGGTCAAGCGCATGAAGCGCCGCGACTTCCCTCCCAACCAGGTCATCGTGCGCGAAGGCGCTCCCGGCACCTCGATGTTCTTCCTCACCGCCGGCAAGGTCGAGGTCCGCAAGAAGGACCCCCACACCGGCATCGACTTCCTCCTGGTCGAGATGGGCCCCGGACAGAACTTCGGCGAGATGTCCCTGCTCACCGGCAAGCCACGCACCGCTTCCGTCACCGCCGTGCAGGCCACCACCTGCGCCGTCCTCGAGCAGGCCGACTTCCAGGACCTCCTGCTGAAATACCCCAAGATCGGCATCGCACTCACCACCATCCTCGCCGAGCGTGTCGAAGCCGCCTCGCAGCAGGTCGGCATCGAGTACATCAACCTGTCGAAGATGAACTTCGATCCCCGCGTCCTCGGCCTTCTCCCCCAGACCATGATGCTGCAGCATAAAGTCATCGCCGTGGCCTTCGCCAACAACCGCCTCACCCTCGCCATGGTGAATCCAAACAACATTATCGCGCTCGACGATATACGCCGCATCATCAAGGGGGTGATGATCGAGCCGGTGGTGACTACGGAAGATGACTTCCGCAAATTCATGAACAGCACCTACCAGACGCTGATGAAGAAGGAGGAGGAGCCGCTGAAGGGCGCCAGCAGCGCCAACCTCGAGCTGGTGGGGGCCAAGCCGTCGGAGAACGTCATCGACCTGCTGCAATCCGAGATCATCCGCGACCTGCAAATGACAGAGGACCTCGCGGCGACGGGCGGCGACAGCAAGCAAGAGCTGATGTCGGCGTCGGAAGATGCGCCCATCATCCGCCTGGGGAATTCGATCCTGGGCCTGGCCATCAAGAAGGGGGCCAGCGACATCCACGTCGAGCCCATGGAGAAGGAGCTGATCATCCGCTTCCGCATAGACGGCGTGCTGCAGACGGTGCAGAACCTGCCAAAAAAGGTGCAGCTCGGCCTGATCTCGCGCCTGAAGATCATCTCCAAGCTCGACATCAGCGAAAAGCGCCTGCCGCAGGACGGACGCATCTCGGTCAACATGGAGGGCAAGCCCATCGACTTCCGCGTCTCCACCGTCCCGGCGAAGTGGGGCGAGAAGATCTGCATGCGCATCCTCGACAAATCGAACACCACGCTCGGCCTCGACAAGGTGGTGGCGCACGAGCCCACCCTGAAGCTCATCCGCGAGCTCATCAGCCAGCCTTACGGCATCATGTACGTCACCGGGCCGACCGGCTCGGGCAAGACCACCACGCTGTACTCCGCGCTGGCCGAGATCAACGACCCGGGCATCAACATTTCCACCGCCGAGGACCCCATCGAGTACGACCTGGCCGGGGTCAACCAGATCCAGGCCAACAAGGACATCGGACTGGACTTCGCGCGGGTGCTGCGCGCCTTCCTCCGCCAGGACCCCGACGTCATCCTGGTGGGCGAGACCCGCGACAAGGAGACCGCCCACATCGCGGTCGAGGCCGCCCTCACCGGACACCTGGTCTTCACCACCCTGCACACCAACTCGGCCGCCGGCGCCTTCACCCGCCTGGGCGAGATGGGCATCGAGCCCTTCCTGGTGTCGAGCTCCACCATCGGGGTGATGGCGCAACGCCTGGCGCGTCGCTGCTGCCAGCGCTGCAAGGAGCCCTTCCCCGCCGACGACGCCACCTGCGAGTTCATGGGCATGCCCAAGGGCACCACCATCTTCAAGGGCAAGGGCTGCGACGCCTGCAACGGCAAGGGCGTCAAAGGCCGCGTCGGCATCTACGAAGTCATGAAGATGAACGCCGAGCTGCGCCAGATGGTGGCCAAAGGCGCCCTCACCGAGGACATCCACAACGCCGCCCTCAAGCTGGGCATGTGGGACCTGAAGAAGTACGCCGCGTGGCTGCTCACTGAGGGTCTCACCACGGTGGAAGAAGTGCTACAGGTCGTCTCGGTTCAGGAGTAGCCGAGCGGCGCAGCCGCGAAGCCCTGAGTGAGCGCAGCGAGTCAAAGGGGTGCATGTGTAGCGCCCGAGCGGCACGGCCGCGGACACTGAATCGAGTACCTTGACGAGTTGTAAAGTCTGCCCCACCCAGATCAGCGTCTTCTTTTCGGCTGTGCTCAAGACCAATCAGAGCGACGGCCCCGTTCACAACCATAGATATTTCGCATAGAGAGCGGGATTTCGCGAAAACTCAGAGCTAGGATTCGATATGAGCGCGCTTCTCAGAATTTTAGGGATTTTCGATGGCTTACCGGCGCGAATTTTGCGGCTTTGCAGTCGTATGTAACCGCCCATTCCCCGTGGAATCAACAACTTGTCGCCAATCCGCGTTTTGTCCGCGGAGGGCAACTTTTTCTTGACTCTTTGCGTCAAATCTTGTACTAATTAGTAGTACAGATTGTACCGATAATGTGTACGGGGGCGTATAATGTTGACAGCGGCTACGAAGGGCCTTGCTACGGTCAAGGTCAAGCGATCGGAGTTTCGTCAAAGGCAGAGTGACTTTCTTGGGAAAGCCAAGGGGCAGACTGTTGTGGAAGTCACCGCCTGGGATGCTGAAAACGACAAATATGTCGTAGATAAGCGGTATTTCGACGATCTCCTTGTGCGCTTCCGTGCGCTTCGGGAAACGCTCAGTATCATGGCGAATCCCAAGTTGTACAACCAACTCCTGCGTGCGGGGAAAACGATTGATGAAGATGTCCGCCTCGGGAGACTCCACTCATTCGAGGAGGCGTTCGGAGAGGAGTAATCGTTGTACGACATCCAGTTCACCGATGATGGCCTTCAAGATGTGAGGGCACTTCCAAGAAACATAAGAAACGCACTCGGCAAGGCCATGAAGAAGGAACTGGCGCCCGATCCGGCGCCCTGTTCGGACGAACTTCGAGAGCCGCTACAAGGCTGGCGCAGTTTTCACCACGGCAAGTACCGCGTAGTGTTCAAGGTGTACAAAAAGGAGCGCATCATAGCCGTTGCGGGCATCGGGAGGCACGACAAGGACGAAGCTAAGGATATTTATCGGCGACTGGAGGCAGCCGCAAAGCGAGGCAAACTAGCGGAACAAGTTTTGGCGGCGCTGAAAGGCCTTTCGGCACCACCTAAGCGCTAACCTCCTCGTCTCATAGTCTTAGCGGAGAACGCCGCCCTCAAGCTGGGCATGTGGGACCTGAAGAAGTACGCCGCCTGGCTCTTAACAGAGGGCTTGACTACTGTGGAAGAGGTGCTACAGGTCGTCTCTGTTCAAGAGTGAGGCCGAGCGCAGCGAGCCCTGAGCGAAGCCGAAGGGCCTGAGCGAAGTCGAAGCGGAAGGACTCACGACCGTTGAAGAGGTCCTCCAGGTGGTGAGCGTGCAGGAATAACAGCCGCTGCTTCAAAGTTGCAACCACTTTGACACTTGCTACCGAGGCGAATAAATAGCGAAAATAGGACGGGATGCCACCCTTTGATGAAATCGGCATTTGGTCCGAGATCAAGCTCGCGATTATTCGGGATTACGCGGCAGCGTATTCACGAATCATGTCCGCCCAAACTGCTCCCAAGCTCCACCACTCCTACATCGACGCTTTCTCCGGAGCAGGTTTACACATCTCTCGTTCGAGCGGAGAACTCGTCTTAGGGAGTCCGCTGAACGCGTTGTCGATTGTTCCTCCGTTCAGGGAGTATCACCTGATTGACTTAGAGGGAGAAAAGGTCGAATTCCTTCGTGAACAGGTCGGGGAACTTCAAGAGGTTCACCTATACCACGGAGACTGCAATGAGATCCTGCTTGCAGAAGTGTACCCAAAGGTTCGTTTTGAGGACTACCGCCGGGCGCTATGCATCCTTGATCCCTACGGCCTCCACCTTCTCTGGAAGGTCATTGAGACGGCGGGACGCATGGGTAGCATCGACATATTTCTGAACTTTCCGACCATGGATATGAATCGAAACGTCCTCTGGCACGATCCCTCTGGAGTGTCCGTGGAGGACGCCGCGAGGATGACGTCATATTGGGGCGACGACTCATGGAGGAGCGCTGCATATAGACAAGAGCCGACTTTGTTTGGAGATATCGAGTTGCAGAAGAATCCAAACGCAGCAGTCGCCGAGGCTTTTCGGGAGCGCTTGCGCGCTGTAGCACGATTTGCCTACGTACCTAGCCCGCTGCCGATGCGTAATTCGAACGGGGCAGTCGTTTACTACCTGTTCTTCGCATCCCAAAAGGGCGTGGCTCGCGAGATTGTGACGGATATCTTTAACAAGTACCGCACGCTGGGTCTTGCGAGGTAACTGAATGGCATTGCAAAGCACAATAGAGTGGACAGATGCCACTTGGAACCCCGTGCGCGGCTGCACGAAGATCAGTCCTGGCTGCAAGAATTGCTATGCCGAGCGGTTCGCGGAGAGGTTCCGCAGCGTCAAGGGCCATCCTTATGAGTTTGGATTCGATTTGCGACTCGTCCCTGAAAAGCTCAAGGAGCCCCTCAAGTGGAGAACTCCTCGGAGGATTTTCGTCAACTCTATGAGCGACCTGTTCCACGAAGGTGTCCCAGACTCGTATGTCCGGCAGGTCGCGGACGTGATGGTTTCTGCAAACTGGCACACGTATCAGGTACTGACCAAACGGGCAAAGCGGTTATTTGAGCAATTGAATGGTCCCCTGCGGGACGTCGCTCGATCCCAGCACATTTGGTGGGGCGTCAGCGTTGAAAATCGAATGCACGGGCTGCCACGTATCGATCTGTTGAAAGACACTCCTGCACAAGTGCGCTTCTTGTCCATCGAGCCGCTCTTGGAAGATTTAGGACGAATTGATCTCCGCGACATTGGTTGGGTGATCGTGGGCGGAGAGAGTGGCCCAGGAGCACGCCCAATGAAGTGTGAATGGGTCCGATCTTTGCGCGACCAATGTGCCGGTGCCGGCGTTCCATTCTTCTTTAAGCAATGGGGTGGCACACGAAAGAAGCTCGCGGGTCGCAGGTTAGATGGAAGAACTCATGACGACTTTCCCGCGTCTCGGAAAGCTGCGTTCACAACCAACCACGGCGCTATCGCGGAAACCGTTGCCGCCGACTAGCCGGCGGGTTACCCATCAAAAGTCATAAGGGATAATCCCACGGTTTTGCAACTCGGGAAGCACACCGAGGAGTCGGATAATGTCGCTTCGACGCCTGAATTCGTCGCCGTTCCTGTCTAGATTCGCGTTCGGCAGCGTAGTGGTTTGAAGAGCGCCGCCGCAATCCAGGCAGAACGCGCCGTCTTGGAAATACCTCGCAAATGGTCGGAGATACCCAATGAACTCCTGCGGCACCTCTTCGCCGCGAAGCTCTCGGGCTCTTATCACTTCCAATCTTTCGAGCAAATAGCTAATCTCGTGGTTCCTGAACGAAAGGCCGCAACGGTTTTCTTCACTGACGCAAATTCCTTTCGGCATATGATGCTCCGTTCGCACTGATGTTCACAGTTTGACGTCTCCACGCGCCAAGTCTTGCATTCCACGGCCTGTAATAGAGCTGATCGAGTTCTGCGGTAATTTTGAGGACTCAAATCGCCAGATGTTAATGCCCAGAGTGGCGGCCGATGTCGGCTGGTCGAGTTTCATTTGCCGCTTCGATTCAATCAGTTCGACCAATTCCCTCCTGGCGTTCGACCTCTTCGACACCCGTTCTCGCCCATCATTCCAAACAAAAGCAACAGCACCGACGAGAATGTCGGTTAGTTGGAGGAGGTTGCTGCCTTCCAGCGGCATACTCCTAACGCGGCAGTAATCAAGGTATCTCTTTGGGGGCTGAGCACGTTTGACGAACCTGGCCTCAACTGTCCGTTCCAGATCCGTCACGGTGTGCCCAGGCCGGTCTTGGTATTGATGGATTCTGACATCGAAGAAGTGTTCTGGGTAACGGCGCAAGAAACCATCAGCCAAGAAGACACAATAGAATTTCAGATAACCTAGGAGTGGGTCCTTTTGCATGAACGCCCGACTATCCAAGGGGTATTTGCTGCGATCGACGACCATGCATTTGAAGTAAAACCGTTTCTCCTCCAAGAAAACGGTCAAGAACTCTTTGTAGCCCTCCAAATATTGACCGTCGCTCGGAACCTTTGCCCATTTGAGCGTGCCCGGTTCTAGCGCAAACCTATCTTTCGTTTCCGTCAGCTGCTGCTCCAGTCGGGACACGACGACATCCCCACCTTCCGGGTCGGAAGGACTGAAATACACGCCGCCTATTACATACTGGCGTAGGTTTTGCGATGATTCGTCGCAGAACATGACCATCGTGCTCGGGGCTCGCTTGACGAAACCCAGTTTCACATCAGTTACCTTTCGGTGCCTGGAGCAATCGTGCGTGCCAACTAAATCGTAATTTGCACGACAACTGCAGCAGCCACCCCTTGACACTCTCTCTGCATACGATTCTAGTCAACAGCCTGTCACTTCCGGTCTGCGAATAAGCTGTGGATAACGACAATTTGCTGTGGACGGATGAGGAAACTTGCACTAATCACAGTGCAGATGGCGGGTGGCCCACCTGACCATCGGGGGAACTGGGGATCGGCGGAGCGGGGGAAGAAGTACCAAGTACCCGGTACCAAGTTGAGGCGTTTAGCGGGCGTGAGCGCAGTGGGAGCCCGCTGCCGAAATCCTGAGCAGAGCGAAGGGTCTGGTACCCAGTACCAAGCGAGAGCCGTTGGTGCCGCACGATATAACCTGTGTCCGGGAGAAGCAGCCATGTCCTTCGAAGAGGCCCTGAACCTTGCCAGCAGAGACGACGGATTCAAAGCGACCGTGTACGCCATCAACACGCTCCTGATCCATAAAGGCATCTACACTCAGGAAGAATTCCAAGCCCTGTTCGTGGAATGGGTCGCAAAGGACCAGCGGCGCAAGGCCCGCCACCATAGCGCCTAGCCCGTTCACGGGCGTAAGACTTTAGCCCCGGGCGCCGGTAGGTCAGGCCTTTAGGCCTGACTCGCTGCGCGACCCGGGGTTAGCTGCATTAGAAGGGCAGAGCCCGCTTCAGCGGGCGTAAGAATCTTCTTTCGCCCCTGAAGGGGCTCTTCCCCAAACCAACCCCCTACCCCGGGCTCACGCCCGGGGCTAGATTCTTTCGCCGCCTGCGGCGGCTCCGCGGCCTCCGTGTCCTCCGTGGTGAGGTTCAGGATTTGTAATTTGCAAATTGCAATTTGTAATTTGCAAATTCGAAGCCCCTCGGCGTTCTCTGCGTCCTCGGCGGTAAAACCCGGATTCGCTCCGGATTGTGCTGAACCCGTTCAAATTGAGGCGCTTAGCGGGCGTGAGCGCAGCGGGAGCCCGCTGCCGAAATCCTGACCCTGAGCACCGCGAAGGGGAAGGATCTGAACCCGTTCAAATTGAGGCGCTTAGCGGGCGTGAGCGCAGCGGGAGCCCGCTGCCGAAATCCTGACCCTGAGCACCGCGAAGGGGAAGGATCTGAACCCGTTCAAATTCTTGTCAATACCCCTGAGAGCTATAATTCTCCCTAACCGCATCAATCCACGGCAATTATAAAATTGTGGAAAGTGGCACTTTTACCCCCTCCGATATGCCATACTGGAATTAGAGAGTAAGAAAAAAGCCCGCGGCGTGCGCTGCGGGCTTTTCGCGTTTTGCGGCCTGATTTCACCGCAGAGAACGCCGAGCACCCAGAGTCCTCACTTCGCCAATCGCAAATCACCAATTACCAATTACAAATTCCCCGATTAACACCATGCCCCCACGCTCCCTGATGTCCGTTTACGGGGAGCAGGCGGAGTGTGCCTTCGTCTTCCGCGCCATGCAGCATGGCCTGATTGTTTGCAAACCCTACGGCAACTCCACGCCCTACGATTTCGTCGTTCAGGCGCGTCGTCCCGGCCACGCCGCTCCCGCCCCCGGCGCTCCCCTCTGGCGCATTCAGGTCAAGTCCTCCTTCGGTCTCTTTCACGAGTCCGCTTACAAGATTTCCACGGAGCACTGCGGCCGCCCTTACACCTGCACCGACTTCGATTTCTTCGCCGCTTGGATCGCCCCCCTCGACGTCTGGTACATCCTTCCTGTCCGTGCCATTATCCCGTCCCGTTCTGTCGGCTTCTTTCCGCACGTTCCCCGCACCCGCAGCAAATACGAGAAATACCGCGAGGCCTGGGAGCTGCTGCTGTGATCTGTGATTTCAAGCCCTCTGCGTCCTCCGCGTCCTCTGCGGTGAGCACGCCCGCAAGACGGCTCAACCTCAGGGGCTAAAGCCCCGAATCCTTTCTTGACCGTCTAAACCCCGGCTTGAAAGCCGGGGCTTCCACGGTGCTGCGAACAGCGGTGGAAGCCGACGGCTTTAGCCGTCGGAACCAGACGCCTCCTTGATCCCGGCTTTAGCCGCGGTGGGCCTCAGGGGCTAAAGCCCCGAATCTCTTTTCACCCGTTACGGCACGACTGAAGTCGTGCCCCTTCCCCGGGCTAAAGCCCTGTACTACCTCCGAGGAGGTAGTGCAGGCCTTCAGGCCTGCTTCATCGGGCGTTCTTTAGACGCCGGCTTTAGCCGCGGTCGGCCCTCCGGGGCTAAAGCCCCGAATCTTCTTGACCGTCTAAACCCCGGGCTGAAGCCCGGGACTACCTCGTGTCGCGGCCGTGCGCGGGCGAGGAGGTAGTGCAGGCCTTCAGGCCTGCTTCATGGGCGCTTTTGGACAGCGGCTTTAGCCGCGGTCGGCCCTCAGGGGCTAAAGCCCCGAATCTTCTTGACCGTCTAAACCCCGGCCTGAAGGCCGGGGCTACCTCATTCGCGGCCGTGCGCGGGCGAGGAGGTAGTGCAGGCCTTCAGGCCTGCTTCATGGGCGCTTTTGGACACCGGCTTTAGCCGCGGTGGGCCCGGGACTACCCCGCCCGCCGCCGCCCGTCCCGCTTCGCCTTTTCCCTTGACGGACAGGCTCTCTCGTGCTAAGATATTGTTGTATCGTATTACGATATATCTCAACACTAGGAGGATTCCATGGCGGCGTTACTGTTTTGGGTGATTCTGGGAGGACTGGTGGGAGGGTTCGTGAAATCGGTCGCCTGGTACGAGAGCGATCGCGGCTGGCTGCCCTGCGTGCTGTTCGGCATGGCCGGCGGCGTGGCGGGTGGCTACGTGAGCACCCTGGCCGGCGCGGGCAACGGATTCGAGTTGAGCAGCATGGGCGTGTGCATCCTGGGAGCGGCGGTCCTGCTGACCGTCTACAAGCTGTTGGTGCGCCGCGCTCCCCAGAGCGTAGTCCTCAGGCGGGCCGCGTAAGACGGGCCTGCTCGACCAGCCTGCCCTGAGCGAAGTCGAAGGGACCGGCACAGGCCGCCGCGATGGGATCTCGGATCTCCTCGGCGGCCTTCGTGTCGTTTGTGGTGAGGTTCAGGATTTGTAATTTGCAAATTGCAATTTGTAGTTTGCAAAATCAGGTCCCTCTCCGTCCTCCGCGTCCCCCGCGGTGAAAAGCCTCTTCCCTGCGTCCTCCGCGGTGAAATCGGTCCTGGTGGCAGGCTACGTTTTTTGAGGCCATTTCCGGGGATCGTGCGTCCAACAGGACATGAGCAAAGATCCTCGTTACCCCATCGGTCCCTTCCAGTACGAAGGTCCGTACGATCCAACCCAGCGCAAGAAGTTCATTGCGGCCATCGAGCAGACGCCGGCCAGGATGCGGGCGGCGGTCAAAGGGCTGCGCGCGAAGCAGCTCGACACACCGTACCGCGACGGCGGATGGACGGTGCGGCAAGTCGTGCACCACGTCCCGGACAGCCATCTGAATGCGTACGTGCGGTTGAAGCTGGCGCTGACCGAGGACGAGCCGACCATCAAGCCCTACGACGAGAAGGGTTGGGCAAATCTGGCGGATACGCGCGAGACGCCGATCGATACTTCCCTGGCGCTGCTGGAAAACCTGCATGCGCGCTGGGTGAAGCTGCTGCGCTCGCTGAAATCGGCAGACTACCAGCGTACGTTCCGCCATCCCGAAGCGGGAGTGAGAACGGTCGACTGGCTGCTCGCGCTCTACTCCTGGCATGGACGGCACCACGTGGGGCACATCACGGAGTTGAGGAAGAGAATGGGGTGGTAGGGGTCAGCTCCGGGTCCAGCACTCCCGTGCTGGGCGACAGTCACGCCAGCGCGGAACCGAGGGAGAACTCGCCGGTCTTGTAGCGCATGACGGGCTGGCAGATGGCGCCGCAAAGAGCCTCGACGGTGGAGACCACGAGAGCCGTGTCTTCGCCCTTATGGAAGACGCAGGCCGCACCGGCGTCGAAGGCTTGCGAGCGCAGGTCGGGCGAGTCGTCACCGGTCATGAGGATAAGGACCGGGCCGGCGGGATGGTTGGCGGCGCGGATGAGGTCGAGGCCGGAGACGTCGCGCATCTGGAGGTCGGTGATGACGCAATCGCAACCGTCGGCGATGGCCGTGCAAGCGCTCTGCATGTCGTGGCAGCGGACCACGGTGTGGCCGTCGGCTTCGAAGATCCTGCTCCACATGAGAGTGAAGGAAGAATCGTCGTCCACCAGAACGAGCCTGAGATCGCGCAACCGTTTGACCGACGTGCCCATCACCGAATGCCTCAGAAACAAGTCCACGTATTTGACACAGTAGTAAGCCCAGTGGATGCGTTTTCGCCAGTTACCGGGGGACGTGTCCCAAAGGACGATGGTGGTACAAGTCTCTTACTCGCCAGCAGATACAGGCGGTTGGAAGAGCCCCTAGGGGAGCATTGGGGGCGGCTGCCGGGCCAAACCCAGTGCCGGAGCGCTTGGAGGAGGGTTGCCGGCGGCTGGACATGCGATTACTGAATAGTAAACATCTGCGCGGGCAGCGCGGGAGCGGGGCGATGTCCACGGGGCCAGCCGCGGAGGGGCACGGACGGCCGCGCAGAATTCCCGACAGACCGTGCTCTTGCCAAAGGGTAGCGGCAATAGTAGTGATAAGACGTGACTCTCCGAAAAGCCGAACCGTTGACTGCGCCCGGGGTGTCGTCCCACGACCGGATCCTGCAAGCCGCGAAGCAACTGTTCGCGGCGCGCGGATACGAGAACACCAGCACGGTGAACATCGCGCGCATGGCGGGCACCAGCGAATCGCAACTGATGAAGCACTTCGGCAGCAAGGAAGGCCTGCTGGAGGCGATCTTCGAGCAGGGCTGGGAGCAGATGTCGTTCTATTTCCGGGGGATCGAGGAGCTGAAGTCGCCGGCGGAGAAGCTGCAGGCGCTGCTCGACCTGGTGGTGAACGCGCTGGAGCGGGACAAGGAACTGAAGGAGCTGATGCTGCTGGAGGGCCGGCGCGTGCGCAAGGAAGGGCGCATGATCCTGATGACCGAGGGTTATCTGCGGTTCGTGAAGGTGCTGGACGGGATCCTGGCGCAGATGAAAGACGCGGGAATGCTGCGTCCGGAACTGGACGCGCAGGCGCTGCGTTCGGGGCTGACGGGGATGTTCGAGGGCATGCTGCGCGACCAGGTGCTGGCGCAGCGGATGGGATATCCGGCGAACTATTCGTCGGAAGACTTGCGAAGGGTCTTCAATGCGATGATCGGGGGATTGGTGAAAGGATAGTACCCAGTACCCAGTACTCGGTACTCAGTTAACCGCCGGTGTTTTCAGCGGTCACTCCGTTTTATCCAACTCTCTTGCGCTTCAAGCCAAGACTCACCACAAAGGACGCGAAGGAAGATCGAGAAAAGTAAAGGGCAGGCCGTGAGACCCGCCCTTTCCCTTAACTGGGTACTGAGTACCGAATACTTCTTCTCAGAGTTTGCGCAAGACGTCGAAGGCTTCCTCGTTGTCGGGTTGCTGGTCGAGAGGGTAGACCTTGCTGAAGACGATCTTGCCACCCTTGTCGATAATGAACACAGAGCGCTCGTTGATGCCGGGGATGGGATCGCCCTGTCGGAGCACGCCGAACTTCTCTGCCACCGAACCGTGCGGGTAGAAATCGCTGCACAGCGGGTAGCTCAGCATGCCGATGTCTTTCTTCTGCCACGCGATGTGGCTGGGGATGGAATCGACGCTAATGCCCACGACCTGGGCATCGAAACCGGCGAACTTGTCGAGGTCCGCGTTGTACGCCGGCATCTGCGCGGTTCAGACTGGGGTCCAGTCCAGCGGATAAAAGGCCAGGACGACGTGCTTCTTGCCCTTGAAGTCGCTCAGCTTGACCTTCTGCTTCTTGTCGCCGACGACAGCAGGGACCTCGAAGTCCGGCGCCATATCACCAACTTTTAAAGGCATTCGTTCCTCCGCTTACGAGTACAGTTCTTCCGCCCACGAGGAGCGGAACCTATCGATTTTAGTCAGGGGGAGAACAAGGAGCAAGCCGGGGGAAGAAGTACTCAGTACTCAGTACTCAGTACTCAGTACTCAGTACTCAGTACTCGGCAACAATATACTTGGCGAATCAGCCATCGGGGTGCACAATGAGCACTCTGGAAAGGCTGGTTAGCCTAATGGAGATACTAAGGCTTTACGCGCATCTGTACTTACAGAAGTACGCCGCACTCTCTCTCTTTTCCGACGTGGTGGAAAGGGCTGGAGATAAAGACTTTCGAAACTATCAAAGGCTACCGTTCTTGCTTAGCGAATTGAACGAGCTGTCTGCGCTATGCAAAAGCGCAGATTTGCCAGTCACTCGGAAGGCAATTCACAGTGCCATTTATGCCATCACATCGTACAGAGAGGACAATCCGCAGGTATTCAACAAGGCCATCCTGCATTTCCTTGAAAACATCAAGAGCAGGCTCCCAGACGAGTTAGAGACCAAGTTGTTCCTTCAGTTGCCACATTCGCGAAGAGACTATTTTGACACCCCTCGAAATGGTTGGGAGGAGATCATAGGACGCTTCCCTGACACCGCAACCGACATCGAGGAAATGTCGAAGTGTTTTGCGCTGTCACGGTATGCGGGTTGTGTCTTTCACTCGCTGTTAGTGGTAGAAGTCGGACTGATTGAACTCGGAAAAGAACTTGGGGTAACGGATCCAAAGTCTGGATGGGATGCGACCTGCAACAAGATGAAGCAACTGGTTGAGGGTGGACACGCAAAGTATCCGACAGCAGAGCGCGTGACCTATTCTGGGCTGGAGCAGATTAATAACTGCGCGCAAATGATGAAGCTTGCGTGGCGCAACAAGGTTAATCATGCTGCCAATCGTTTGGTCGTGATAAAGCCAGACTTTGCCCCGGACGTTGCAGAGGAAATCATGACAAGTAGCCGAGGATTTATGCGTCGCTTAATGGAGGAACTACCGCAGTGAGAAAATCGAATGAATACGAACGGTTTGACAGAACGATGCGCCAACTGCTGCGCGTTCCCCACTCTGAGATCAAGGCCAAGTTGGACGCGGAGAAGACAGCAAAAAAGCGGAAGCCTAAGAGAACTTCCGCTTCCCGCCGCGCATCTGGCGGGGGTGTTTAGCTGGCTGCTGGCGGTTGCGTCGCACCATCCTTGCCAGTGAGTTCGGCATAGGTGAGACGCTTTCCAAGTATGCCGCTAAGGGCGAGGTTGAACCGCTCGGAATCCGGCAGCGGGACGCGGTCAGCATCCCGGCGATTGTTGTAACGGAACATTTGCTCATCGAGGTAACGGAACAAATGGAACGGCTCGACGTTAACGTAGGTTCCACCAAGGCCGCGCTTCAGGAGACTCCAGAAGTTTTCGAGGCCATTGGTGTGAACCTGTCCGCGAACGTAGCCGAGTGCATGGTCAACCACTTCGTGAGCGAAGTAGTTTTCCAGCCCTTTGTAAGAGAGCAGCTTGTCAGTGTAGAGAGCGGAACCTGGCAGCACGTTCTCTTTTACGATCTCGTGAATCTTGTGGCGCTTCCGAGTCTCGACCACTTCGGCGCGGACGTGACCACCTCGCTCCAGCACTCCGACGATGATTGCTTTCTTCCCCATGCCGACCTTCGCATCGCGCTTGCCGACGTGGACATTACGGGCCTTCGCACCGATGAAGGTTTCGTCAGCTTCGCAGCTTCCGCCAGAACCGCCCAACTTGCGGAAGGATTTGTTCTGCAAGGCCTTGCGGATGCGATGCAGCATGAACCATGCGCTCTTTTGGGTGACTCCGATAGTCCGCGCTACTTCATAACTGCTAACTCCGTTGCGGCAGTTGACCAGCATCCAGACAGCGGTCATCCACTTGTCGAGCGGGATGGGCGAGTCCTCAAAAATAGTTCCGACCTTCGCGGAGAACTGGCGCTTGGGATGAACGCTCTTGCACTGCCACTTGCGCTGATTCTTCAGGAACACAACGTCAGCGCGGCCACAGGTGGGGCAGGTGACTGTGCCATCAGGCCAGATTCGCTCGACCACATAGGCCAACGCATTGTCGGGATCACCGAAGTACCGGATTGCCTCTTGAAGAGTGCGGGGCTGTTTTCTGTCTTTCATGGAGACAGAATAGCCCAAGGGATTTGATTTGTCAAGTATATTATTGCCCAGTACTCAGTACTCAGTACTCAGTACTCAGTACTCAGTACTCAGTACTCAGTACTCAGCACTCGGTACTCGGTAGTCGGTAGTCAGAAACCTTCGGTCGCAGCAAGCATTCGGGTGAGACCGATTCACTGACGGGGTGGGGCAAACACGGGCGAGATCCTTCGGCGCTGAAGCGCCTCAGGATGACAAACGTAAAGACTCGGGCGGGCAGTCCTAGTCAATCCACCAGAGCCAGGCGGCACCCATGGCGATGGTGGCGAGGGCGACGGGAAAGCCGGCGCGGAGGTACTGGCGCCATGTGATGTCGACCTCGGGGCGGGCGCGCTCGGCGACGATCATGTTGGCGACCGAGCCGGTGATGGTCAGGTTGCCGGCGAGGGTGCTGGCCATGGCGAGCGTGAGCCAGGCGGTGTGCGGGTTGGCGAAACGCGAGACAGCGGACTTGAGCAACATCACGGCGGGAACATTGCTGACGACGTTGGAGAGCAGGGCGGTGACGAGGGTGAGGGGGGCGACGCGCTCGAGGTTCCAGCCGCGGGTGAGGGCCATGAGGCGGTCCACGATGCCGGACTTCTCTGCCCCGCCGACGATCAGAAACAGCCCGATAAAGAAGACGAGCAGGCCCCAGTCGATCTCGTCGTAGATGCGGCGGGGCTCCACGGTGCGGGTGATGAGCAGGAGCGCTGCGCCAAGAGCGGCGATCATGGCAGGAGACGCCCCGGCGAGGAAGCCGCCCAGGACAAAGACGATGACGATGCCGGCCTTGCGCAGGCGGGTGGGCTCGGTGCGGCTGGCTTGGCGGCGGTCGTCGAGAGGCGGGAGGGAGATGTCGTCGTGGCGGTAAAGCCAGTGGAGGATGGCCCAGTCGAGCAGCAGTCCAAGAATCGCGACGGGGCCGAGGTGCCAGAGGAACTCGCGGTATCCGATGCCGGAGACGGAGCCGATGAGCATGTTCTGGGGGTTGCCGGTGATGGTGGCGACGCTGCCGATGTTCGAGGCGGTAGCGAGGGCGAGCAGGTAGGGCAGCGGGCGAAGTCCCATGCGGCGGGTGACGCCGATGACGAAAGGAACCATCACCAGGCAGACGATGTCGTTGACGAAGAAGGCGGAGAGGATGCCGCTAGTAAAGATGACCGTGGGCAGCAGGTGGCGCGGATGCAGGCGGCGGACGATGGCTTCGGTCACCCAGTCGAAAAAGCCGGCCAGGCGCAGGTTGCCGACGATGAGCATCATGGAGAAGAGCAGGACGATAGTGGCGAAGTCGATGTACGCGATCGCCTCGCGGGGGCCGATGATGCGAAAGGCAAAGAGGACCGCCGAGCCGATGATGGCGGCGCCGGGGCGGTCGATCTTCATCCCGGGGAACTTGCCGATGGCGAAGACCAGGTAGCTGCCGAGGAAGACGGCGTAGGCCGCGGCGAGTTGCGCGTCGGAAACGACGATCGGCGGAAGATGGGTGGGCAAGCGGGGATATCTTAGCAGCGAAAAAGGTAGACCCTGCGCAGAGTACTCAGTACGCGGTACTCAGTACTCAGTGGCCTTCGGCCGCTGCGCGCATCGGCGTGGAGCCGATCTACTAACGTCGTGATTTGAGCATCGGCGAGGTCCTTCGCGGGCTGACGCCCGCTCAGGATGACAGGGGAAACAATGGTTCGTTCTCTGATCGACGAGGCGCAGCAACAACGGCCGCGCCTCGCTCAGGATGACACCATCGAGATCCTCGATCGCGTGTGACGGCCGCGCGACAACCTGGCTCCCGGAGCGACGGAGGAGTTCAGCCGGCGGTTGCGACCGCGACTTTGGGTTTACCGGCGAGCAACTGGCGCAGGACGTACTGCAAGATGCCCCCGTGACGGTAGTAGAGGGTTTCCTGCGGGGTGTCGATGCGCACCAGGGCGCGGAACTCCTTAACGCCGGCAGGCCCAGCGGCGCGCACCGTGACCTCGCGTCCGGTGGCGAAATTGTTCTCGATAAGCTCCTTGAGGCCGACGATCTCGTAAGACTCCTCGCCGGTAAGGCCGAGGGAGTCGGCGGTGGCGCCGCCCAGGAACTCCAGGGGGACGATGCCCATGCCAACCAGGTTGGAGCGGTGGATGCGCTCGTAGGATTCGGCGATGACGGCGCGGATGCCGAGCAGGCGAGGTCCCTTGGCGGCCCAGTCGCGCGAGGATCCGGAGCCGTATTCCTTGCCGGCGAGGACGAAGAGGGGCACGCCTTCCTGCTGGTATTTCACGGAAGCGTCGAAGACGGTCATGGTCTCGCCGTCGGGGAGGTGGCGGGTCCATCCGCCCTCGGTGCCGGGAGCGATCTGGTTGCGCAGGCGGACATTGGCGAACGTTCCGCGCACCATGACTTCGTGATTGCCGCGGCGTGAGCCGTAGGAGTTGAAGTCCTTGATGTCCACGCCGTGGCCGATGAGGTACTTGCCGGCCGGGCTGTCGGGCTTGATGGATCCGGCTGGGGAGATGTGGTCGGTGGTGATGCTGTGGCCGAGCTTGAGCAGCACGCGCCCGCCCTTGATGTCGTTGACGGGCGGGGGCGTGTGCGGCATGTCCTCGAAGTAGGGCGGGTGCTTGACGTAGGTGGACTTGGCATCCCACGCAAAGGTGTCGCCGGTCGGCACCTTCAGGTTCTTCCAGCGCTCGTCGCCGGCGAAGACCTCGGAGTAGTTCTTCTGGAACATGTCGGAACCGAGGGCTTTCTGGATGGTGTCGGAGACTTCGCGCTGCGTCGGCCAGATGTCTTTCAAGAAGACCGGCTTGCCATCCTTACCGTTGCCGAGGGGCTCGTTGGCGAGATCGATGTCGATGCGGCCGGCCAGGGCGAAGGCGACCACCAGCGGCGGCGACATGAGGTAGTTGGCGCGGACTTCGGCGTTGATGCGGCCTTCGAAGTTGCGGTTGCCGCTGAGCACGGAGACGGCGACCAGGTCCTTGTCCTGAATCTCTTTGGAGACGTCGGCCGGGAGCGGGCCGGAGTTGCCGATGCAGGTGGTGCATCCGTAGCCGACGGTGTTGAACTTGAGCTGATCGAGGAAGGGCGTGAGTCCGGCGCGCTTGTAGTACTCGGTGACGACGCGCGAACCCGGAGCCAGCGACGTCTTCACCCAGGGTTTGGTGGAGAGGCCCTTCTCGACCGCTTTCTTGGCGAGGATGCCGGCGGCGACCATCACCGAGGGATTCGAGGTGTTGGTGCAACTGGTGATGGCGGCGATCACGACCGAGCCGTTGTGCAGCTTGCCGTCGCCCGCGGTCTTCTTGGCGTTGGGCTTCAGCAGCGAAGGCAGCGCCTGCTGGAAGTTGGTCTTGGAATTGAACAGCGCGACCCGGTCCTGGGGGCGCTTGGGACCGGCGATGCTGGGCTCGACCGTCGAGAGATCGAGCGCGAGCATGTCGGAGTACTTCGCTTCGGGCGCGCCCTTGGTACGGAAGAGGCCCTGCTCCTTGCAGTAGGCCTCGACCAGGGCGATGAGCTCGGGCGGGCGTCCGGTGAAGCGCAGGAAGCGGATGGTCTCGTCGTCCACGGGGAAGATACCGCAGGTGGCGCCGTACTCGGGGGACATATTGGCGATGGTGGCGCGGTCGGCGAGCGGCAGGTTGTCCAGCCCGGGGCCGAAGTACTCGACGAACTTGCCCACGACGCCCTTCTTGCGCAGCATCTCGGTGACGGTGAGCACAAGGTCGGTGGCGGTGGAGCCCTCGCGCAACTGTCCGGTCAGCTTGAAGCCGACGACGTTCGGGATCAGCATGGAGACAGGCTGGCCGAGAAGAGCGGCCTCGGCTTCGATTCCGCCGACGCCCCATCCCAGCACGCCCAGGCCGTTGATCATGGTGGTGTGTGAGTCGGTGCCGACCAGGGTGTCGGGATAGGCGATCGGCTTGCCGTTCTCCTTCACGAAGACGACGTGCGCCAGGTACTCGAGGTTGACCTGGTGGACGATGCCCATGTCGGGCGGAACCACGCGGAAATTGCGGAAGGCGGATTGTCCCCAGCGGAGAAACTCGTAGCGCTCGCGGTTGCGCTGGAACTCGAGGGCGGCGTTGATGTCCATAGCCTGCGGGGTGCCGAACTCGTCCACCTGTACGGAGTGGTCGATGACCAGCTCGGCGGGGGAGAGCGGGTTGATGAGATTGGCGTCGCCGCCCATCGTCTTCATGGCGTCGCGCATGGCGGCCAGGTCCACCACCGCGGGAACGCCGGTGAAGTCCTGCAAGAGCACGCGGCTGGGAGTGAAGGCGATCTCGGTGCTGGGGGCCGCGGCGGCGTCCCAGGCAGCAAGAGAGCGGATGTCGTCCGGGGTGACGGAGCGGCCGTTCTCGGTGCGCAGCAGGTTCTCGAGCAGGATGCGGAGCGAGAAGGGCAACTGAGTGGTGGAAATGCCCTGCTTGTCGAGCGCGTCGATGCGGTGGATCTCGTATTCCTTGTCGCCGACGCGGAGGGTGGAGCGGCTTCCAAAACTGTTCTGCATGGCTATGGACCTTTTATGAGAGCGTTGCCAAACCTTAAACAGTACCACTTCGGTAAGGGGGATTCTAGGCAGTTTCAGGATTGCGTCGTCCCGATGGTACTCCGGCAAACAAGCGATGCCTGACCCAGGACTTCCGTCCTGGGCTGCGCATGCGCCGCGCCCTCGGCGCTGCGCGACAGCAGGTGATGCGGTAGCGCAACCCTGGAGATCGGCGAAGAGCAGGCAAAGAACGACTCGCCCAAAAGGACCCGAAGGAAGGGCCACAGGGGCACGTCGGTCACCGGGGCAAAGGCGCAGCGCTGGGTTTGACACCCGGCGGGCAGCACGCCTAACCTTGTCTCTCTTTCCGGCGAACATCATGAAGATCCTGGTCATCGGAAGCGGCGGACGCGAACACGCGCTGGTGTGGAAGCTGGGGCAGTCCCGGCGGGTGAAACAGCTCTACTGCGTCCCGGGGAATGGCGGTATCTGCCGCGATGCGGAGTGCGTGCCGGGCGACGTGAAGAGCGTGGACGCGCTGCTGGCGGTGGCCAACCAGGTGAGGCCTGACCTGACGGTGGTGGGGCCGGAACTACCGCTGGCGCTGGGCGTGGCGGACGAGTTCGCGAAGCGCGGGTTCGCGGTGTTCGGGCCGACGGCGGCGGCGGCGCAGTTGGAGTCGAGCAAGGGCTTTGCCAAGGAATTCATGCAGCGCCACCACATCCCCACGGCGCACTACGCGATCTGCAAATCCACCGACGAGGTGAAGAAGGGGCTGCCGCTGTTCAAGACCCCGATCGTGGTCAAGGCGGACGGGCTGGCAGCGGGCAAGGGCGTAGTCATCGTCTCCACAAAAGAGGAAGCGGCCAGCGTCGCGGCGGAGATGCTCAGCGGGAAGATGCTGGGCGAGGCAGGGTCACAGGTGGTGCTGGAGGAGTGCCTGGAGGGCGAAGAGCTGTCGTTCCTGGTGATGAGCGACGGGGAGCGGGTGGTGCCGCTGGTGGCGGCGCAGGACCATAAGCGCGTGGGCGAGAACGACACCGGCCCCAATACTGGCGGGATGGGCGCGTACTCGACGAATGCGCTGCTCGACCCCAAGATGCAGGACTGGCTGATCGCGCATATTGCGAAGCCGGTGGTGGCGGGCATGGCGGCCGAGGGGCATCCGTACAAGGGCATCCTTTACTGCGGGCTGATGATGACGGCGCGCGGGCCGATGGTGCTGGAGTTCAACTGCCGCTTCGGCGACCCGGAGACGCAGCCCATCCTGATGCGCATGGAATCCGACCTGGTGGACGCGCTCGAGGCGGCGATCGCGGGCCGTGCGAGCGAGGGCGACTTCCGCTGGTCGGCGGATGCGGCGGTGTGCGTGGTGCTGGCGTCGGGCGGATATCCCGGGGCATACGAGCAAGGGAAGAAGATCAACGGATTGGACGAAGCGGCGAAAGTCGAGGGCGCCACCGTGTTTCACGCGGGAACCACAAGCCGAGACGGGGCACTCTACACGGCGGGCGGGCGAGTGCTGGGCGTGACGGCGCGCGGTGCAGACCTGGATACGGCATTGGCGCGAGCGTACGAGGCGGTGGACCGGATCCAGTTCGAGGGCATGCATTACCGCAAGGACATCGCAGCGCGGGCGCTGCGCCAGAAGGCTTCCAAATAACAAACGAGACGTAGCAAGCGACGTCTCTACAGGACAGGCATGGCGAAACCACTGGTTTCCATCGTGATGGGTTCGGATTCGGACATGGAGATCATGCGCGAGGCGGGGAAGGCGCTGGAGGAGTTCGGCATCCCGTACGAGATGGACGTGACCTCGGCGCACCGCTCGCCGGCGCGCACCAGCGAGTACGCGCGCAAGGCGGCGGGGCGCGGGATCAAGGTGATCATCGCGGGAGCGGGCGGAGCCGCCCACCTGGCGGGGGTGATCGCGGCGGAGAGCACGCTGCCGGTGCTGGGCGTACCCATCCCCTCGTCGGCGCTGCAGGGAATGGACGCGCTGCTGGCGACGGTGCAGATGCCGGCGGGGATCCCGGTGGGCACGCTGGCCATCGGCAAGGCCGGGGCGACCAACGCCGGCATCCTGGCGGCGCAAATCCTGGCCACCAGCGACCCCGAGATCACAAAGAAGATGCACGCGCACAAGGAAAAGCTGGCAAAGGGCGTGGAAGAAAAATCAGCCAGGCTGAAGGGCTCGCAAAAACAGGAGCCACGATGAACGGGGTCAGTTTCACCGAGCTGCTGCGCTATACCGAACTGGAGACGGCGAAGTGGCGCACCTTCCTGAACAGCGCGGGGCCGGCCATCCTGGAGGTGCAGATCGATACCGCGGGCAGGAAAGACCTGCGCGGGGTGCTGCTGCACATATTCGCCGTGGAATTGCGCTATTCGGAGCGGCTGCTGGAGACGGCCGAGACGCCGTACGAGAAGCTGCCCACCGGGTCGCTGGATGAGCTGTTCGGTATCCACGCCAAGGCGCGCGAGAACATCAAGCAGTGGCAGGCGAAGTCCAACGAGCGCGACCTGGCCAAGGTGCTGACCTTCCAGACGATAACAGCGGGAACGCTATCGGCAAGCAAGCGAAAGATCCTGGCGCACGCACTGCTGCACGGGATCCGGCACTGGGGGCAGGTGGCCGCCATCTTGCGGCAAAAAGGCTACAAGCAGGAGTGGGGGCACGACTTCATCTTCAGCGACGCGCTGGAGTAGCGATTAGCGATTGGCAATTAGCGTTTAGCCATTGAAGGGAACCCCGCTGGCTAAACGCTAATCGCTAATTGCTCGTGGCTTGTTTGCAGGTCACAGTTTCAGTGATTTCAGGTATTCCCGAAACGCATCGCCCATGTCGGGGCGCTTGAGGGCGAACTCGACGGTCGCCTTCAGGAAGCCGAGCTTGTCGCCGGTGTCGTGGCGCTTTCCCTCGAAGCGGAATCCATACATCTTTTCCTGCTGGAGCAAGAGGCGCATGCCGTCGGTGAGCTGGAGTTCGCCTCCGGCGCCGAGCGGGGTGCGTTCGAGCATCTCGAAGATGCGCGGGGTGAGGATGTAGCGTCCGATGACGGCCAGGTTGGAGGGCGCGTCCTGCGGCTTCGGCTTTTCCACCATGTTGTTGATCTCGAAGAGATTCCCGCCGAAGCGCGGGTCGGCTGGCTTGACGTCGAGCACGCCGTAGGCAGAGATCGCCGGCCCATCTACTACTTGTGTAGCAATCACGGAGGACTGGGTGGCGTCGAAGACCTCCATCATCTGTCTTAGGCAGGGGGTGGGGGCGTCGATGACGTCGTCGGCGAGGAGTACGGCGAAGGGCTCGTTGCCGACCAGCTCGCGGGCCATGAGAACGGCGTGGCCCAGACCCATGGCCTCCTTCTGGCGCACGTAGGCGACATGGATCATGTCGGAGATCTGCCGGACAACGGCGAGGAGCTCGGTCTTTCCCTTCTCCTCCAGCATCTTCTCCAGCTCGTAGCTGACGTCGAAGTGGTCCTCGATGGCGCTCTTGCCGCGGCCAGTGACGATGATGATCTGGTCGCAGCCGGCGGCGAGTGCCTCCTCGACGCCATACTGGATGATGGGCTTGTCCACCAAGGGCAACATCTCCTTGGGCTGGGCCTTGGTGGCCGGCAGGAAGCGGGTGCCCAGGCCGGCGGCAGGGAAAACGGCTTTGCGGACTCTCATCACCGTGTCAGGTTACAGCACCGGGCTGTCGTTGCCCAACATGGCGCGGCGGATGATCTTGACCGGCGGGAATCCCTGCTTGAGGAACTGGTCGTGGAACTCCCGCAAGCTGAACTTGTCGCCGCGCAGTTTCTTGTAGTCGTCGCGGAGCTTGAGGATCTGGAGCTTGCCGAGCGTGTAGACGAGGTACGTCGGGTCGGAGGTGCCACGCTTGGTCTCGACTTCTCCGACGGCACGCGGCTGGTAGCCTTCCTTGACGAAGAAATCGATCGCCTGGTCGAAGGTCATTTTGCCGGTGTGCATCTCGATGCCCACGATGTAACGGGCGTTACGGAGCAGCGCGTCCTGTAACTGGCCAAGGCGGAGGCGAAGCGCCCGCTTGTCTTCCTTGACGGCTTTTTCCGCCTGCGGCGAGTCACCGTAGCCTTCGTCGAGCATCATCTGCTCGCTGTAGTGAGCCCAGCCCTCGGCGTTGGAGCCGCAGCCCAGCAGCTTGCGCACCTTCGACGGCGCTGCCGGCACCCAGAGGAATTGCGTGTAGTGGCCGGGATAGGCCTCGTGCACGGCGATCGAGACCAGAGTGTTGTAATTGAACTGCGCCATGAATCCGGCGACGCGCTTTTGATCCCAATCCTTCTCCGGCAAGGTGACGTTGAAGAAGGCTTCCTTGGCGACGTGCTCGTAGGGGCCGGGGGTGTCCATGGAGGCGAAGGTGAGGGCGCGAGCGAAGGGCGGCGTTTCTTCGACGATGGGCAGCACCTGGGAGGGGACGGTGACGATCCGACCCTTCTCCAGGAAATCGCGCAAGCCGGTGAGCAGGTCGCTTGTGGTCTGGAGCAGGCGGTCGGGCGGCGGATAGTCCTTGCCCAATTCGTCGAGAAGCTGCTGCGGGGTCTTGTCGGGATCGAGCTTCTTCGCCGTCTCCTCGAACGCTTTCTGGTTCTGGTGAAGATTGTCGTAGCCGATCTTCAGGAGCTGGTCGAGAGGGGTGTCCACCATCTCGTCGTAGAGCAGCTTCTTGCGGTAATTCTCGGCTCCGATGCGAAAATCGCCCTTAGATCGCGGCAGCAGGTCCTTCTCCAGCCATGACCGGTAATTGCGCAGGGCGTCGATGACCTCGGAGTTGGCCTGCTTGAATTCAGCCAGGAGCTTCTGGTCCTTGACCGAGCTGAAGGCTTCGGGGACATCTTTCTGGAAGAATCCGATGATGCCGGGCAGTTGCTGGATGGCGACCTTGGTGAAGACCTCAGGCGGATCCTTGAGGTTGGCGCGGGCCTCGTCGAGGGCCTTGGGCATCTGGCGCTCGCGCGCGATGAGGGACTTGAGGCGCTGCTCCGGCGGCGCGAATCTTCGGCTCATGATGACGAAAGCGCTGTTGGTGATGTTGCTGGAGTAGCGGTTGGGATTCTTCTCCCAATTCCGAATCTCCACCAAGGACAACAGGCGGGAGTCGCAGCGTGCGATGACCAGGTCGCGGTCGGCCTGCTGACCGGGAGTGAGCCTGGAGGCGTCGAAGGCCTCGAAGCGCGCCTTCATGTGTTTGACGGCGGCGATCTCGTCGTCGACGGCCTTGCGGGAGAAGTCTTCCAGCTTGGCGTCGTAGCGGTGGAAGCCGGCGGAGGTGCCTTCCGTGGGATGGAAGGGGAAGTAGTAATCGTCAAAGAACTGGTCCACGAGCTTGTCCCAGGGAGACATAGTGGGTTCGGGGGCCAGCGGTGGCTTCGCGGTCCTGGGTTTCCTGGTGGTTTGGGCCATAGCGGGTGTGAGACAGCAGGCAATCAATGCAGCGGCGACGAGCCGCGAGAAGACGTTTCTCATCCGCACCTCGAGGGGCAAACAAGGTAACACAGGCGCTCAGTTGGCGGCGACTTTGGGCATCGAGAGGTCTTCCAGAAGCGTTCGCAGCCGGAACAGAACTTCTTCCGCGCCGGTGTAAGCGAGGTTGAACTTGAGCATGCCGTCTGGGCTGAACTGCGCGCCTCGGTTCTGGGCGACGAAGCGGGCCAGCTTTTCGGGGTCGACCTCGGCGTTCCCGGTGAATTTGATGGTGACTACGTCGCGGCGGCGGTCGATGGTGGTGACGCCCACGCGGCGGGCAAGCAGCTTGAGAGCCGCATACTCCAGCAGGTGGCGGACGGGTTCGGGCGGCTCGCCGTAACGGTCCACCAGCTCGGCGCGGACGTCGTCGAGCTGGGCCGCGGTCTCCACGCCGGCGGCGCGCTTGTACATGCGCAGCCGCTGGTTCTCCTCGCCGATGTAATCGGCGGGGATGCGGATGTTGATGCCAAGATTGAGCTGGGTGTCCACCTCGGCGGGCACTTCCTCGCCCTTCAGCTCGCGGACGGTGCGTTCCAGCATGGTGGTGTAGAGCTCGAAGCCGACAGCGTCGATGTGCCCGCTCTGCTGTCCGCCGAGCAGGTTGCCGGCGCCACGCAGTTCCAGGTCGAGCGCGGCGATCTTGAAACCCGCCCCTAGATCGGAGAATTCCTTGAGCGCGGCGAGGCGACGGCGCGCCAGGGGAGTGAGCTCGGCCTCGGGAGGAACTAGCAAATATGCGTAAGCCCGGCGATTCGACCGGCCCACGCGGCCGCGAAGCTGGTAGAGCTCCGAGAGGCCATGGCGGTCGGCGCGGTTGACGATGATGGTGTTGCAGAGCGGGATGTCGAGGCCGTTCTCGATGATGGTGGTGGCCACGAGCACATCGGCCTCGTGGCGGATGAACTTGAGCATGACCTTCTCGAGCTCACCCTCGGACATCTGGCCGTGGCCGATGATGACGCGCGCCTTGGGCGCCAGCTCCTGCACCTTGGCGGCGATCTCGTGGATGGTCTCGACGCGGTTGTGAACAAAGTAGGCCTGGCCGCTGCGTTCCAGCTCGTGCTCGATGGCGGTCTTGATGAGCTTGTCGTCGAAGCCGGCAACGACGGTCTGAATGGCGATGCGATCGCGCGGGGGCGTCTCGATGACGCTCATGTCGCGCAGGCCGGTCAGCGACATGTGCAGCGTCCGCGGGATGGGCGTGGCCGACATGGTCAATACGTCCACTTCTCTCTTGAGCTGCTTGAGGCGCTCCTTGTGCTTGACGCCGAAGCGCTGCTCCTCGTCAACGACCACCAGGCCGAGGTCGGTGAATCTGATGTCCTTGGAGAGCAGCCGGTGGGTGCCGATGAGGACATCCACCTTGCCCTGCTCGACCTTCTCCACGATCTCCTTCTGCTGCCTGGTGGTGCGAAAGCGGCTCAGCATCTCGATGGCGATGGGGAAGGCGGCGAAGCGCTGCTTGAACACCTGGTAGTGCTGGAAGGCCAGGACGGTGGTGGGAGCGAGCACCGCCACCTGCTTGTTGTCGCTCACGGCCTTGAAGGCGGCGCGCATGGCGACCTCGGTCTTGCCGTAGCCGACGTCGCCGACGACGAGGCGGTCCATGGGCTGGATGGACTGCATATCGCGCTTGACGTCCGCGATGGCCTGTTCCTGGTCGTCGGTCTCCTGGTGCTCGAAGGCGTCGTCGAATTCGCGTTGCCAGTCGGTGTCAGAGGGGAAGGCGTGGCCCTGGGCGGGCCGGCGCTGGGCGTAGAGCTTGAGGAGTTCGTCGGCCATGTCCTGCATGGCTTTCTTGACGCGCGCCTTTGTCCTGGCCCAGGCAGCGGTGCCGAGTCGGCTCAGAACCGGCTTGGCGCCTTCGGCGGAGCGGTATTTCTGGACCAGGTCGAGGCGGGTGAGGGGGATGTAGAGGCGGGCGGCCTCGTCGTACTCCAGCACCATGAACTCGGTCGCGGTGTCGCCCTGCTGGATCTCGTTCAGGCCCCGGTACTGGCCGATGCCATGCTCGACATGAACGACATAGTCGCCGATCTGAAGGTCGCGGAAATCAGAGAGGAAGGCGGCGGTCTTCGATTTCTGGCGGAGGGGGCGGGGGACAACCGCTTCCGATTCGTCGAACAGGTCGAGAAAGCCGAAGACGATCAGGCCGGGAGCGGGGAGGACGACGCCATCGGGGATTGCGGCTTTCACTACAACAGTAGTAGTAACTTCCTGGGCGAAGTAGGCGGTCTCTTCCAGACAGGGGTCGGCGGCGGCGGTCTTGGCATGGGTACCCAGGCGGTAGGGGACCCCGTATTCGCTGAAGATGTCACCCAGGCGCTCGACTTCGCCGATATTGGCGGCCGCGAAGATCACCCGCCGGCCCTCAGCGGTCAGCTTCTTGACCTCCTCCGCCAGGGCCGGGACCGATCCATGGAACCGGGTGGTGGGTTGGGATATAAACGACACATGTAGTATTTCGCTGTTGCCCTCGAAGCCCAGGTGTTCGAGGGAGCCTCCCGGCAAGGCGGCAACCATCTCGCGCCACTGCTCCGGGGCAAGGTACAACTCTTCGGGACGGGCGAGCTCGCCTACGCCGCTGCGCTCGTGCGCTTCCGCGATCTTCTCCCACCAGCGCTTGAGTTCATCTTCGGCGACGACAGGCTCATCGACCAGCACGACTGCGTTGGGAAGAAGCTGGAACAGGGTAGCGTCGGCGTCCGCCAGCGGGGCGTAGAACTCCCAGCCGGGAAAGACCGAGGCTCCACCGGCGACGGCAGCCTGCGCGAGCACCTCCGCGCTGCCGCTGAGGCGCCGTCCGGAAAGACGGGCGTGGATGGCCGCCAAGAGATCTGCGGTGACGGGGGTTTCGGTCAGTGGCAGAAGCGCGGCCTCGTCGGCCGGGTTCTGCGAGCGCTGGGTGGCGGGATCGAACTTGCGGAGGGACTCGACCTCGTCGCCGAAGAACTCGACACGCAGGGGGCGGTCGGCGTCGGGCGGATAGACGTCGAGGATGCCGCCGCGCAAGGCGTATTGGCCGGTCATTTCAACCACGTCCACCGAGGTGTAGCCCACGGTGTTTAGGTGCTGGATGAGCTGCTCGGCGTCGATGGACTCGCCCCGGCGGACGATGCGCGCCAGCCCACCGTAGAACTCAGCGGAGCGCATGCGCATGGCGGCGGCGGAAACCGGGGTCACCACGATGGAAGCGGCGCCAGTCACGATCTTCCACAGGGCGATGGCGCGCTGCTCCTGGATCTCGGGGTGGGGCGACATGTTCTCGTAGGGCAGAACGTCATAACAGGGCAGGTTGATGACAGCAGCAGGATCGGCCGCGCCGGTCAGCTCACAAAAGGCCTGGAGGACCGGGAGCATGGCCTCGGCGGAGCGGTTGTCGGCCACGACCACCAGGAGTGGGCGCCCTATGGCGCGGTGCAACAGCGCAAGGTAGAGCGCCTTGGCGGCCGGAGTGAGGCCAGAGACACGTATCCGCCCCGCGCCGGCTTTCAGGTGGGAGGCCGCACGCGCCAGTTCGGGGCTCTTTTCCACGTCCGCGAAGATTTCACGGACGAACGGCAGGACCATTCAGTCGTCGATTTTATCAGTTACGGACGGGTCTCGCGGAGCCAGTTCCGAGAAGCCGGTCGAAGAGCGGCAGGAAGATGGCGAAGTCCGTGGTAGGGATGTCGTGATGGCGCATGTGGCGGGCGCGGGCGGCGTCCAGCGCGCGCGGCAGCCAACCACCCATGTGGAAGCGCCAGTGAATCTCCTCGGTCAGGATGAAGTAGAGGACGAAGCTGATGAGGACGCCCGGCGTCAGGTTCAGGTGCAAGAGGTAGTCGGCCAGCGCGAATGGCCAGATGTTAAGCAGGAACATGGCGATGACCAGAAGCGGCCGTCCGGCGAGGTTGACGTACAGCGGCTCGTTGGGTTGGCCGAGCGAGGCGTGGTGGAGCATGTGTCCGTCGCCGGTCCAGGTGCCGGGCCAGTGGAGAGGCCAGCGATGCAGCGCGTACTCGAATCCGTTGGCCCAGAGGAAGCCACCGATCAGTCCGATGATCCACATCGCGGCACTGGGCGGCTGCTGCCAGGCGCAGATCGCCGCCGGGACCGCGCCGCACAGGGCAGCAGTGATCGCGTTGTGCGTGTTGATAGCGCGGCCGCGCGCAAGGGCTTCAAGATCGACTTTAGTCGCGACGGGCATACTTGTTGGACTAGCTTGCAGGATCGAGGGTCAGCCTGGTCTTGCCGCCAGCAACCAGCGCCGTGCCGCAATCACAGCCCAGACAGCCTCCACCAATCCGAACGGCCACGCTCCTTGAAGGAATCCGTAGACCGATCCCAGCACGCATGCGCCCGCGAAGGCCAAAATGAACCATCGGCTGCGGGCCTCGAATGCATAGCACACCACCATCGCCGTAACGGCGAACAGGCCAAATGCTGAAAGTGGGCTCACTCCGATCCTACTTTCCTGTTGTAACGGTCCGGGCGGGTCGCGGAGGGCGCGGGTGCCACCCCACATCTGCCTGCTATATTAGACCGTTCTCCCCAAGAGCGCCGCCATGGCTGTGAGCAGCACGAGAAAACTCGACAAGTCCCGCGAACTGCAAAAACGAGCCGAGAAGGTGATCCCCGGTGGGGTGGATTCGCCGGTGCGGGCGTTCCGCGCGGTGGGCGGCGATCCGCCGTATATCGTGCGCGGGGCGGGCTCCCGCATGTACGACGCCGACGGCAACGAATACATCGACTACGTGCTCTCGTGGGGGCCGCTGATCCTGGGGCACGCCTTCCCGGCGGTGGTGGCGGCGATCGCCGAGGCCAACAAGAACGGCGCCAGCTTCGGGGCAAGCACGCCAGCGGAAGCGGATTTGGCCGAACTGGTGCTGGAAGCGTATCCGTCGATGGAGAAGGTGCGCTTCGTCAGCTCGGGGACGGAAGCGACGATGTCGGCCATCCGGCTGGCGCGGGGCGCCACCCAGCGCAAGTACATCGTCAAATTCGAAGGTTGCTATCACGGGCATTCCGACGCGCTGCTGGTAAAAGCGGGCTCGGGCGTGGCCACGTTCGGTATCCCGGGATCGGCGGGGGTGCCGGAAGAGTTCGTGCAGTTCACCCTGGCGCTGCCGTACAACAACCTCGACGTGGTGCAGGAGGCCTTCCGGCGGCACAAGGACGAGATCGCCTGCGTGATCGTGGAGCCGGTGGTGGGCAACATGGGCTGCGTGCCGCCCGACCGGCAGTTCCTCGACGGGCTGCGCTACCTGACGTCCCGTGAGGGCGCGCTGCTGATCTTCGACGAGGTGATGACCGGCTTCCGCGTGGCCTACGGCGGCGCGCAGGAGCTGTACGGGACGCGACCGGACTTGACCACACTGGGCAAGATCATCGGCGGCGGACTGCCGGTGGGAGCGTACGGCGGGCCGGCGGAGTTCATGGACATGGTCTCGCCGCTGGGGCCGGTGTACCAGGCAGGAACGCTGAGCGGGAACCCGCTGGCCATGGCAGCGGGAATCGCGACGCTGAAGCATCTGCGCGACCACCGCGAAATCTACGGGCAGCTGGAGCGCCGCGCGGGCACGCTAGTCGAGATGAGCCTCGAGGCTGCGCGGCAGGCCGGCGTTCCGATGACCGCGAACCGAGTTGGATCCATGTTCACCTGGTTCTTTAGCAAGGGCCCGGTGAGCGACTGGGATTCGGCCGCCAAGTGCGACACGGCCGCGTTCGGAAAGTTCCATCGCGCCATGCTGGAGAACGGCGTGTACCTGCCTCCGTCGCAGTTCGAGGCGGCGTTCCTCTCGGCGGCACACACGGACGAGGACATCCGGCAGACGGTGGAGGCGGCGCAGCAGGCCTTCTCGGCGGTCTCAAAGTAAAACAAACCAAAGAGACCCTGAGGCACAGAGGACCACGGAGTTGTTCGGATTTCCTCCGTGTCTCCGTGCCTCCGTGGTTTGGTTCCATTTTTCCACATCCGGAAATTGACCCTCGGCATCTCACCATTTACCCTGTGCGCCGCTTTACAGGCTGAGAGACGCGCATTTAGACTTACGAGTTTGACCTATCCGCAAGGAGAGCACTGAATGGCTGCCGTTGAAGAAAAAGTGAAACAGATCATCGTGGAGCAGCTCGGGGTAGACGAGGGCGAAGTAACGCCGAAAGCCTCGTTCGTGGACGATCTGGGCGCCGACTCGCTCGACACGGTCGAGCTGGTGATGGCGTTCGAGGAAGCCTTCGACATCGAGATCCCCGATGAGGACGCGGAGAAGATCCGCACGGTCAAGGACGCGGTGGACTACATCGAGTCGCACGCGAAGGGCAAATAACGCTTGGCTCGTCGTGTCGTAGTAACCGGGGTCGGGCTGATCTGTGGAGTCGGCAACACCGCCGAAGAAACGTGGGCCGGGCTGTTAGCCGGCAAGAGCGGGATCGGCCGCATCACCCACTTCGATGCCACCAATTTCGCCTGCCAGATCGCGGCCGAAGTAAGGAACTTCGACCCCCTCAACTTCATCGAAAAGAAAGAGATCAAGAAGATGGGACGCTTCATCCACCTGGCCATCGCGGCCGCGGATGAGGCCATGAAGTCGAGCGGGCTGCAGGTGACGGCAGAGAGTGCGACCCGAGTCGGAGTGCACCTGGGGTCGGGGATCGGGGGATTCGACGTCATCGAGCGGGAGCACATAAACCTGCTCCAGGGCGGACCGCGCAAGATCTCGCCGTTCTTTATCCCCGGATCCATCGTGAACCTGGCGGCAGGCCAAGTCAGCATCCGCTACGGAGCGAAAGGGCCGAACGAGGCCACGTGTACGGCGTGCACCTCGAGCGCGCACTCGATCGGCGACGCGTTCAAGATCATCCAGCGATGCGACGCCGACGCCATGATCGCCGGCGGCACCGAGGCGGCGATCACCCCCTTGGGCGTCGGAGGATTCGCGGCCATGCGAGCGCTCTCCACCCGCAACGATGCGCCGGAGAAAGCCAGCCGGCCGTGGGATGCCGGTCGCGACGGGTTCGTGGTGGGCGAGGGCGCGGGGATCGTGATCCTGGAGGAACTGGAGTTCGCGAGGCGGCGCGGGGCCAAGATACTGGCCGAGATTATCGGGTACGGCATGAGCGGCGACGCCTTCCACATCACGCAGCCGGCGGAGCAGGGCGACGGCGCCTACCGCGTAATGACGAACACGCTGGCCGACGCAAAAATCCAATCCAGCGACGTCGGTTACATCAATGCGCATGGCACCTCGACGCCGCTGGGGGACAAGCTGGAGACCATCGCCATCAAGCGGGCCTTCGGGCCGACGCCACCGCCAGTGAGCTCGACCAAGTCCATGACCGGGCACCTGCTGGGCGGGGCGGGTGGACTGGAAGCGGGCATCGTGGTGCTGGCGCTGCGCGACCGGGTACTGCCACCGACGGTCAACCACGACGTGCCCGATCCGGAGTGCGACCTGGACTACGTGCCCAACACTGCGCGCAAGGCACCCAACCTGCGCATCGCGCTCACTAACTCGTTCGGCTTCGGCGGCACGAACGGCTGCCTGCTATTCCAGCGCTGGGAGGAATGACCGGCGCGACAAGCAAGACATAGAGAGCGCAGCCGCGCGGGCTGCGCCTTTTTGCTGCGCGCCGGCGACAGAGTGCTGGGGGGATTTCCCTGCGCCCGCGCGCATCGCGGAACTAGAATTCTGCATCTTGGGAGGGTTCCTCCGGGAGACAGCCATGCTCCGAAAACTAGCCTTGTGTATTTGCGTTGTTGCGTTCTCCGCTGCCAGCGCGGCACAAAAGACTGCTGACTGGACCGCGCCTATCAAGGACGCGCTGGGGCGGGCGGGCAAGCTGGATGGCGGCGTGTACAAGGTGACGTTCCCGCGCACCGACCTGCACGTGCGCATCGGCAACACGAGCGTCGAGCCAGCCGCCGGACTGACGTCCTGGATGGCGTTCCGGCAGGACAGCGGAGGCGCTGTGGTGGACGGCGACCTGGCGCTGCTGGAATCGGAGGTCACACCCGCGGTGAGCACACTTTCGCTGAACGGCTTCGAGGTGAGCGCCGTGCACAATCACCTGCTGGGAGAGCGGCCCCGGGTGATGTACGTGCACTTCTTCGCGCGCGGGGAGCCCGGCAAGCTGGCCGCCACCCTGAAGAACACGCTCGCGCTGAGCCGGACGCCGCGCGCGCCCGCGGCGTCGGAAGCCACGCCGAGCTACGACACGAAGGCGATCGAGAGCGCGCTGGGCCGGGCCGGGACATTGAACGGGCCGGTACTGAGCTTTGGGTTTCCGCGCGAGCACCGCATCAGCACGCACGGCGTCGTGCTGCCGCCGCCGATGGGCATGGCGACCGCCATCAACTTCCAGCCGTCTCCGGCGGGCGTAGCGGCGACGGGTGATTTCGTTCTGCGGGAGGCGGAGGTGGATCCGGTGATCAGCGCGCTGCGCGCCGGAGGAGTGGCGATCACCGCCGTGCACACGCACATGCTCGACGCCGAGCCGCGCATGATCTTTCTGCATTTCTGGGCGGAGGGCGCTCCGGAGCAGGTGGCCAAGGCGCTGAAGGCGGCGCTTGACGAAACCAAGTAGGAACAAGAAACCGGCCGGGGCGCCCCCGGCCGGAGGAGGATGCACAACCTCTACTTGTCGGCGTTCTCAACCACCTTTTGCGAATCCTTTTGCGCCTTCTCCAGTTCCTTGCGGGACTTCTCCATCTCTCTGTGGAGCTTTTTCATCTCCGACTCCATTTGGAGCTGGGCTTGGCGCATGGCGCGGCTTATCTCTTCGCGGCTGAGGAGCAGCGCCTGGTGGCTGGCCTTCTCGATCTCCGGGCGAAGCTTTTCGAGATCCCGGTCCAGGGCCTCGAGATCCAAGTCCGGCAGGTCGATGCGGAACGAGTTGTCGGGATTCTTGCTCTCGGGCAGGGTAAGCGTGACGGATTGCTCGCGCCGGTCGCGGACGATGCCGAGCGTCACCTTGCCGCTGCGATGGCTGCGCATAGCCGAACGCCAATCGCCGCGGTCGGCGATGCGGTCCTTGTCCACGCGGATGATCACGTCCCCGGCCTTCAGCCCAGCCTTGTCCGCGGGGCTGCCCTTTTCCACCGAGCGCACCAGTACGCCATCGCCGTTCTTCACGCCAAAGTACTCGCCGAGTTGCGGCGAGAGGCTCTCGATGACGATCCCGGTGTTGGAGTAGGTACGGACGTTGATGTCGATGCTCGGGATGTCGATGACCGGCATGGCGGGCATCGCGGGCATGGCGGGCATGGCGGGCCTGGCTTCGGGATGAAGTTTCCACATCTTCTCTTCAAAGGCGAGGGCCTTGCGGCGGTCGGCCAGAGTGGCTTTCACGGTCATGGGCTGGCCGTCGCGGCTGATGCCGAGGGTGACGGTGCGTCCCGGGGGCATCTCCTTGATCATGCGCCGCAATTGCTCGACGCTCTCCACCCTCTGTCCGTTGAGTTCAAGGATGACATCGTGCTCCTTGAGGCCGGCTTTGCCGGCGGGAGCGTCCTGATCCACCATGGTGATCTCGGCCCCGCGCTCCTCTTTCAGCTTCAGGTCGGCCATGCGGTCGGCGGTGACATCGCGCGAATCGACGCCGAGATAGGCGGCGCCGACGGTCGAGTCGCCCTCGCCGTCCCCGACGTGAAAGACGTAGCCGTCGTCGTACGGAATCACGCCGGCCGCCGCCCACGTCGAGGCAGCGAGCGCAGCCACAAGCGCCAGTTTTCCAATCATGCGTAGCATAAGAATCCCCTTTACCTCTTTCCTTTGCGCAACTCGATGTTGCCGAGGGTCGTACGGAGTTTCAGAACCGGGCCCCCGCCATTGATCTGGCCGCTCGCGTAGACCTCTTTCGGGCCCCAATCCCCGCCTTCGGAGGTGATCTTCAGCTCCGGAAAGTCGGAACGGATCTTGTGTCCGAGCGCGGTCTCGATGACAGCCTTCACGGTCACCTTCATGTCCGCCGGGAGATACACGACGACGTCACCCACGCTCGTAGCGAGATACGACTCGGTGAAATCGGCGGGCTTGCCGATGAATTCCGCGGTGATGGATCCGGCCGCGGTCTCGGCCTTGACGCCGCGCATCAGCTTGTAGAGGTGGATTCCGCCGCCGGCGGTGCTGGCCTTCACCGGTCCGGTGGCGGAGTTCAGGCGGATACTGCCGCCGGAGGTCTCGAGGACCGCGCCGCCGTTGACGTCTCCAACGTCAACGCTACCGCCCGCGGTCGTGGCCTTGAGTTCCCCGCCGCATTGCTTGACGTTGATGCTGCCGCCAGCGGTCTCGGCGACAACCGCCTGGCCGGCGGATTCGACGAAAATGCTGCCCCCGGCGGTGCTGGCGCCGACCTTTCCCTTCACGTTGCGCAGGACGATGCCGCCGCCCTGGGTTTCGAGGCTGACGTCCCCACCGGAGTTGCCGACCTCGATGCTGCCGCCTGCGGTCGAGGCGGTGATGTTGCCGCCGATGTCATTCAAGTTGATGCTGCCGCCGGAGGTCTCGACAGCTGCCGATCCGGCGATGTTATTGACCCAGATGCTGCCGGCGCTGGTCTCGACCTTCAGCGAGCCCAACTCGCGGGGCACGCTGATGGTGAATTGCACCGAGAACCGCTTGTACCGGCCACGGTCGGCGTTCGCTTCGATGATGGCGGTGTCGCCGCGAGATGCGGCCGAGATGCGGAAGCCTTCGAGCTGCCGCCGGGCCTCGCCCTCCTCCACACAGATCTTCTTGGTGACGGTGTACTGGATGCCTTGCTGCGAACCACCGGTGACCTGGACCGCCCCGATGGGAGTCGTGACTTTCAATACCCGGGCCGCAGGCAGAGTGCCGGTCACGACCTGCACCCAATCCTGTCCGTCCCGCTTGATCTGGGATTCCTGCGCCAGGGCCGGTAGCGCCCACAGCGCCGCCGCGGCGATCAGCATCCCGAATTGAAGTTTCGTTTTCACTTCTGCGTCTTCCCTTCCTGAGCCCTGATTCGTTTCCCTTCGCCCGGGAGCGCTAGTCGATCTCCGGGAGCGAGTCGAGCACGCGGCGCGACTCGGAGCGGATGAACTGGTTCTTGTCTGTATCCGCCAAATGCTTCAAAACCTGGCGCACGCTGCCGTCAGCCTTCACCGGCTGGAGCAGGCTGATGGCCATGGAGCGGACGCCCGCATTGGAATCGTTGAGCAGCGCGTCGAGCACGGCATCGCGGACGCTGGTGTCGGTCTTCACGTAGTCGCGCAGGCTGTCGAGGGCTTTCAGCCGCACGCCGGGGTTGTTGTCGTAACGCAACGAGAGCATGAGCGACTGGCGCACGTTCTGGTCGTCGGGTTTCTGGGTGAGGATGTCCACCGAATCCATGCGCACGCCGGAGTTGGTGTTGTTGCGCGCGGCGTAGAGCAGGAGCTGCTGGATGCGTGGATCGTCGAGATTGCCCTGGGCCGTCTGCGGCTGGAGCGTGTTGTACTTGATGCGGACGCTGTTGGTGGCCGGGTCCTGGGTGATGGCCTGGATGCCGGCGATGGAGGCTTCGGAGCTCTGCGCGGGGACAGTTCCCGCTTTCTCACTGATCCCGGAGTTGCGCGTCACCTGCCAGCCCGCGATCCCGCCGCCAACGAAGCCGATCATGATCAGCGCCAGGACCATCGCGGGAGCCAACCTGGCCTGGTGCAACCATCCGGCGAAGTCGAAGGTGAAGCGGCGCCAGCCGCGGTGCTGCTCGGCGTCTTCCAGCACCTCCGAAAGCCGCATGCGGGAGGCGGCCAGCAGGTTGGGCGAGGGGTCCGGCGGCTGGACGGCATGCATGGCGTGATGGAAGGCGCGGAAGGCGCCCAGTTCCACGGAGCACGACTCGCAGCGCTCGATGTGGCGCTCCAGTTCGTGCCGCTGGTCATCCGCCAGCTCGTCGTAAACGTACAGTGCGACGTTCTGTTTCACCCAATCGCAGTTCATGGTCACTACCTCATGTCCCCGAGCGAGCCGCGCATCTTCTGCGTGGCGCGAAACAGCGTGTTCTTCGCTGTCTCCTCGGTCGTATTCAGCATCTCGCCGATGGTGCGAAGCTTCAGCCCCTGGAAATGTTTCAGCTCGAAGACCATGCGCTCGCGGGGCGTGAGCTTGGTCATGGCGCGGGCGATCCGCCCGCCCAGTTCGCGGCGCATCAGGTCGCGCTCGGGATCGGCTCCCGGGCGGTCGTCGGCGAACTGATTCAGCAGGTTGAACTCTTCTCCCTGGCTGTCGGTCACGACCGGCGCGTCTTCCTTGCGCACCTGCCGCTTGCGCAGGTGGTCGAGGCAGAGGTTGGTCACGATGCGGTAGACCCAGGTGTAGAACGAGCACTCGAAGCGAAAACTGCCGATGTTGCGGTAGGCCTTGAGGAAGGCTTCCTGGTAGATGTCCTGGGCGTCCGCCTCCGAACCGGTCAGATGCAGCGCCAGGCGCAGCACCGCGCGGTCGTACTGGCGGACCAATTCCTCGAACGCCACGTGGTTCCCACGTTGCGCTTCACGGATCAGTTGGCTGTCATCGACTCGGCTCAGACTTTGACTGACCATGTGACCCCGCCGCGCGGGGGCTGGAGTGGAACCGCTGGCGCCAACCGCGAGTGCCATCACCTCGGCCGGCATGTCGCTTCTCCTGAACTCGCCTGGGGTCCCAAAGAACCCCTAAAGTTCCGCCTTGCATAGTCTTGGACGAGTCAGGCGCGGTTCCGTGAGCAGGATTATAGGGGACAACCGGGCTAATTGTGGAAAACGCTCCATCGGCCGGAAGGACATTATGGCCGGACTAACTCTTTACCGGGGATAAGGACTACTGTCCGGGCACGACTGCCGCCGTGCCCGGAGAGGAACTACTCGGTCGCGGCTTCCTTCTCGATGATGACCTTGACCGACGTGGCCACGTCGCGGTGCAGGCGTATCTGGACGGTGAACTCGCCCAGCATCTTGAGCGGCTCGTCGAGCTGGATCTTGCGGCGATCGACGTTGAAGCCCTTCTTCTCCAGGCCTTCGGCGACATCGCCCGAGGTGACCGAGCCGAAGAGGTGGTCCTTCTCGCCGGACTTGCGGGTGAAGTGCAGGGTCAGGCCGTCGAACTGCTTGGCCAGTTCCTCGGCTTCGCCCTTCTCGCGGGCGGAGCGGCGCAAAGCAGCGCCGCGCATCTGCTCGATCACGGCGCGGTTGGCCGGCGTGGCCTCGATAGCCAGCTTGCGCGGCAGCAGGTAGTTGCGTCCGTATCCCTCGGCCACCTTCACGACGTCGCCGCGATGGCCCAGCTTGGATACGTCTTCCTTCAGGATGACTTCCATGATCAGTGCTCCACAATCTGCCGGCGCGATCTGTGTCGCGGCAGCGAAATCTTCGTTTCCGCTAGATCCTCGCCGCGAACGGCAGCAGGGCGATGTTGCGGGCCTGCTTGATAGCGGCGGTGAGGCGGCGCTGGTGCGGCGTGCATACGCCGGTCAGACGCCGGGGAACGATCTTGCCGCGCTCGGCCACGAACTGCGCGAGCAGGCGCACGTCCTTGTAGTTGATGGAATCGATCTTCTCGACGCAGAACTTGCAGACCTTCTTGCGGCGGAAGAACTTGCGGGGACCGCCTTCGCGGCCGCCGGAACGGGGACCGCGATCGCCGCCGGGGCGGGGGCCGCGATCGCCTCCCATACGGGGACGCTGCTGCGGCGCCTGGGTCTGGACCTGGGCCTGCGGCTGCGGGGCCGCTGCCGGTTGCTCGGAGGCCGCGGCTTCGGTGGTTGCGGGTGCCTGGACTTTCTCTTCGTCAGCCATAAATCTCCTTGAAATTTCTGGCGGACAGCCGAATGCGGCTGTCCCACACGATTTCGTTAGACCGCGGCGGGCGTCGCCGGTTCGCCGGTAGCCGGCTCGGCTGCGGGCTCGGGCGCACGCTTCTGGTGCGTGGCGCGGATCTTCTTGATCTTGTCCTGCCGCTTCTGTTCCTCGTCCACGCGCACGGTGATGAACTTGATCACCGGCTCGGTGACGCGCAGGCGGCGCTCCAGCTCGGTCACCATCTGGCCCGTGCCCTCGAGGGTGAGCAGGATGTACAAGCCGTCCTGGAACCTGCGAACGGTGTAAGCCAGGCGGCGCTTGCCCATCTTCTCCACGTTCTTGACGGCGCCGCCGGCGGTGGTAACGCTGGTCTCGAGTGACGAGATCAGCTTGTCGAGATCTTCGTCGGCCATGTCGGGCCGGACGATAAACATCACTTCATAAGTACGTTGCATTGTCTCTCTCCAAAACTCTTCTACGCTTCCGGTTCCGCCGATTCGACCTTGCGGTTGAACCGGTTCATGGCCTGTGGCACGCCATCGGCGAGGATGACCTTCACCGCATCGGCGGCGCTGTCGAGCATGTCGGCGATCGCTGCTTCCTGCGAGCGCTTGATCTGCGACAGCACGTACCGGGCGCCGTCCTTCACCGGGTGCCCCGGGGCGATGCCCAGGCGCACGCGGGTGAATTCCTGCGTGCCCAGCGCCCCGATGATCGACTCCAGGCCGTTGTGGCCCGCCGAGCTTCCCCGCGGGCGGATGCGCAACTGGCCAAGCGGCAGGTCCAGCTCGTCATACACCACGATCAGGTCCTGCGCCGGATCGGCCTGGTACTCGCGCACCAACTCGCGTACCGACATGCCGCTGAGGTTCATGAACGTCTCCGGCTTGGCCAGGAGAACGTCGTGTCCCGCGATCACGGCCTTGCCGGTCAACGCCCGGCCATGGCGGTTGCTCACCCGCACGCCACAGTCTTCCGCGATGCGGTCCACCGCCAAAAACCCCATGTTGTGCGGCGTGAACTGATACTCGATGCCCGGATTGCCGAGACCGACAATCAGCTTCACGGTGCTGGTATGAACCTTTCGTTCATCAACACATGTCCGCTTTGTTCGAGATCCTTCGCGCTGTCGCGCTCAGAGCCTGTCCTGAGCGTAGCGAAGGAATGACCGCGGCGGGCTCAAACGCCCGCCAAGCGCGGTCACTTCTTCTCTTTCTTCTCGGCCTTCTCGGCCTTTTCGGCCTTTTCGGGCTTGGCTTCCGCCGCGCCCACGGCAGCGCCTTCCTCAGCCTCCTGCTTGCCCTTCTTGATGACTTCGGGCTCGGCAGGAGCGGCAGCGACTTCCACGCCCGCCTCGGCCGGTTTCTCCTCAACATGCTCCTTCACCGACACGATGTGGGCCACGATCTGGTCCGCGACGGTAAGGAACTTCAGCTTCTCGCTGTGCGGCAGGCCGGAGACGCGCAGGTCGGTGCCGAAGACCAGGTGCGCAACGTCGGCGTCAATGTGGCCCGGTATGTCGGCCGGCAGACACTCGACCTCGACTTCGCGCAGCACCTGCTCGAGGATGCCGCCCTGCGTCTTCACGCCCTCGGGCGTGCCCAGGAGGCGGACAGGCACTGCAACCTTCATGCGCATGTCCATGGCGATCCGCTTCAGATCCACGTGGAGCAGGGAGCTGTTGATGGGCTCGTACTGCCAATCCACGATCATGGCCTTGGTGCGCTCCGTGCCGGCCTGGAGGTCGAAGATGGTGTTATGCCCGGTATCCGAATGCAGGATGCGCAGCATCTGCTTCGGATCGACGAGCAGCGCGATGGTCGGCTTCTTGGCGCCATAAAGCACGGCCGGGATGCGGCCGGCGGCGCGCACCCGCCGAGCTTCGTTCTTGCCGCGCGACGAATCCTGCCGCGGTTGCGCTTCCACTACGTTGCTTGCTGTTGCTGTAGCCATGATTCCCTTCGTCCTTATGTGAATAGCGTGCTGACCGAGGTCTCCTCGTGGATCGACTGGATCGCCCGTGCGATGAGACCGGCGATGGAGAGCACCCTGATCTTGGGTTCCTGCCGCCCCAGTTCCGTGAGCGGGATGGTGTTGGTAACAATGACTTGCTCAAGTTTCGACTTCGCGATGCGTTCGATGGCCTTGCCGGAGAACACGGGGTGGGTGGCGCAGGCATAGACCTTGGCCGCGCCCGCCTCGACCAGCGCCTCGGCGGTCTTGCACAGGGTGCCGGCGGTGTCGATGATGTCGTCGAGCAGCAGGCAGGTGCGCCCGTGGACGTCGCCGATGACGTGCATGACCTCGGACTCGTCCATGCCCGTGCGGCGCTTGTCCACGATGGCCAGCGCCGAGTCCATCTTCTTGGCGAAGAAGCGCGCACGCTCCACGCCGCCGGCATCGGGAGAGACCACCGTCAGGTTGGGAAAGGCGGCTTCCTTGCAGTACGACACCAGCACCGGGGACGCAAACAGGTGGTCCACGGGAATGTTGAAGAAGCCCTGGATCTGCGGCGCGTGCAGGTCGATGACCAGGACGCGATGCGCACCGGCGGTGGTGATCATGTCGGCCACCAGCTTGGAGCTGATGGGTGCGCGCGGCTTGTCCTTGCGGTCCTGGCGCGCGTACCCGTAATAGGTGATGACGGGAGTGATGCGGCGCGCCGAGGCGCGCTTGAGCGCGTCGATCATCAGCAGCAGCTCCATCAGGTGCTGGTCCACCGGGAAGCAGGTGGGCTGCAGCACGAAGACGTCGGTGCCGCGCACGTTCTCCTGCAACTGCACGTAGGTCTCACCGTCCTGGAAGCGGGTCACCGTGGCCTGGCCACGCGGCATGCCCACGTGGGCACACACCTCGTCGGCCAGCGCCGGGTTCGCCGTCCCGGAGAAGATCTTGAACTTGTCGTCGTGCCGTGCCCTCTGCGGTTTGCGATCGGTCTTGGGCTGTTGCGAGGGCTCCTGCGTCTTGTTTTCCGCGGTTGCCACTGTCGTCGCCATAGCGTTCGTCGCCACCTCGTGTGGACTGCCGACCTCGAGCGTCTTTTTCGTGACCTGGTGCATCTTCCCGCCGACTACCGAATCCTGACCTCTGCTGCCTGCTGATCTGGCTGGGCGGCTAGGATTCGAACCTAGACAAAGTGCTCCAAAGGCACTTGACCTACCATTAGTCGACCGCCCAAAACCCTGTTTCTAGTCTCCGGTTTCTCGTTTCTCGAAAGAACCAGCCCTCGAAAAACTAGAAACGAGAAACTAGAAACTCATACAAACATCCGCCGCCAGTACTGCCGGCGCGACAAGGTCCTCGTCGCCTGCGCCGGAATACCATTACCCTTCAGGCGCTCCACCGCAGTGCGGGCCGCCGTTTTCGAGGAAAACAGCCCGTAGACAACCGACCCTGAGCCGGAGAGGGACGCATACCGGGCTCCTACCCGCTCCAGGGCACGCTTCACGTCACGCAGTTCGGGATGCTCAGAAAAGACGACCCGTTCAAAGTCGTTTTCGATCCCGGCACGGACAAGGTCGAGAAGCAGTGCCTCGGCCCGGTCCCCGGCCCCTCTCCACCGCACGGGGCTGGGAACACCGGTGGAAGAACCCCTCAGCCACGCAAAAATAGAGTGGCTGAACCGATTCATTTTACTGGATATAGCGGGAGAGGTCAATTTCCTGGACTGGCCCCCTCGGATTCGCCCGGAACGCCGATCCCAGGCCGCGAACGCTTGTGGGGTGGAGACGCCAGCGGTAGGCATGACTACCACGCAGTCGAGAGCAGGCAGGTCTTCCAGGGGATAGACCTCCTCGCCGCGGCCGGTGCCGAGGATGGTGCCGCCGACCAGGAACAGGGGCACGTCGGAGCCGACCTCGGTGGCGATGCGCAGGCGGTCTCGGGGAGAGAGCTCAACCTTCAGCACGCGCTCCAGCCCCAGCATGGTGGCGACGGCGTTGGACGAGGCGCCGCCCAGGCCGCCCTGCACCGGCAGCCTTTTCTCGATGGCGATGGTGACCCTGGCGCGCTTGCCGAGCGTGCGCAGGACGAGGTCGGCAATGCGATGGCAGGTGTTAGATCGGTCGGTGGGGACGCTGCGCGCGTTGGATCTCAACTCGATACCGCTGCCCCGGCCCACGCTGACGCGCACCACATCGTGCAGCGCGATGGTCTGGTACACGGTGCGCAGCTCGTGAAATCCATCGGGGCGCGTGGGACCGATGCGCAGGCCGATGTTGATCTTGGCGAACGAGCGAACCGCGACGGGCATGTCCGGGCATTGTAAACCAGCAGTCAGCGCCCACCACTCAGCCAGGGAAACTGTGTCGCAATGGATGAACACTAATGACCCAACCTGGGTGCTGAAAAACCGGACACATAACGAATGACTCGTACTATGCTGCTGTCAGGGGTGAGGGTGAGCCGCATTCCAGTGTTGTCCACGCTGTTCGAATGGGAGGGCACCGTCGGCCGCGGCCAGTACTTCGGCTACGGTGCGACGCTGTTTGCGCTGAAATACACGGTCGACAGAGTGGTCGCGAAGCAGGTCTTCCACCGGCCGTGGACACCACTGAATTACTACGAACCTGCGGGCGCGTTCTCGATCGTGAGTCTGCCAGCGAGCGAGCAGCGGTTCTTTTACACCATGCTCGCCATCGCCATCCCTTTCATCTGGTTCGGCGTGTTGCTGACCGTGAAGCGGCTCCGCGATCTCGGCTATCCGCTCGGCTGGACCGTTCTGTTCTTCGTTCCCTTCGTGAATCTGCTTTTCTTTGTAGTGCTCAGCATTCTGCCCGGCGACTCAGCCGCCGCGTCCGCTACGGTTCAGGCAACCAGTTACTGGGAGAACGTTGCGCCGGAGAGCAAACTCGGCGCGGCGTTCGCCGGGGTGCTGCTTTGCACTCCGATCGCCCTGCTGCTGACGCTCTTCGGGGTCAAAGTACTGGCGAATTATGGATGGGGACTTTTCGTCGGCGTCCCGTTCGTTGTTGGATTCGTTTCCGTGGCTGTGTACAACCTGGGCGGGCGGCGGCGGAAGCGAGAGTCGATCGCGGTTTCGATGCTCGCGTTGTTGATCGCGGGCACGACGCTGTTGTTCGTCGCCATCGAAGGAGCAGTGTGCCTGCTGATGGCGCTGCCCATCGCGGCGCCGATCGCGATGATGGGCGGGGCGCTGGCCCACAGCATCTTCTCGCGTCCGTTGCCGCCGCATCCAGTACCGCAGGTGTTCGGGGCTCTGGTGCTGGCACTGCCCATGCTGATGGCCGGAGAACAGGGGGCGCACTTGCCGCCACGGCCCATTGCGATCCACTCGGAAGTGGTGGTGAATGCGCCTCCGCAGAAAGTCTGGAACCAACTGATCGCCTTCGCGCAGATCCCAGATCAGCGCGAATGGTTGTTCCATACCGGCGTCGCCTATCCCATCCGCGCCGAGATCCAGGGTCACGGGCCGGGCGCGGTGCGTTACTGCGTGTTCTCCACCGGAGCGTTCGTCGAGCCAATCGAGGTTTGGGACGAGCCGCACCGGCTGAGCTTCTCGGTGCGCGATCAGCCGCCGGTCATGCAGGAATGGTCACCATACGACATCAAGCCGGCCCACCTGGCACAGAACTACCTGCTTTCGCGCCGCGGCGAGTTCCGGCTCACCGAATTACCCGGCGGGCGCACGCGCCTGGAAGGTACGACCTGGTACGAGAACCGCTTCTGGCCCGGAGCCTACTGGCAGGTGTGGTCGGATTACTTCATCCATCGCATCCACATGCGGGTGCTGGAGCACATCAAGACCTTGGCGGAGCGTTAGCCCTCAAACTCGCTGCGAGGCACGCCGGATTGGCGGATCACCGACAGCAAGGTCCCAGTCTTTAACTCGCGATGATTCGGTACCGGGACCGTGACCGTCGTGTCGGCCATTCTTTTTTGCATGATGATGTGGCTGCCACGCCGGCGGACTTCCACGAACCCGTGACGGGAGAGGATGGCACAAATTTCCGCTCCGGAGAGGATCCGGAGTTTAGTCACCCGCGACCTCAAGGCGGGTCACGAATACCTCGGTGTGCAGACGACGCTGGACCTCGGAAGGATCCGCAGTCTCAAGGAATAACTCGACTGCTTCCTTCAGGTTTAGGCGAGCTGCCTCGATGCTCTCACCCTGGCTCGCAATGTCGAACTCAGGACAGAGCGCGACATACATGTCGCCCTCGCGCTCGATGATGGCGGTCAGCTGTCGAGGTGGTTTCATATCTGTCACATTCTAGAACAGCGCCGACTGTTTGCGGCTGGGCGTGATGCCGAAGTGGTCGTAGGCGAGCTTGGTGGCGACGCGGCCGCGCGGGGTGCGATCGAGGAAGCCGATCTGGATGAGGAAGGGCTCGTACATCTCCTCGATGGCCTCGGGCTCTTCGGCGAGCGCGGCGGCGAGGGTGTTCACGCCGACCGGGCCGCCCTGGTACTTCTCGATGATGGTGAGCAGGAGCTTGCGGTCGATCTCGTCGAAGCCGTGCTTGTCCACTTCGAGCATCTCCAGCGCAGCCTCCGCGGTGGCTATGTCGATGCGGCCGGCGCCGCGCACCTGGGCGTAGTCGCGCACGCGCCGCAGCAGGCGGTTGGCGATGCGTGGCGTGCCGCGGGCGCGCATGGCGATCTCGGAGGCCCCATCGTTCTCGATCGCGACGCCCAGGATCTCCGCCGAGCGCTTGACGATGATCTCCAAGTCGGCGTGCGTGTAGAACTCGAGGCGCAGCATGATGCCGAAGCGCGAGCGCAGGGGCGCTGAAAGCAGCCCAGCGCGGGTGGTGGCGCCGACGAAGGTGAAATGCGGGATCTCGAAGGTGTGGGTGCGCGCCGAGGGTCCCTGGCCGATGATGATGTCGAGCTGGTAGTCCTCGAGTGCGGCGTAGAGCAGTTCTTCCAGCGCCGGCTGCATGCGGTGCACCTCGTCGAAGAAGAGCACCTGCTTGGCTTTCAGGTTGGTGAGGATCGCGGTGAGGTCGCCCTTGATCTGCAAGACCGGCGCCGAGGTCTGCTGGAGGCTGACCGCGAGCTCGTTGGCGATGATGCTGGCCAGCGTGGTCTTGCCCAGCCCGGGCGGGCCGTAGAGTAGGACGTGGTCCATGGCCTCGCCGCGGGACCTGGCGGCTTCGATGGCGACGGAGAGCTGGTTCTTGACTTTGTGTTGCCCGATGAATTCGGCCAGACGCTGCGGGCGCAGCTTGAGTTCGAAGGAGGCGTCGTCGTCAAGCGGCGCGGCGGAAACGATGCGGTCTTTCAGGTCAGGATTGTTCTTGGGCGAGGCCACTGAGCGGATAGTAGCGAGAAACGCTCCGGCAGGCAAACGGACGTTAGGGACGCTCGCGCAGGCCGCCCACCTCGGCGATGACCTGCTTCTCGACCTCCTCACCGTCGACGTACACGACGCGCATCAGGCGCAGGCGGCTGGAGCGCGGGCGACGGCAGAGGCCAGGTCGAGATCGTGGAAGGCGGATGAGGGCTCCCACTCATCGCCGTTCAGCGCGCAGCTCTCGTATTGCTCGAAGCGGGCCAATCTATAGTTGCCAGTTGTCGGTTGTCGGTTGTCAGTCACCCATTAAAGAGGGCGGCATCCCGCCGCCCCTGGAGGTCGGCGAACAGCCTACTCTTCTTCTTCGATGACTTCGCCGCGCTCCGCCTTGGCCGCTGCGATGATCTTTTCCTGCTGCTGCTGCGGGACGATGTCGTAGTGATTCATCTCCATGTTGAAGGAGCCGCGGCCCTGGGTCATGGAAGTGAGGTCGGCGCCGTAGGTCAACATCTCGGCCATGGGGACTTCGGCCTTGACCACGGTCTTGCCGCCCTTGTTGTCCATGCCCTGAATGCGGCCGCGCCGCGAGTTGAGGTCGCCCATGATACTGCCGGCGAATTCGTCGGGAGCGGTGATCTCGACTTTCATGATGGGCTCGAGCAGCGTGGGTTTGGCCTGCTCCATCGCCTTCTTGAAGGCGAGGCGGCCGGCCACCTTGAATGACAGTTCGTTCGAGTCCACGTCGTGGTAGCTGCCGTCGTAGAGGATCACCTTGAAGTCCACGACCGGGTAGCCGGCCAGGTAGCCGCGCTGGGCCGCCTCGACGATGCCCTTCTCCACGGCGGGGATGAAGTTCCTGGGGATCGAGCCGCCGAAGATGTCGTTGACGAACTCGAATCCACCGCCGCGCGGCATCGGCTCCATCTTGATCTTGCAGTCGCCGAACTGGCCGTGTCCGCCGGTCTGCTTCTTGTGGCGTCCGTGGGCGTCGGCGCGGCCGCGGATGGTCTCGCGATACGGAACCTTCGGGGCCTTGAGGTTCACTTCCGCGTGGTAGCGCTTCTTGAGCTTGGAGACGACGACCTCGATGTGCTGCTGGCCGGTGCCCGCGATCAGGAACTCCTTGGTCTGCGGATCGCGGAAGAACCGCAGCATCGCGTCCTCTTCCATCATGCGGTGGATGCTGGAGAGCTTGTCTTCATCGCCGCGGGTCTTGGGCTCGATGGCGAAGCTGATGGCGGGCTCGGGCAGCTTGACCACCGGATACTGGATGGGCGCGTTCTTGTCGCCCAGCGTGTCGCCGGTCAGCGTGTCGCGCAACTTGGCCACGGCGCCGATGTCGCCGGCGTGTAACTCGGTCACCGGTACGGCGGTCTTGCCCTGAATGATGGAGATATGTGCCAGTTTTTCCGACGAGTTCTTGGTGAAGTTCTGCACGGTGGCATCGTTCTTCAACACGCCGGAATAGACCTTGAAGTACGAGATGCGCCCCGCGAAGGGGTCGCTGACGGTCTTGAAAACGTAGAGCGAGAGCGGCTCGGAATCGGCGACCTTGCGGCGCGCGGGCTCGCCGTTGTTCGGTGACGGCGCGGCTTCGACCGGCTGGCGTTCGGCGGCCGTCGGAGCGTACTCCACCAGGAAATCCAGCAGCTTGTCCGTCCCGATGTTGCCCAACCCGCTGGTGAACAGGACGGGGAAGATCCTGTCGTCGCGGATGGCTTCGTGTAGCGCGGGAACCAGGTGCTCCTCGGGGATCGTGCCCTTCTCGAAGAATTCCTCCATCAGCTTGTCGTCGCCCTCGGCGACGATCTCGACCAGCTTCTCGTGGGCCGCCTGGGCCGCGTCCTTCAGGTTGGCGGGAATATCGACTTCCTTGCCCTTGCCGCTGCCACCCATGTCATAGCTGTAGGCCTTCATGCGGACCAGGTCCACGATGCCGGCCAGATTCTTCTCGCTTCCGATGGGTAGTTGCAGCGGGATCACCGTACGGCCGAACGTGCTGGTCAGTGATTCCATCAGCCGGTCGTAGTTGGCGCGCTCGCGGTCCATGCGGGCGCCGACGATGATGCGCGGCAGCTTGAACTCGTCGGCGTAGCCCCAGACCTTCTCGGTGACGACCTCGACGCCGCTCACGCCGTCCACCACCACGATGGCCGATTCGACCGCGACCATCGACGTCTTCGCCTCGTGCACGAACATGTTGAAACCGGGGTTGTCGAGCAGGTTGATCTTGACGTTCTTCCACTCGGCGTGCCCGATGCCGGTGGAGATGGTCATCTTGCGCGCCACTTCTTCTTCGTCGTAGTCGGTGACCGTGCTGCCGTCGTCCACCCGCCCCAGGCGTTGCGTCGAGCCGGCCGTAAAGAGCATGGCCGAGACCAGCGACGTCTTGCCCGCGTGCGAGTGGCCCAGTACAGCGACGTTGCGGATGTTTGCCCCTTCGTAGACTTTCACGGTGACTCCTTAATGAATAAGCCAAGAGGGGATGCGGCAGGAGTCATCGCCTGCCGGCGACCGACCTTCTGGGCTGGTGTCCCGGATGGCCGGGACAGCCACGGTTTCCGTGGCGGAGAGCTGGCAGAAATGGTCATCCTATCATGCGGCAAAATAGCGGCTCAACGTCTCCGATGCCGTCCTGGATCTTGGCGTAGAATATCCGCACTTATGGCAAGGGTGGGGGCACGAGGGTTGCTGTTGGTGCTGGTGGCGAGCTGGTTCGCGCCGGCAGCCCTGGCTACCTACGCCTCTCCCGAGCATTCCTGCTGCCGCCGCGCCGGGCACCATTGCCAGCCGAGTGCCGAGAAGACCTTTCGCGACGCCAAACTGCATTGTCACAACTGCCAGGGATTGGTGTCAGCCCACCAGGCGCCGCGCGTACACACGGCTTTCACCGCCATCGCGCCGAACGATGAGCACCGGTTCGTCCGCGAATTCTCATCCGCTAATCGGTCCACGCCGGAGCCTAAGGAAGAAACCGGCCGGGCGCCTCCGACCGTCTCCTCTCGCTGATTCCACGCGGCCCGTTTCGGCCGCCCACGTTGCACGCAGCCCGTGTGCTGCGCGCGTCCATTTGCCTCTAGTGGGAGAGTTTCAAGTTGAGGAAGATTGTCCGGCAGCTCGTCTGCATTGGTGTGGCCGCCTGCGCGCTCTCGGCGTACGCGAGCATATTCGGCACCGTCCGCGGGCTGATCCACGACCCGCAGCACCGGCCGGTGGCAGGCGCCCAGGTAGTCGTGAAGGCATCCGCCTCGGAATGGACGAAGACGGTGACCAGCGACGATTCCGGCAGCTTCGAGTTCGACGCGGTGCCTGTCGGGGAGTATCTGGTCGCGGTAAGCTCGGCAGGTTTCGACACGCAAGAGCAGACGCTCCTGCTGCGCTCCGGCCAAGTCGCCAACCTGCATTTCCCGCTGGTGCTGGCAAAGGTGAGCGAAAAAGTCGAGGTACGCGAGAACTCGCCGGCGGTGGACACAAGCTCTTCCACGACTGTCAGCCAGATCAGCCGCCAGCAGATACAGCAGTCGCCGGGCGCGGAGCGCACCAACAGCCTGTCTATGATCACCGACTTCGTTCCCGGGGCGTACATGGTGCACGACCTGTTGCACGTGCGCGGGGGGCACCAGTTCACCTGGATGCTGGACGGGATCCCGGTGCCCAACACCAACATCGCCACCAATGTCGGCCCGCAGTTCGATCCGAAAAACATCGATACGCTCGAGGTGCAGCGCGGCGGCCTCTCCGCCGAATACGGCGACCGCGTGTACAGCGTCATCAATGTGGTGACGCGCTCCGGATTCGAGGCCTACAAGCAGTGCGAGATTGTGGTGAACTACGGCAGCTACAACCAGACCGACGATCAGCTCAGTTGCGGCAGCCACACCGATCGCTTCGCGTACTTTGCCAGCCTGTCGGGCAATCGCACCGACCTCGGCCTGGAGACGCCCTCGCCCGAAGTGCTGCACGACATGGGAGCGGGGCTGGGCGGCTTTGTGTCGCTGATCCTCAATCAAACTCCGTCTGACCAGTTGCGGCTGGTCGCATCCGCTCGCGGCGATCACTACCAGGTGCCGAACACTCCAGCGGACCAGGCCTCTGGGACTCGCGACGTCGAAAACGAGCACGATACTTTCGTCAACGGCTCATGGGTCCACAGCGGTCAGCGCGGCATCCTGTTCACCGTCTCTCCGTTCCTACACCTGAACCGCGCCCATTACATCGGAGGCCCGGCCGACACGCCGGTCTCTCCGGAAGACGAGCGCCGGTCCGATTATTTTGGCGGCGTGAGCATGGTCTCGATCGCGCGCGGGCGGCACAACGCGCGCTTCGGCTTCCAGGGATTCGCCCAGAACGAGCGAATGTTTTTTGCGCTGCGCAGCCCCGGGAATCCTGCTATCACGGAGAATGACAGCCAGTGGGGCAGCGTGGTCGCGGCCTTCGCCGAGGAGCAATACAAGCCCACGAACTGGCTGACGTTCAACGGCGGCCTGCGTGTGACGCATTTTTCCGGGCCGCTCAGCGAGACGGCGGTCGATCCTCGTCTCGGCGCCGCAATCGTGATCCCGCGCATCAAGTGGGTGCTGCGCGGGTTCTACGGCCGTTATTACCAGGCGCCTCCGCTGACCACGGTCTCTGGGCCGATCCTGGATCTGGCCGCACAGCAGGGATTTGCGTTTCAGCCACTCCGCGGCGAGAAAGACGAGCAGTACGAGTTCGGGGTGAGTGTCCCCGTCCATCGCTGGACGGCGGACTTCACCCATTTCAGCACCGCCGCCCGAAACTACTTCGACCACGACGTGCTGGGGAACTCCAACATCTTTCTCCCGCTGACCATCGACCGGGCGCGTATACGCGGGTGGGAGGCGACGATCCGTTCTCCGCAGGTGTTCGGCCGCGCCGATTTCCACCTGGCTTATTCGCACCAGTGGGCGATGGGGTTCGGGGGCGTCAGCGGAGGATTGATCGACCTGAGCGCGCTGCCCTCCGGACCGTTTTTCCTGGACCACGACCAGCGGCACACGTTGAGCACCGGTATTCACGTGAATCTGCCGTGGCACGCGTGGGCCTCGACCAACGTCTCGTACGGCTCGGGGTTCCTGGATGGCGACGGCCCGGCACACCTTGCCTCGCACACGACACTGGACATAGCGCTGGGCAAGTCGATCGGAGAGCGCTGGGCGGTCCGTCTGACGGCGTTGAACGTGACCAACAACCGCTATCTGCTGGACAACAGCAACACCTTCGGAGGCACGCATTTCGGCGATCCCCGAATGGTTTCGATCCAGGCCAAGTACACCTTCCACTATTGAAGGCCAACACCGGGACTGCGCTTTCGTTTAGGATAAGCAAGCGACGTGCAGCGTGTTCGCTGGCGATTCGCATCCCATTGGGCAGCTCCCAAGCTGCCAAGCATGAAGAAGAGGTTCCTTTGCGCAAGCTCGTGTTGCTCCTGATTTTGGTGCTGGCCGCGTCTCTTCTGGCGGCCGCCGCCGACACCACCGCGCTGCGGCCGCCGAAGGGCGCACGCGTGGCCATCGTCGTCTTTGAAGACCTGCAGTGCCCGGATTGCTCGCGGGCGTGGCCGCTGCTGCAAGAGGCGGCACGCACCTACAAGATCCCCATCGTGCACTACGATTTTCCCCTGCCGATGCACAACTGGTCGTTCCAGGCGGCGATCCTGGCGCGCTACTTCGACTCAATCTCGCCGAAGGTCGGGGACGAGTTCCGAACCCAGATCTTCGCCCACCAGATCGAGATCACGCCGGATAACGTGCGGCAGTTCGGTGAGAACTTCGCCAAGGAGCACAACCTGAAGCTGCCTTTCGCCGTCGATCCGAAGGGTGAGCTGGAAAAGAGGATCAAGCAGGACTTCAATCTCGGGCAGAGGACCGGCGTCCAGCACACGCCGACCATCTACATCGTCAGCAACACACAGCGCGGCACGCCGTTCGTCGAGGTGGTGGACCGCAGCCAGCTCTACGCCCTGATCGACGACATGCTGAAGCAGGCCGGTCCGGCAGAGAATGCGTCGGACAAGCCGGCGCGCAGGATGAAATCGGGCCCACCCAAGAGCTAGTCCGTTCTGAAAACAAAAAGGCCCGGCCAGCGCCGGGCCTGATTTTTCCTTCGCCTCACCAGACCCGGCAGGCATTGGCCCGGACCATGGGCCGCCCGGCCTTGCAGCCGAACGCCTTGCGGAATTCCGGCATATTCGAAACCACGCCGTTGACCCGGAAGACGGGCGTGGAATGCTCGTTGGTCAGAGCCATGGTGCGCAGCATCTCCGGACGAAGCTGCGCGCACCAACCCTGGCCGAAACCGAGGAAGACGCGCTGCTCCGGCGTGAAGCCGTCGATCCGACCGTCCGGGGTATGCTTCTCCTCTGCCATTGTGTTCAGCAGAGCCATCAGCGCGATCCGAAGGCCGCCATTGTCGGCGGTGTTCTCCCCCAGAGTGAGCTTGCCGTTGAGATGGACGTCGTCCACCGGGACGTAGCTGTCGTACTGTTCGACCAGGCAGTCGGCACGCTGAGTGAACGCATTGGCATCTTCCGGAGTCCACCAATCGCGCAGGTTGCCCTGGGCGTCGAACTGGCGGCCCTGATCGTCGAATCCGTGGGTCAGTTCGTGGCCGATCACAGAGCCGATGGCCCCGTAATTCACCGCGTCGTCCATCCGCTTGTCGAAGAAAGGCGGCTGGAGGATGCCGGCGGGAAAGTTGATGGTGTTGAGCTGCGGGTCATAGTAAGCATCGACGGTCATCGGAGTCATGATCCACTCGACGCGGTCCACAGGTTTGCCGATCTTCGCAAGCTCGCGGGCCCATTCGAATTGGGCGGCGCGCAGCGCGTTGCCGGCCGCATCGCCACGCACGATCTCCAGCGTTGAGTAGTCGCGCCAGCGCGCGGGATAGCCGATCTTGTCCTCGATGGCGTGCAGCTTCGTCAGCGCCTCTTTCTTGGTCGCGGGCGACATCCATTCGAGCTGTTCGATGTCCTGGCCAAGCGCTTTTTCCAGCGCGTTGACCAGCTTGGTGGTGCGCTGCTTTCCTTCTACGCCGAAAGTGCGGTCCACATAGGCCCGGCCGAGCGCCTCGCCCAGGTCGCGGTCCACGTACGCCACACAGCGCTTCCAGCGCGGAAGCTCCTGCTGGCGCCCGAAAAGAACTTTTTGGTTGAAGTTGAAATCTTCGGTGACGATGGCGTCGGAGAGAGCCGGAGCAGCGGCATGCAGCAAATGCCACTTGAGATAGGTCTTCCAGTCCTGCAGCGGCACCGATTTGATCAGAGCGTCCATGCCGCGGAAGAAATTCGGCTGCATCACCAGGATGTGGTGCGATGCCGGCATGGCGATCGCCTTCGTGTAAGCGCGCCAGTCGAACGACGGTGAAAGCGCCGCGAGCTGGTCAAGAGGCATGGGATTGTTCAGCTTGGCTGGATCGCGCCGCGAGACCTTGTCCATGGATACCTTGGCCAGCGCGGTCTCGATGCCCATGACGGTCTTGGCGTCGGCTTCGGCCTGCGGTGCCGGCTCGCCGAGCAACTCGAACATCTTCTCCACGTGGGCGACGTATTGCTTCTGGATCTCGAGCGACTTGGCATCATCCTTCAGGTAGTAATCCCTGTCGGGCATGACGAGCCCGCCCTGGTCGGCGGCGGCAACCACCAGGCTGGCATCCGTCAGGTCCTGGCTGGAGGTGAACGCGAACACCGCCGGCCCGGTCGTGCCGTAAATCGAATTCACCAGCGCGTAGGTGACCCCGTGCAGGTGGGCGAGTTCCACGGCCAGCTCGTTCTTCGACTTGATGGCGGCGATACGGGCCAGCTCCGGCTTCAGCGGCGCAGTTCCCGCCGCGTTCGCGGCCTTCTCGTCCATGCAAGCGCCGTAATAGTCACCGATCTTCTGGTCCACCGCACTGCGCTTGGGATCGGGCACAGAAGCTTTTTCCAGGACCTCGCGCTCGATAGCCAGGTTCCGCTGGCGCAGTTCACTGCCCCGTCCCCAAGCCGCTTGATCCGCGGGGATGGGATTGCGCGCCAACCAGCCGCCGCAGGAATAGCGGAAAAAGTCCACACAGGGATCGACCGACTTGTCGAGATTCTCGAGATCGAACCGCTGGTCAGGATCGATGGGCGGCCGGGCCGACTGCTGGGCCAGCGCCGTGGACACCGCCAGCGCCGCAACCAGGAAAAATGAGATGCTTCGCAAGGTAATCTCCTTTCAAAATGAACCGGGAAGTCTACCAGCAGCAGGGTACGACATGCGGGGCTGCGCGGTTCCTGGGAATTAGACGAATTACAATGGAAGGGTGAGCGATGTCGGAAAACTTCTGATCGGGATCGGGGCCCTGTTGCTCGTGGTCGGCATAGTCATCGTCCTGCTCGGGCGCATGAATGTGCCGGTTGGCCGATTGCCGGGGGACATTGTCTATCGCGGAAAGCATACGACCGTTTATTTCCCGATCGTCACCTCCATCCTGCTGAGCATCGTGCTGTCGCTGATCTTCTATTTCTTCAGCCGCATGCAGCGGTAGGAACGCTGTGGGCTTTTCGCTCTTGGCTCTTAGCGTTTCCCTGCAGACTACTGGTAAGCTGACGGCCGTCAATGGCCAAGCGAAAAACAAAAAGCCAAGAGCCAAAGGCGAGGCTCTCCCACTACGACCGGTCCGGCCGAGCCCGCATGGTGGACGTCTCGGAGAAACGCCCCAGCAAGCGCACGGCAGAGGCGAGCGCCTTCGTTTGCATGTCTGCCAGGGTGCTGAAAGCGCTGCCGAAGAATCCCAAGGGCGACCCCCTGGGGGTGGCCAGATTCGCGGGTATAGCAGCGGCCAAACGCACAGCGGAACTGATACCCATGTGCCATCCGCTGCCGCTCTCGCACATTGATGTGCGTACAAAATTGTGTGAGAATGGCGTCGCCATTGCCTCCCGAGTAACGACCACCGCGGTCACGGGGGTAGAGATGGAAGCTCTGGTGGCGGCCAGCGTCGCCGCCCTCACCGTCTACGATATGTGCAAGGCACTGGATAAGGGCATCGAGATCCGCGAGGTCGTTCTGCAGAGGAAGTCCGGCGGCAAATCGGGCGAGTATCGCCGCAAGACCAAGAAGTAACCCCATGCCAAGCAACGTACGCGTCCTGCTGGTCGACGACAATCCGATGGTGCTGGAGATGCTGCGCCAGTCGCTGGCGCCGCTGGCCACCGTCAGTACGACCACCGACGGAGCGGATGCCCTGCTCAAATCCATCGATGAATCGCCGGACCTGGTGATCAGCGACTACACGATGGAAGGCATGAGCGGGCGGCAGTTGCTGGAGAAGTTGCGCAGCCGGCCTCAGACGGCCAAGATCCCTTTCATCATGGTGGCCAGCAAGTCCGACATCACCGACAAGCTGAAGGTGATTCAGGATGCTGTGGAGGATTTCCTGGAGAAGCCGTTCTTCATCCGCGAGACGGTGGCGCGGATCAAGAAGGTGATCGACAAGATCGCGCTGGAGAAGATGGCGCGCGAAGCGCCCACCGCCAGCGACGGCATGCTGCGCGGCAGCCTGGCGCAGATGAACGTCATGGACCTGCTGCAGTCGCTGGAGATGGGCCACAAGAACTGCGAGCTCATCCTGACCAACAACGGCGATCGCTGCGACATGTATTTCTCCGACGGCCAGATCAGCCACGCCGTGTACGGAAACCTGGTCGGGGACGAAGCGGTGTACAAGGTCCTGACCTGGAACGGCGGCAACTTCCAGATCGATTTCAACGGATCATCGAACCAGACCACGACCACGCGCTCCACCCAGGGGCTGCTGATGGAAGGCCTCCGCCTGATCGACGAAGCCAACCGCGACAGCGAAGGCGACGTGCTGGAAGCGTAGGCGCCCGCAATCCACCTTTCCCGCTTGCAACCGGCAAGCGGAATCTGGAAACTAGACTCTCTTCATGACAGCGGCTGTCATCACCGTGAGCGATTCGTGTCACCGTGGCACGCGCGCGGACAGGTCCGGGCCTGCGGTCGCCGCTGCGCTCAGGGTCAAGGGCTTCGAGGTGCTGGCGACGGAGATCGTGCCCGACAGCCAGGTGAAGATCTCGGCGGCGATCAAGCGGCTGGCCAAGCGGGCGCAACTGGTGGTGACCACGGGCGGGACCGGCGTCACCGAGCGCGACGTCACGCCGGAGGCGACGCGCGCGGTCTGCGACCGGCTGGTGGACGGCGTAGCCGAGCGCATGCGCGCCGAAGGGATGAAGAAGACGCCTCTGGCGGCGCTGGGCCGCGGTCTCTGCGGAACGATCAGCCACAGCCTGGTGCTGAACCTGCCGGGCAGCCCGGCGGGCGCGACTGAGTCGCTGGCGGCGGTCATCGATCTGCTGCCGCACGCGCTGGAACTGCTGCGGGGCAAGACAGCGCACGCCGAACCCTCGCGCTGAGCCCCTGCGCAAGTAGCGCGCGGTCGCATATCGCCCTTCGCGTACAATTGATTTTTTCCTCATGGACTGGGTAAAGCATCTTTTCTCGCGCTACACAGCCTGGATCTGGGCGGTATTGAAGCCGCTGGGCGCCTGGGGCGTGTTCGGAATCGCCTTCGTGGACGCAGCATTTCTGGGCATCCCTATGGATCCCGTGGTGGCGGGATACGTGTACGCGGACCGCGCGCACTTCTGGCTGTACATCCTGATGGCTTCAGCGGGTTCGGCCCTGGGCAGCCTGCCGCTGTATCTGATCGGCTACAAGGGCGGCGAACTAGTGCTGGCCAAGCGCATCAGCAAGCAGCGCATGCAGAAGATGCGCGACCGCTTCGAGAAGCAGGAATTCTTCGCGCTCATGATCCCCTCGATGCTGCCGCCGCCCACGCCGTTCAAGCTCTTCGTGCTCTCCGCCGGGGTGTTCGAGATGCACGTCACTGCGTTCCTGGGCGCGATCTTCCTCGGGCGCACGCTGCGGTTCGGCATCCTGTCGGCGCTTGTGCTCACGTTCGGTCCGCACGTGGTCAACGTCGTCGGCCGGATGGTCCGCGACCACCTTCCCGTCACCATTGCGGTGACGGTGGCGGCGATCATCCTCATCTACCTGCTGTATCGATTGTTGCGCGCGCCCGTGGCCGAACTCGAGCACGAACTCGAACGCGCGGAGGAGTAGTGGCTAACCTTTCCCTACCAGCTCGAGCAATTCCTGCTCGCCAATCACTTTGACGCCGAGCTCGCGCGCCTTATCGAGCTTGGAACCGGGATCCGTCCCAGCGACGACGAAGTCGGTCTTCTTGCTGACCGAGCCGGAAACACGGCCGCCCGCATCCTCGATCATCTTCTTGGCGTCGTCGCGCGAGTAGTTGGCGAGCGTGCCGGTGAGGACGAAGGTCTGGCCGGCAAGCTGAGTCCCGCGCTCCTTCTTCTTGCCCTTGAACTGCAGACCCGCTTCTTCCAGGCGCTTCAAGAGCTGTACGTTCTTGGGCTCGTCGAAGAAGTCGCGGATGCTCTCCGCGATACGCGGGCCGACCTCGTTCACCTGCTGGAGTTCCTCGACGCTCGCCTTCATGAGGGCGTCGATGGAGCCGAAGTGCTGGGAGAGGAACTCCGCCGTGCGCTCGCCGACGAAGCGGATGCCGAGGCCGTAGATCACGCGCTCCAGCGGCAGCTTCTTGGAGGCCTCGATCTCGTCGAGCACGTTCTGCGCCGATTTCTCTCCCATGCGCTCAAGTCCAAGCAGCTTCTCTTTCGTCAGCCAGTAGATATCGGCGACGCTTTTCACCAGCTTTCGGTCACAGAGCTGGTTGACCAGCGCTTCGCCCATGCCTTCGATGTTCATCACGGAGCGCGAGGCGAAGTGCAGGATACTTTCGCGCAGCTTGGCGGGGCAGTTGGCGTTGACGCAACGGTGATCGGCTTCGCCTTCCGCGCGCACGACGTGTCCGCCGCATTCGGGGCAGCGCTCCGGCATGTTGAATTGTTTGTGGCCGCGCGGGTGCTGCTTGTCTTCGACCACGCCGACGACCTTGGGGATCACGTCGCCGCCCCGCTCGACCGTCACCCAATCGCCGATCCGTACGCCCAGGCGCTCGATCTCGTCCATGTTGTGCAGCGTGGCCCGGCTGACGGTGGTGCCGCCGATGGGAACAGGCGCCAGGCACGCGACCGGCGTCAGCTTTCCGGTGCGCCCCACTTGCACGATGATGTCCTCGATCTGGGTAACGCCGCCGCGGGCGGCGTACTTGTAGGCGATGGCCCACCGCGGCGCCTTGCCGGTGTAGCCGAGCTCCTCCCACAGACGCGTGTCGTTGACCTTTACCACCACACCGTCGATCTCGTACCCGAGATCCTCCCGTTTGCCTTCCAACTCGCCGATGAGCCTCCACACATCGTCGATGCTCTTGGCCAGGCGCCAGGCGCGATTGACCTTGAACCCGGCAGCATGCAGCGCTTCAAGAGCTCGTGAGTGCTCGGAGAAATGCGTCTTTCCGTTCACCAGCAGGAAATAGGAGTAGAAATCGAGCCGACGCTGGGCGGTGATGTTCGGATCGAGCACGCGGACGGCGCCAGCGGCGGCGTTGCGCGGATTGGCGAACTTCGACAGGTTCTGCCGCTCGCGGTCTTCGTTCATGCGGCGGAAAGCGGCGAGGGGCATGATGACTTCTCCGCGCACTTCGAGTGCCGCCGGTAGCCCAGCTTTCTTCAATGCGGCCGGGGGGATGGAAAGCGGGATAGAACGTATGGTCTTCAGGTTTGCCGTCACGTCCTCGCCCACGGAACCGTCGCCGCGCGTAAGGCCGAGCACGAAATTCGCCCGGCCACGCTCTTGCTTGTCCTCCTCGTAGCGCAGCGCCATGGAGAGGCCGTCCAGTTTCAGCTCGCACACGTACTGAACCTCCCGGCGCCCGCTCAGTTCGAGGACGCGGCGGTCCCAGGCGCGCAGCTCGTCCTCGTTGTAGGCATTGTCCAGGGAGAGCATGGGGCGGGAGTGCTCGACCTTGACAAAACCCTCGCGCGGCTTGCCGCCGACACGCTGGGTAGGAGAATCGGGCGTGACCAGTTCAGGGTGCTCGGCCTCGAGCCGCTTGAGCTCGCCTATAAGGCGGTCGAACTCGGCATCGGAGATCTCGGGATCATCGAGCACGTAGTAGCGGTGCTCGTGGTGGCGGATCTTGTCGCGCAGCTTGTCGGTCTTCCTCTGCGCTTCCCTGGGCGTGGGCATGAAACGATTATATTTGCCGGGACGAAGTGTCCGAAGCGCTTGACCGCCATCGCTATTGGTCTATAGTGTTCGGCGGTCGATTCCAACTGACAGAGCTATCCAAGCGTTCAGGAGAGGTGCGTGATGAAGCGACTGTTTTTCGCAGTTTTGATCGTAGCGCTCGCGTCCTTGTGGGTCTCCGCGCAGGAAAAGAAGGCCGACAAGAAGGGCGAGATGAAGCACGACCACGCCGCCATGGAAAAGAAAGGCGGTATGCCGATGGCAGCAAAGCCCGCGCCGGAGATGACCAAGCTCATCAAAATGTTCTCCGGCACTTGGACCTCTACGGAAAAATTTGAGCCCGGGCCGATGATGCCGAAAGGCGGCACAAGCAAGGGTACGGCGACGTTCAAGGCGGGCCCGGGCGGAAATTCGCTGATCGAGGAGTACAGCTCTCCTCACGGCGCCATGGGCGCGTTCCACGGCCACGGCGTCACCTGGTGGGACGCCAAAGCCGGCGCGTACAAGGGCACCTGGTGCGATTCGATGGCCCCCGACTGCATGGTCGGCGGCATGAAGTGGGACGGCGACAACATCGTCGCCATCCCGCAGGAGATGGACATGGGCGGGCAGAAAATGGTGATGACCAGCAAGTACAGCGACATCAAGCCGGATTCGATCACCTTCACCATGGGAATGGGCCCGACCGCGGCGCAGGCGAAGACGACCATGACCATCGTGTACACCAAACAGGGCGGCATGGCAGCGGCTCCGGCGGCAAAGAAGGCGGACGAAAAACCCGCCGCCACCACGCAGAAATAAGCCGCGCGATGATTGCTTGAAGGCCGGGCAGCTTGCCCGGCCTTATTTCTTCTATCCGCAACGGTGCTGTAGCATCCAAGACTCGACGTTATCTCGCTGAGGCAGAACCGGGGAACTTGGAACCGATCACGCACTTCTTGGCCGGCGCTTGCCTGAGTCGCGCTGGACTGAACCGCAAGACCGCGCTGGCCACCACGACCCTGGTGCTCGGGGCCGAGGCATCCGATATTGACATCGTGTGGCTGGCCAAGGGGCCGGTGTTCTACTTCGGCCACCACCGGGGGATCACGCACACCTTCGCTGGCGCGCCGTTCGTCGCTGCCCTGACCCTGAGCTTCGTCTACGTGCTGTGGAGGCTGGCGCGGCGCTTCGCAAAACCGGACCCGATAGGCTGCGCTGGATGTCCACCGGGCACGCAGCCACAAAAGCTCCAGCCGCGATGGGGAGTGCTTTACCTGTACGCGCTACTGAGCGCGCTGGTGCACATCCTGCTCGACTTCACCAACAGCTACGGCGTGCGCCCCTTCATGCCGTTCAGCTACAAGTGGTACTCGTGGGACATCGTCAGCATCTTCGAGCCGCTGATGTGGGTGGCGCTTCTGACTGGTCTGATCCTGCCGGGACTGTTCCGGCTCGTGAACGAGGAGATCGGGGCGAGATCGCGCGGGCCGAAGGGGCGTGGCGGCGCCATCTTCGCGCTGGTGGCGATCGTAGTCCTCTGGGGCGTGCGCGATTACGAGCACCGGCGCGCGGTGGCGGTGATGGAATCGGTGGTGTACCAGGGCGAGGAACCGAAGCGCGTCTCCGCCTACCCGTACGCTTTCAATCCGTTCATCTGGCATGGCGTGGCGGAAACCACCGACTTCTTCGAGATGTTCGTGGTCGATTCGTTGAAACCGGACATCGATCCGCAGGGCCGGGCGCGGATCCGTTACAAGCCCGAGGAGACGCCGGCTTCATTGGCGGCGAAGACGACGTATCTGGGACGCGTGTACCTGGACTGGGCGCAATACCCCATGACAGAGGCCGAGCAACTGCACGATGGCAGCCACGAGATCCGGTTCTACGATCTGCGCTACGACTATCCGGAGCGGGGACGCGCACTGCGCTCCGCTGTCATCCTCGACAAGGACCTGCACGAGATAGAGGAGCGGTTTGGCAGCCGGGTGCAGAAGGTAAAGTGATCTTATTTTCCAGAAACCCGCATCCTCGCTTGACGCATCGGCGCATCGAATGGAGAATGTGAGTTCTCGTCAGAGGTGACTATGCTGGCTTACGTATTCGTTCTCGCAGTGATCGCAGCGAGGTTGCTATTGCGACCTTTGGCCTTTGCGCCGGTCGGAGCGGCGCTGCTGTTCTTCGGCGCGCGTGCGCCTCGGAAGTTGCTCTGGGTCCCGTTGGCATTGCTCACGGTCACCGATCTCTACCTCACGCTGGCCGTGTACGGGCAGGGACTCAAGGCAGACCAGATTGTCACTTCCGCCTGGTATCTGGCGGTCCTGCTCCTGGGGAGCGCGTTCCTGAAACGCGCTGTGAAGCCGGTCAGGGTGTTGGTCTCCGCGCTCGGAGCGTCGGTGTCGTTCTTCGTGCTCAGCAACTTCACGGTGTGGGCTGTCTGGCCGACCTACCCGAAGACTCTGAGCGGCCTGGCGGCTTGCTATGTGGCGGCCATCCCGTTCTTCCGCAACCAAGTCGCTTCCGACGTGTTCTTCACCGCGGTGATGTTCGCCATCCCCATGGCGATCGAGGCGCTGCGTTCCGGCGAGTCGCACGACCACATCCGGGCAGCGTAAGAGATCGAGGGAAACGGAAGAGGCACGGCCACGGCCGTGCCTTTCGTGTCTCTGCGGACTTGTGCCGGACTACGAATTCTCGATGAAGTCGTCGATCCACTGGCGGACGTGAAAGCGCGCCTCGTCGGAGGTGTCGAAACGCACACCGAAGGACCCGTCCGACGCACGGGCCCAGCACAGGATGCCGCGGACGCTGACCTGAGCCATCCTGGGCAGCTCGAAGGTGACGGTCACGTTCTGGCCCGTCGTCAGTTCTTTGCTGCTGCTGAACGACATGCCGCCGGCGCTGATCTCCAGTGAGGTACCGCGAATCTCGCTTCCATCGAACTTGACGCGGACCTCGGAAACGATGGGGACGCGCACGTAGCGCCGGAACTCGTGCACCACCAGCAGGTGCGTGGCGCGGACGACTTTCAGCGCGTTCTGCCGCTCGACCGGCAAGTCCAGCACGGCGTTGACGGAGAAGCGCGAAAAGCGCAGCGCCTCCTGGGCCGTGTGGCAGATGCCGTAGACGACCATGCGCCAGTTGGAGCGCGACTTGCGCGCCGCCTCGAGGATGGGCTCCGCGCCGTCGTCCAAGCGCAGTGCGCAGGCGTCGAACTTCTCCCGATGAAGCCGATTGATCGCGTCGGCCGCGATCGGGACCGTCTGGATGCCGAACTGGCGGAAGCAGTCGGAGAGAATGGTGTTGACGGAGTCGCTGAGGCCGATGGTGGCCACGCGGGCCAAGACTTTCTTGGAGACCGCTGCTGGAGCCGCCGGTGAACCCTTGGTCGTCATAATCAGACGTATTCTCCGTCGCCCGGGGAAAGTTGGCAACCCGGGATCACACCGACGCCGCCTTGGGCGCCGGAGCGGCATGGACGCGGTCACGCCCGGCCTGCTTGGCGGCATACAGAGCGGCGTCAGCCGCCTGCACCACCTCGTCGCGGGAACGGCCGTGCCTGGGAAAATCGGCCACTCCCGCGCTGAACGTCACCGCGCGTGGGATGCCGGGGAAAGGATAGCTGGAAACGATCTGGCGCAGCTTGTCGGCTGCGGCGAGCGCATGTTCGCCGCTGGTTTCGGGCAGCAGCAGCGCGAATTCTTCGCCGCCGAATCGGCAGAGCACGTCCGGCTTGCGCAGGTGCTGCTCGAAGAGCCGCGAGATCTGCTTGAGCACCTCATCGCCGAGCAGGTGGCCGAATTCGTCGTTGATGCGCTTGAAGTGGTCGATGTCCATCATGATCACCGACAGAGCCAGCTCGTAGCGGTTGGCGCGCTCGATCTCCTGCATGACGCGCAACTCGAAGAACCGCCGATTGAAGATGCCTGTGAGTCCGTCGAGATAGGCCATCTGGCGCACGCGCTCGAAATAGTGAGCGTTCTGGATGGCGGTGGCGCACATGTCGGCCACCGACTCGAGTGTCTGCGCGTCCTCGGCGCGAAAGGCCCCCGCGCTGGAACTGTCGAGCACCAGCACGCCCAGGGTCTCTCCGAAGGCGATGAGCGGGATGCACATCTCGGAGGCGCTCTCCTTCAGGCCGACGACGTAGCCGATCACGGCGGAAAGATCGTTCTCGACCACGGTTTTGCCCGTCATCAGAGCACGGCCGGAGAGGCCGGCGCCCGGAGGCAGGGCGGTGCCGATGGGCATCACGGACGTGAGCTGGCCCGAGTGCGCGCGCAGAGCCAGCTTGCCTTCCTCCTTGAGGAGGATGGAGACATGGTCGACATCGAACGACTGCACGATCACCTGGCAGACCTTCTCCATCAGTTCGTTCAGCTCGAGTACGGCGGTGGATTGGCGCGCGATCGCGTTGATCGCCTCCAACTGGGTGGCGCGGCGCTGCTCCAGCGTGTAAAGCTCGGCATTCTGAAGGGCGATGGAAGCCTGGGTGGAGAAGAGCGTGAGCAGGTCGATGGTCTCGCTGTCAAAGGCGTCTGGCTTGTTGCTCTGGCAATCGAGGACTCCGACGACTTCTTCGCGGACCATAAGCGGGATGGCCAGCTCGGACCGGGTGCTCGGATTGCCGACGACATAGCGCGGGTCCTTGCTGACATCCGGCGCGTAGATGGGCCGCTTCAGCTTGCCGGCGCAACCGATCAGGCCCTTGCCCAGCGGCAGGCGCACCAGCTTGTGGGCAGCGTCCCAATCCACCTGGGCGCGGACGTAGAACTCCTGGCTCCTTTTGTCGAGCAGCAGGATCGCGCTGTTCTGGAGATGGAAATAATCGCGCAGGATGCTCAGGATCTGGGAAAGGACCTCGTCCAGATCGAAGGTCGAGAGCACGGCCTGGCTGGCGTCGTAAAGAATGGCAATCTTTTGCATGAATGATGCGGAAGCCGAGGTACCTGGGAACGGAGGGATTCTACAGCGGAAGTATTGTGGATGAGTACATTCCTTTAGTACCCGCTCCCTACCCGGGCTGATCTACCCTTCGTGAACGCCGCCAGCGATTTCCTGAAATTCCGCAGGTCCGATGGGAGAGTAACAAGAGGTGGTAGTGTTGTTCGCTGCGAGAGGGCGCGCCACGGCGCGACTTGAGACTCGAAAACGGAAACTGCTTCTTCATGCTGGAACTCACGACCCCGGTCCAGTACGTAAAGGGTGTCGGCCCTCGCATCGCGGAGGCGCTGGCGGCAAAGGGCATCTCGACCGTCGAGGACCTTTTGTACTACCTTCCGTTCCGCTACGAGGACCGGTTGAACCCGCGTGGCATCGCGGAGCTTCGGCCGGGAGAGATGGCCACCGTCATCGCCGAGGTCCGCACCTTCGGCCTGTTCTATGCGCGCAACGCGCGCTTCTGGATCGCGCAGCTTACGGCCGGCCAAGGGCGCGACACCCTCACCTGCATGTGGTTCCGGGCCGACTACCTGCGCGACCGCTTCCAACCCGGGCAACTGGTGGCGCTCTACGGAAAGGTCGAGCAGAAGAAACGCGGCCGCGGAATGCAGATCACGCAGCCGCAGTTCGAGATCATCGGCGAGCCGCCCGGACCGGGCGAGGAGCCGGACCCGGAAGAACTGGCGGCGCAGTCGCTGGAAGTCGGGCGCATCGTTCCGATCTATGAGGCGGCGGGCAAGCTAACGACGCGCTGGTTCCGGCGCGTCATTCACGGTGCGCTGGAGAGCCTCTCGCCGGAATTGCCGGACGGCCTGCCGGGCGCGATCGTCGAGCGGCATGGGCTGTCTCCTCGGAGGCAGGCGTTCTGGGGAGTGCACTTCCCCGAGGCCGGTGCGGCGTTCAACGATCTCCAGAATGCGCGCACGCCGGCACACCGCCGGCTGATCTATGAGGAGCTGTTCTTCCTCGAGGTCGGACTGGAACTGAAGCGCCGCCGCTTGCGGGCCCAGCCGGGCATCTCGTTCCAGCTGAACGAGCGGGTCCGCGAGGCCATCAAGAAGATCCTCCCCTTTCACCCGACCAATGCACAGAAGAAGGTGCTGCGCGAGATCGCGGAGGACATGGCGCGTCCCTCGCCCATGCGGCGTCTGCTGCAAGGCGACGTGGGATCGGGGAAGACCATCGTAGGGTTGCAGGCGGCGATCATCGCCATCGAGAACGGCTACCAGGCGGCGCTGATGGCGCCCACCGAGATCCTGGCGGCGCAGCATTACCTCTCGGCGCGGCAGGTGCTGGAGAACGCGGGGTACCGCATCGTCCTGCTCAGCGGCTCGATGGAGGACGAGCGCAAGCGCGACACCCGCCGGCACATCGCTCGTGGCGACGTGCAACTGGTGATCGGGACGCACGCCCTCATCCAGGAGAAGGTGGAGTTCGCCAAGCTTGGGCTGGTGATCGTGGACGAGCAGCACCGGTTCGGCGTGATGCAGCGCTTCAAGCTGATGAAGAAGACCAGCGAGCTCGATCCGGACGTGCTGGTCATGACCGCAACGCCCATCCCACGGACGCTCGCGCTCACCCTCTACGGTGATCTCGACGTAAGCGTACTCGATGAGCTGCCGCCGGGGCGCACGCCGATCGCAACCCGCCGCGTCCCCGACGAGCGCGCACCCGAGGTCTGGGACTTCGTGCGCAAGCAGGTCGCAAAGGGCCAGCAGGCGTTCGTGGTCTATCCCGTGATCGAGGAGACCAAGCAGGATGAGCCCGCGCTGGTGCTCCAGCCCGACCTGCTCGAAGTGAAGCCGGCCGCCGAGCTGAAAGCGGCGGTGAAAATGTACGACGAGCTGCGCAAGAAGGTATTCCCTGACCTGCGGGTCGGCCTGCTGCACGGGCGGCTCGGCCCCGACGAGAAAGAATCCGTCATGCGCCGATTCCAGCACGGCGAGATCGACGTCCTGGTCTCGACCACCGTGATCGAGGTGGGTGTGGATGTGGCGAACGCGAGCGTCATGGTGGTGGAGCACGCGGAGCGTTTCGGACTGGCGCAGTTGCACCAGTTGCGCGGGCGCATCGGGCGCGGGGCCGCCAAGTCGTACTGCATCCTGATGACCGGGCCGAAGGTGTCGCCGGACGCCGAGCAGCGCCTCGACACCATGGTGCGAACCACCGACGGCTTCGAGATCGCCGAAGTGGACCTGGCGCTGCGCGGGCCGGGCGAACTGGCGGGCACCAAGCAGGCGGGCATGCCCGAATTCCGGGTCGCCAGCCTCATTCGCGACCGTGAACTGCTCGAGCTCGCCAAGCGTGATGCCGCCGCCCTGGTCAGCGGCACCGACGCGCAGATCTCCCCCGAGGACAAGGCCCGCGCCCTGTCCCACCTGAAGGCCCACTGGCAGAGGCGCTACGGCCTGGTCGAGGTGGGTTAAACTAGCGCACGCGTGAAAGCTCCCAGCAAGGCTGAACTCTACCGCAAGCTGCCCGCGGTGGATGAGGTGCTAAAGCTCGAAACCGTTGCTGCGCTCCTCGAGCGCGAAGGACGACCGGCGGTCACCGAGGCGGCGCGCTCCGTTCTGGCCACACTGCGCCAGGAGATCTCTGGCGGACAGCTCGACGCGCACGCCGTCGCGCTGGCGGTGAGCGGGATCGCGGAGGCCGTCGAACGCCAGCTGCGACAGTCGCTGCAACATTCGCTGCGGCCGGTCATCAACGCCACCGGCGTGGTGCTGCACACCAACCTGGGACGCGCTCCGCTGGCGCGCGCGGCCATCCAGCGCATCGGGCACATTGCAGCCACCTACTCCAACCTGGAATTCGACATCGAGGCCGGACACCGCGGCAAGCGTGATGTCCACGTGGACCGGCTTTTTGCGCGCCTGCTGAACGTCGAGGAGCTGCACGATATCTCCAGCATCGTGGTCAACAACAACGCCGCCGCGGTGTTGCTGGCGCTGAACACGCTGGCCGAAGGAGGCGAGGTCGTGGTCTCGCGCGGCGAACTGGTCGAGATCGGCGGCTCGTTCCGCATCCCGGACGTCATGTCGAAATCCGGCGGCGTGCTGCGCGAGGTGGGCACCACCAACCGCACGCGCCTCGCCGACTACGAGAAGGCGATCAACGAGAAGACTCGCCTGCTGCTGCGCGTGCACCGCTCGAATTTCCAGATCGTCGGTTTCACCGAGCAGCCCAAGCTCGAAGAGCTGGTCGTGCTGGCCCGCAAGCACAGTCTCAAGGTGCTGGAAGACCTGGGCAGCGGCGCGCTCTTCGACCTGCGCTCCGTCGGCGTGAGCGGCGAGCCGGTGGTGACCGACAGCCTGCGCGCCGGGGTGGACGTCGTGACCTACAGCGGAGACAAGCTGCTGGGCGGGCCGCAGGCCGGCATCCTGAGCGGCAAGAAAGAGGTCATCGCCGAGATCCGCTCCAACCCGATGTTTCGCGCTCTGCGCGTGGATAAGCTCACCTATGCGGCGCTGGAGGCCACCCTGATGGCCTACATCCGCCAGGACCACGACAGCATCCCGGCGCTGCGCATGATGCGATTGACGCGCGAAGAGGTGGGCCGGCGAGCGGAAAAGATGTCCGCCGAACTGGGCGCGCGCGTCCCCAAACTGTGGATCGCGATGGTGCAGGGAGCGTCGGTGCTGGGCGGAGGCTCAGCGCCCGGCGCAGCGCTGCCCACCATCCTGCTCGCCATCTCGCGGCACGGCCTGAGTGCTGACGAACTCGCCGCCCGGCTGCGCGCGAACGATCCCGCCATCATCGCACGCGTGGAGGATGGCCGCGTGCTGCTGGACCTGCGAACGGTCTTTCCCGAGCAGGACGCCGAGGTCTGCGACGCCCTGGTCCGCATCTGTCAGTAGTTGGCCACCGTTTACACTATCGGGCATTCGACGCGCACGCTGGACGAACTCGTCGCGGCGTTGCAGGCCCACGGCATTCGTACGTTGGTGGACATCCGTTCGTTTCCCGCCTCGCGGCGCATGCCGTGGTTCGCGCGCGAATCACTGGAGAAGGCGCTGCCGGAGGCAGGGATCGCGTACGTCTGGGAGAAATGCCTGGGCGGACGTCGTGGCAAGCAGAAGATCGAGTCGCCGAATGCCGGCCTGCGCGATCAGTCCTTCCGTAACTACGCCGACTACATGCTCACCGCCGAGTTCCATCGCGCCGCCGCCGATGTGGTCACGATGGCCGAGCAGAGGCCCACGGCAGTGATGTGCGCCGAGCGCATGTTCTTCCAGTGCCACCGCATGCTGGTCTCCGACTACCTCGGCCTACACGGCCACGAGGTGCGGCACATCGTGGACACCGGGCCGGCAAAGCCCCACCGCATCACGCCCGAGGCCAAGCTCGTCGAAGACCGCGTCATCTACCCTGGACTCTTCTGAGCAGCACACCTGACCCGATGACCCGATTCTCGCTGTGTTACCTTTATCCGTTTCGCATGATCGTCGGCACCGGAATCGATATCGTCGAAGTCGCGCGCGTGGCCGAAGCCATCGAGCGCTTCGGCGACCGTTTTCTGCGGCGGATCTACACTCCCAGCGAGATCCAGTACTGCCGATCGAAGCGCAATGCCGCGGAACGGTTTGCGGCGCGGTTCGCGGCCAAGGAGGCGGCACTGAAGGCGATCGGCACCGGGTGGAAAAACGGCATCGCCTGGACGGAGGTGGAGGTCCGGCGGGAGCCGGGCGGGCGCCCGACCATCCGGTTCAGCGGTAAGGCTGCCGGGTTTGCCGCGCAGCTTGGGATGAAACGCGCCTCGCTTTCCTTGTCGCACACCGCCCAACTCGCGATCGCCAAGGTCATCCTCGAGGACTGACCCCGCCGAATGAGTGAACCTGCCATCCTCGCCGTCTCCGAAACAAACACCGCGTCCCCCGTTCGCGGTCGCTTGCTGGCCGGCATAGCGCTGGTCAGCCTGGCCAGCCTGCTGCTGGAGCTGGCACTGACCCGGCTGTTCTCGGTCATCCTGTTCTATCACTTCGCGTTCCTGGCGATCTCCATCGCGCTGCTGGGGCTGGGCGCAGGCGGGGTGTTCGCTTTCGTGCGACGCGACTGGCTGGCGCGCTGGAGCACGCGTTCGCTGGGCGCGGGAGCGTGCGCCATCAATGCCATCCTGATCGTGGTGGTGCTGGAGATCGTCCTGCACGTGCCGGTGGCACTCGACCTGACGAAGGCGAATTTCTTCCGGCTCACGGTGCTGTACCTGGCGGCGTCGGCCCCGTTTTTCCTGACCGGTCTGCTGTTCTCGGTGGTGTTCGCGCGCGAGACCGGCATGATCACCCGGCTGTACGGCGCCGACCTGGCGGGCGGCGCGAGCGCGTGCCTGCTGGCGGTTCCGCTGCTGAACTGGATCGGTGGCCCAAACGCGGTCGTGTTCGCGGCCCTCAGCATGGCGGCCGCTAGTCTGGTCTGGGCGGAGACGACGCGCGCACGGCGCCTGGGCACCACCCTGACGCTGGTGCTGGTGCTGCTGATCGCGGCCAACTACCGCGGGCGGCTCATCGACATCGTCTATGCCAAGGGCGAGCGCCGCGACAAGCCGTGGATGCTCTGGGCTCGCTGGAACGCCATCTCGCGCGTCGAGGTGGACCAGGTCGGGCAGTCGAAATACATCGTGATCGACGCCGACGCCTCCACCGCCATCATGAACGTTGACCCGAATCGCTGGGCGGAGACGCAGGCTCCGGCGCAGGGCGCCGACCATGTCGGCGGCCAGGAGCGCGACGAGGAGTCCGGCGAGGGCTACAACTGGAAGGACGATCTGATGTCTGCAGTGCCGGCCATCGCCAACGTGCTGCGGCCCCACGGCGATTACGCCATCATCGGGCCAGGCGGCGGCGTGGACGTGCTGCGCGCAGTGGCCAACGGCAGCCCCAGCGTGACCGCGATCGAGATCAACCCGCTCATCGCCGACGACATCATGCGCGGCAGCTACGCCGACTACTCGTATCACCTCTACGAGTTGCCGCAGGTGCACATGCACGTGGGCGACGGGCGTTCGTGGATCCGGGCCAGCACGGACAAGTACGACGTCATCGAGATGACGCTGGTGGACACCTGGGCTTCCACTGCTGCCGGCGCTTTCGCGCTCAGCGAAAATAACCTCTATACCCTCGAAGCGTTTCGCGAATATTTCGACCACCTGAAGCCCAATGGCTTCATCGCCATCACGCGCTGGGAGTTCGCCAAGCCCCGGGAGGCGCTGCGCGTAGTGGCGCAGGCGACGGAGGCGCTGCACCGCATGGGCATCGCGTCGCCGGCGCAGCACTTTGTGATCGTGTCCGATGGGCCCCTGGATACGGATGGACGCCCAGTGGCCGTGCTGGCCAAGAAATCGCCGTTCACCAACGACGAGATCGGCGCCGTGCGCGCGCACCTGGAAGCATTCCCGCGCCTGCGGCCACTCTATGTACCAGAATCCGAGACCGCGATCCTGGCCGACGACACGCCCGGAACCATCGAATTCATCAAGCTGATCCTGAAAAACGATCCCAGCGAATTCGCGCGCGAGTATCCCTACCAGATCGCGCCTGTGGGCGACGACGCGCCCTTCTTTTTCTTCACCTTCAAGAGCGGCCAGGCGCTGAAAAGCGTCCTCGAAGGATCTGGCGCCGGCATGGACTGGAAGAACAACCTTGGCATCGTCGTGCTGGGGATGCTGCTCGTGATCGCGCTGTCCGCGGTCCTCGCCTTCCTGGTGCTTCCCCTGGCGCTCTACTCGCGGGCGCGCCGCGTGGGGTTTCTGCCGCTGCTGTACTTCATCACGGTGGGGCTGGGGTACATCATGGTCGAGATCACACTGATCCAGCGTTTCGTGCTCTTCCTCGGCCATCCCACGTACGCCCTTACCGTGGTGGTGTTCCTGATGCTGCTGTCGAGCGGGGTGGGCAGCGTGATGTCGCGGCGCTGGCTGGTGCGGGCCACCGACGTACGCATCGTGTTAGCCCTGATCGTCGCCGGCACCTTGAGCTACCTCTACCTGCTCCCTCGGGTGCTGGCCTCGCTGGTCGGGCTGGCGTTCGGGATCAAGCTGCTCATAAGCGCGGCCCTAATCGTCCCGCTCGGCTTCGCCATGGGCATGCCCTTCCCCACCGGCCTGCGCAGCCTGGCCGCGCGGTCCGCTGAGGTGGAAGGCGCGGTAGAGTGGGCGTGGGCGATGAACGCGGCATCCAGCGTGCTCGGCTCTGTGCTGGCGATGGTGATCGCGATCCATTTTGGGCTTGGCGCCACGCTGGTGTTCGGTGCGGGAGCGTACTTCCTCGCCGCCGTCCTGAGCGCCTCCTGGCGGGCCGCACGGAGTTACTGACGCGCGCCAGCCGTTCTGTTATGATGCGGCGCTCTATACTCAATCCAGTCCTGGGTTCTCCCGCAGTTTTCGTGTGCCGGGACGCAATGATGGGGGAGAGGTGCCGAGCCAACAGCAGGTAAGGTGGTCGCAGCTTCGTGTCGGGATCACGGTCATCGTTTCCACGCTCATCCTGGCCGTGCTCATCTTCCTGATGACCGGCGAGGTCGGCCTGTTCACCTCCAAGATCCGCGTCCGAGCCTACTTCGAGAACGCCGAGGGCCTCCGCGTCGGCGCCCCCGTCCGTCTGGAAGGCGTGGATATCGGCAACGTGACCGCCATGCGCGTGGTGAACCGGCCGCTAACCCCGGTCGAGGTCACCATGAAGATCAGCACGCGGTACAAGAGCGAACTCCACAAGGATTCGCAGGCCGTGCTGACCACTGCCGGCGTCCTGGGTGAGACCTTTGTGGATATCAGCAGCAAGAGCGCCCACGGCCCGCCAGCCGTGAATAACGACGAACTCCCCACTCAGACCCGGCCCGACATTCAGGACATGGTTCGCGCCAGCCAGGGCACGTTGCAGAACATCGACGTGCTCATCAAGCGCCTGGACCGTATCGTGAGCACGATCGAGAGCGGACAGGGATCGGTGGGCAAGCTCATCAATGACCCCGACCTCTACAACCGCCTCAACGAGACGCTGGGCGAGATGCAGAAGATCGCCAACCAGATCAGCGGAGGCAAGGGTAGCATCGGAAAACTCATCAACAACGACGAGCTTTACGACAAGCTCAAGGCCTCCATCGACAAGGTCGACCGGATGGTCGACCAGATCGACAAAGGCCAGGGCACGATCGGGAAGCTGATCAAAGACCCTAGCCTTTATAACGAGGCCCACTCGACCATCGCCAAAGCCAACCAGCTGATGGCCGATATCAACGCCGGCAAGGGGGCGTTAGGCAAGTTCACGCACGACGAAGAGTTCGCTCACAAGCTGGACGATACGATCTCCAAGCTGAATTCGCTGCTGGCGCGCATGGACGCCGGCGAAGGCAGCGTGGGCAAACTGTTCCGTGACCCCTCACTCTACGCCAACGCCGACCAGATGCTTTTGGAGACGCGCAAGCTGGTGCAGGCCATTCGTGAGGACCCCAAGAAATACCTGACCATCCGCTTCCGGGTCTTCTAACCGGATTCGACATCCAAGAGCCGGGGCTTCCGCCCCGGCTTTTTCCGCTCACTTTGCGAGCCATTCCGCGTCCAACAAAAGGGCCGAGGTGTGTCGTTTTGCGCCCGGCCGTCACCCCATTTAGACTGCTTTGTTCACCATCAAAGACGAGAGAGGTAATCATGCGGCAATGGAAGCTCATGGCACTGTTCTTACTCGCGAGCAGCTTCTGCTCCGCGCAGGCTCCGAAGGAAACCCAATCACCCGCAATCGCGGCCAGGCCCCACTCCTTCGACCTCGAGGCCATCGACAAGACGGCTGATCCCTGCGGCGACTTCTACCAGTACGCCTGCGGTAACTGGATGAAGAAGAATCCGATCCCTCCGGAATATCCTTCCTGGGGCAGTTTCAGCGTGCTGCGTGACCGCAACCAGGAGATCCTCCACGAGATCCTGGAGAAGGCTGCGGCCCCCGACCCGAAACGCAGCACAGCGGAGCAGAAGATCGGCGACTTCTACTCCTCCTGCATGGATGAAAAGGCCGTGGATGGCGCCGGGGTCGCGCCCATCGATCCCGAGATGCAACGCATTGCCGCCATGAAGTCGAAGCATGATGTCGCCGCCGAACTCGCCCGCATCCACCTCTCGGATGCCAACACGTTCGCATCCGCGCTGTTCAGCTTCAGCTCCACTATCGATTTCAAGGATGCTCGCCAGCAGATCGCCGAGCTCGACCAGGCTGGGATCTCGCTTCCCGATCGCGACTACTACCTCAAGGAGGACCAGAAGTCGAAGGACATACGGGAAAAGTACGTAACGCACGTGCAGAGGATCTTCGAGCTCCTGGGCGACAAGCCGGAAACGGCGGCGGCCGAGGCGAAGACGGTCATGGAACTGGAGACCACGATGGCCAAGGCCTCCCTGGACCGCACCGCGCGCCGCGATCCCGACAAGGTCTGGCACCCCATGTCCAAGGCGGAAATGATGGCGCTTGCCCCGTCCTTTGACTGGAATGCCTACTTCGCCTTCATCGATCCGCCCCCCTTCGACCGCGTAAACGTCGCCAACCCCGAATTCGTCAAGGCGGTGGGCGCACTATTGCAGTCCGAAAGCCTCGACGGCTGGAAGGTCTACCTTCGGTGGAAACTGGCGAACCAGATGGCAAGGTATCTCTCCGCGGACTTCGTCAATGAGGATTTCAACTTCAATAGCAAGGTGCTGCGGGGAACGGAAAAGAACCTGACGCGCTGGAAGCGCTGCGTCGAATACACCGACCGCAACCTCGGCGAGGCGCTCGGCCAGCCGTACGTGGACCGCACATTCGGCGCCGAAGGCAAGGCCCGCACCGTCAAGATGGTGGAGGCCATCGAACGCGCGATGGACAAGGACCTTCAAGGTCTCGACTGGATGACCGAGGCCACGAAGAAGCGGGCCTTCGAGAAGCTCCAGGGCATCACCAACAAGATCGGCTATCCTGATCACTGGCGCGATTACTCCAAGTTCGACGTCAAGCGCGGGGATTTCGCGGGCAACCTGGTACGCGGGGCTGCATTCGAGCAGCGGCGCCAATTGAACAAGATCGGCAAGCCCGTAGACAAGAAAGAATGGGGCATGTCACCGCCGACCGTAAACGCCTATTACAGCTCGCAACACAACGACATCAACTTCCCCGCCGGCATCCTCCAGCCGCCCTTCTATGACAACAACATCGACGATGCAGTGAACTTTGGCGCCATGGGCCTGGTGGTCGGGCACGAGTTGACCCACGGCTTCGACGACCAGGGCCGCAAGTTCGACGGCGACGGAAATCTGAACGACTGGTGGACTCCCGAGGACGCCAAGGCCTTCGAGCAGCGTGCCAGCTGCATCGTGGACGAGTACAACAGCTTTGTGTCCATCGATGACCTGCATCTCAAAGGCAAGCTGACGCTAGGCGAGAACACCGCCGATAACGGCGGCGCGCGCCTGGCCTTCATGGCGCTGATGGACCTCCTCGGTGGGAAGGAGCCGCCCAAGATCGACGGCTACACACCGGCGCAGCGCTTCTTCATCGGCTACGGCCAGGTGTGGTGCCAGAACGTCCGGCCGGAATACGCGCGCATGCTGGTCACCGTGGACCCGCACTCCCCCGGTCGTTTCCGCGTCAACGGTGTGGTCCAAAACATGCCGGAATTCCAGAAGGCTTACGGCTGCAAGGCGAGCCAGCCCATGGTGCGCGCCAACGCCTGCCGGGTCTGGTAGCATCTGCTATATGCGGGACCGCAGGAAAAAACATCGAGGCCAGCAGGACCGGCGCAAGCAGCCGCGGGGACATGATGTCCTGAGCAAAATCGAGGACACGACCTACCACGTCATGCGGCAGCACGGCCGCGAACATACTCACAAGGATCCTCACGGCCGCCGCGGCTAAAGCTGACCGACAAGCAAAAAGGCCTGGCGCAAGCCAGGCCTTCGTTCTTGCCGCCGAATTCAGCTAGACCGCCGCCGATTCCGACTGCTCGTGCGCGTGGTAGCTCGATCGTACCAGCGGGCCCGATTCGACGTGGCGGAAGCCCATCTTCATAGCCTCGTCGCGCAGCATGAGGAACTCGTCGGGCGTGTAGAAACGGGCAATCGGCAGGTGGTCTTTCGAAGGTCTCAGGTACTGCCCGACGGTCAGAATGTCCACGTCCTGCTCGGCCAGCAGGCGAAACGTCTCCAACAGTTCATCCACGCTCTCGCCCAGCCCGACCATGACGCCGGATTTCGACAAGCTGGTGGACGAGAACCTCTTCACGTTGGCCAGCAGGCGAAGCGAGCGCCGGAAATTCGCCCCTGAGCGCACCGAGCGATAGAGACGAGGTACGGTCTCGGTGTTGTGATTGAGGATCTCGGGACGGGCATCGAGGACGATCTGAAGCGCCTCGTCGATGCCCTGGAAATCGGGGATCAGCACTTCGATGCGGCAGCCGGGCGCCTGGCGGCGGATCTCGCGGATGGTCTCGGCAAATACTTTCGCGCCGCCGATATTGTCATCGTCGCGGTTCACACTGGTGACGACCGCATGCTTCAGGTTGAGCCGGGCCACGGCTTCGGCGACCCGCCGCGGCTCGTCCCAGTCGATGGGGCCGGGCTTGCCCTTGGGCACGGCGCAGAAGCCGCAGCGCCGCGTGCAGATGTCGCCCAGCAGCATGAAGGTGGCCGTGCGGTGGTTCCAGCATTCGCCGATGTTGGGGCATTGCGCCGACTCGCAGACGGTGTGCAGGCCAAGCTTCCGCGCCAGCGATTTCAGGTTGCGATAGTTCTCTCCCAGCGGCGCGGGCGCCTTGATCCACTCCGGCTTCGGCGTGCGCCTGGGCGGCACGGGCTGGATCTGCACGAGTTCGACAGGCGATGCCATGGAAAAGCTCTATTGTACGATGCCAGGTCCTTGAATCCAGATTCAACTGCTCAGAGCGTGTGCAGGTACGCGAGGAGATCCTGCAGCTCTTTTTCGCTGAGCTGATTGCGGAACGCCGGCATCATGGGACGTCCCAGCAGGATCACGTCTTTCATGCGATCGTCGTTGGCCGGCGTGCCGCTGGGCATGTACGGCTTCCTGAATGTCCCTTTCAGCGATGGCCCATTCTTCCCCGAACCAGAATAGGCCGCGTGGCAGAGCAAACAGTGCGTGTCATAGACGCGCCGCCCGGCCGCCTGCTGGGGGCCGAGCTCGGCATCGGTCTTTGGTCTCTGGTTGGAGCACGCGGCCAGCGCCGCGCACCCAAGCAGGGCGCCGAACAGCCGCAGGATTTTCCCTTGCGTCCTCAAACGCTCTATTATGGATACCCGGCAGGAATTCGCCAACCTCCCATGAAGGTAACCATCAAGCGCGCCTATGAGAAGCCCTCGGTCTCCGACGGCGTGCGCGTGCTGGTGGACCGGCTGTGGCCACGCGGCGTGAGCAAGAGCGCGGCCCGCATCGACTCATGGCTGCGCGATCTGGCCCCATCGAACGCACTGCGCCGCTGGTACCACGCCAGACCCACCCAATGGCTCGTCTTCCGTAAGCGCTATTTGCAGGAGCTGGCGTCGCCGGTGGCGACCCGTGCGCTCGAGGAACTGCACCACCTCGCGGCAACATCGAAAACGCTGACCCTCGTCTTCGCCTCCAGGAATGAACAACACAATAACGCGGCGGTGTTGCGCGACCTGCTGCAAGGGATGCGCAAGCCTCCGTCGAGTTCGGGCCCTGCGCGAGCTGCCGCCAGCGGGCGGATCCGCCGCGCAGCCCGGCGCCGCTGAACATGGTCCTGCGACCCCTCCTCACTCCGGCCCCCCGTGATGGGGTGATTCCCGCATGGGACGCAGTAGAGCCGGTCCAGAAACACCCTTACTCGGAGTGCTGGCTCATTGCGCAACCCGACCACGCCGCGCTGGCCGGCGACATCGCCGCCCACCTGGCCCCGCGCGTCTTCCCCGGTCTCGACAGCGACGTGCTGAAGGGGATCACGCTGCATGATGAAGGCTGGGGCCCCTTCGATACGCGGGCGGCGGAAGGCCGGCAGCCGCCCCGCTCTTTCATCGACGAGGCCCCCGGCACTTTCGTCGAAGCGTGGACCGCATCCGTCGACCGCTGCCAGGAAGTGGCGCCGATCGCCGCCGTGATCGTCAGTAAGCACTTCTGCCGGCTGGCGCAGTTCCGGACTGGCGAGAACAAAGATACCGCCGAGAACATGCGCCTGCTGCGCGGATTCCTGATCGCCGAGGACCGCCGCCAGCGCGAGCTGCTTCCCGGCTGCCGCTCTTATGACCCGGAATGCCTGACCGATGTCCTCCAGTTCTGCGACTTGCTATCGCTGTACTTGTGTTGCGGTGCTCAGGAGAACGTCACTTTCCCGCAAAGTTTCGCCGGCAGCAAGGTTCGATTGGAGCGCGTGCGGACACAGGATTCCGCCGCCATCTGCCGCTTCTCTCCCTCAATCCTCGACGGGATCAACGAGCTTGCCGTCTCCGCTCGAGGCTGGCCGGACGCACGCAACTCCCGGCAATTCCTCTTCGTGCTGGAGTAACCAGATGGCAGGTGACTTTCGGACATGTCCCGCGTCCAGTGAGCATGTGACTTTAGACCGAATCGGGCCCGTTTGGCGTTGATTGCGCCCGCGAAACCTGCTGAAATACGACTCAGTCATGGCGAGGAAACGCGCGTCCATTCTGCACAGCGATCTCCAGGATTACCTTGCCACGCTGGCCAACGGCTCGGCGGAGAAGGACTCCGTGCGCCAGGCCAACCTTCTGTTCTCCTTCGCAGAACTGAAGTTCCGGATGGGCGGAGGCGGCAAGTGCGGAGTCTGCCGCGCGCATGTGCGCCACGTGCTGCCCGCGGAGGTGGAGCACGAGGACGGCACTCTGGTGAAATTCGCCTGCCTGTGCACACGCTGTCTGGTCGCGGAGAAGGCATCGGCCCGGCGCGTGACCCTGAAGATCGGAAATGCCTCCGTGCACTACACGCGTCCCTCGAAACTCAGCGTCTCCTCCGAGCCCGGCGACGTCCGCGAGTTCCGCGTGGCCAACAGCAAGTAGATTGACTCTTCTTTTCCGGGGAACGACCGCTACTTCCGGGCGGGACTGTCTTCCACGACGGCGAGCACGATGCGGTCGATGAGTTCCTGCGTCCGCTTGGTCGGCAGCTTCTGATTGTTGGAGAAGATGGAGAACGCTACACGTTCTCCCGAGAGAGTGGTGGCATAGCCGGCGATCGAGGTCACGTGCGTGAGGGTCCCGGTCTTCCCGTGCACCCGCCCCTGTGCGGGAGTGCCTTTCAGGCGGTCGATCAGGGAGCCATCGGTTCCCGCCACCGGCAGCGTGTTCTCGTAGGCAGCGCCCCAGGGCTGGTTGCCGACATACTTGAGCAGCTTGACCACCGAGGCCGGGGTCACAAGGTTCAGGCGCGACATGCCCGAGCCGTCGTAGAGTGCGTACTCATCGCGCCCGATGCCGGCCTGGGTCAGGAAGCCGCGCTCGACCTCCAGGCCTCCTTCCACGGTGCCCGCAGTCCCCTTCTCGCGGCCTAGCAGCCGCAGCATGAGTTCCGCGTGCAGGTTCTGGCTGACTTTATTGATGACCGTCAGGTCTTCCATCAGCGGCTGCGATTCGTGAGCTCCGAGTACCAGCGGGTGGTTGCCGTTGGCGGCGCGCCCGCCGCCGGAGGCGAACGCCGTCACCGACAGCGTCTCCAGGTTGGCCAGCTCGGTGTGGCGGGTGCGCGTCTTGCCGTAGATGGCGATGCCCCGCTGCTCGAGCAGGCTTTGGAAGAGCTGCGCGGCGAAGTCCGCGGGATCCTCGATCGCCAGGCCCTCTCCTCCCCCGGGGTCATCCACCGGGATGTTGCCCCACAGCGTGAGCACGCGCGATCCGGGCTGCCGGCTGAAGACAAACTTGCGCGGCCCCGTTCCCTGCGGCGTGGTCAGGATGCGATTGTCGATCGTGTAGTAGTTGGCGAAGGGGTCGACGCTGACGAACGCTTTCTCGCCCGGGCGGTCCGCCGGCAGGATGCTGACGAACATCACGTTGTCGTTGACGGCCAGCGCCGAGACCGGAGCCCCGACCTCCCATACCAGGTCGTCCTGCGACCAGCCTGCGCCGTAGCGCTCGAAGGCGAAATAGGAATCGTCGGCGACAACGTCGCCGTCAATGTACTTCACGCCCTTCTTCTCCAGCTGGTCGGCCAGGTCGACGAGCACGCGGATGGGCGGCAGCTTGCGCTCGGTGCGCAGGTTGTAGGGGAGCGTGCGGCCGGAGAGATTCGGGTCGCCGCGGCCCACCAGTACCAGGTCGCCGGTAAGGCGGCCATACTTGTCCACCATGCCGGAGGTCTCGACCGTGGTGCGGAACCGGTAGTCGGGGCCGATCATGGCCAGAGCCGCGGAAGTGGTGAACAGCTTGGTGATCGAGGCAGGCGTGAAGAGCTTGTCCGCGTTCAGTCCGTACAGGGTTTTGCCCGTCGAGAGCGAAACCACCTGGATGCCCCAGAAGCCGCGTGCCGCATCGGGTTCGGCCAGAATGGCGTCGATGCGGGAAGCCAGCGGCTTGCCGCGCGCCAGCGCAGCCTGGGCCGCCAGGACGATCAGTAAGAGCGAAATGATGCGGGCCGCGCGATTCATCCGATACCTGGGATTGTACATCGGTTCCTGCCGGCGCGAACGACGACCGTCCGAGGGTGACGCGCGACATTGCGCGCGCCTGCGCCCAGGTATAAACTTCGGCCCGCATGAAGACCGGCGGCAACAATTCGCGGCCGGGCACCCCGGAATCCGGTCCTGTCCTGTACGTCGTCGCCACCCCCATCGGCAACCTCGAAGACATCACCCTGCGCGCGCTGCGGGTCCTGAAGGAAGTGGACCTGATCGCCTGCGAGGATACGCGCCAGACGAAAAAACTGCTGGACCACTACGGGATCGAGAGGCCCACCGTCAGCTACCACGAGCACAACGAGATGACGCGCGCCGCCGAACTGATCGTAAACGCGGAGCAGGGCGCCAGAATCGCGCTTGTCTCCGACGCCGGCATGCCTGGCATTTCCGATCCCGGACATCGCCTCATCAGTCTTGCCATCCGCCATCACATCAAAGTGGTGCCGGTCCCCGGCGCGTCGGCGTTCGTCGCCGCGCTGGTGGCCAGCGGGCTGCCCACCGACTCCTTCCGCTTCACCGGCTTTCTGCCCCACAAGCGCGGCCAGCGCCGCGATGAGCTGGAAAGGATCAAGAACACGCCTCGCACCCAGATCTTCTACGAGGCGCCCCACCGCATCGTCGAGACCCTCGAGGATGTGGTCGAAGTCCTGGGCGGCTCCCGCCACGTGGTCATCGCGCGCGAGGTCACCAAGATCTACGAGGAGTTCCTGCGTGGGCGCGCAGACGAGGTGCTGGACCGGCTCCGCTCCCGCGGGGAGGTGAAAGGCGAGATCACTCTGCTCATCGACCGCGCCCCTGAGGTCCTCGCCGAAGCCCCGTCCAAGAAGAAAAGCGTCGGCTTGCGCCTGAAGGAAGTCATGTCGGAGCACAAGCTGGACGAGAAGTCGGCGCTCAAGGTCGTCGCAAAAGAGATGGGCGTCTCCAAGAGCGAGGCCTACCGCGAGCTGCAACGGAGCCGCCGCTAGTCCCTTCATCCCCTCTGGTAACATCGTCCCCCATGAGCAATCGCGAAAAGGTTTGCGTCCGTTCACTAAGGAGCTGACATGCAGATCGTGGCCGGCATTCTCGTGGGTATTGCAGTGGGAATTTTTTCCGGGCTGGTCGGGATCGGAGGCGGCGTGGTGCTGGTGCCGATCCTCGTCTACGGCTTTGCCATGTCGCAGCAACAGGCGCAGGGGACGACGCTTGCCCTCCTGCTCCCGCCCACCGGCCTGCTGGCCTTCTGGCAGTACTACAAGGCCGGCCACGCCGACCTGAAACTGGGACTCCTGCTGGCGCTGGGCATATTCATCGGAGGCTACTTCGGCGGCGCCTGGGCGCAGCATATCCCCACTGGCGTGCTGCGCAAGATCTTCGCGGTTGTGATCGCGGCAACTGCCGCGAAGATGTTCTTCGAGAAATAAAGACCACCCATTTCATCGCAAAGAACGCTTAGAGACTCAGCTTCTTGTCGAGCAGTTCGTTGACCAGCGCGGGGTTGGCCTGTCCTTTCGACGCCTTCATCACCTGGCCGACGAAGAAGCCCTTCACCGTGGTCTTGCCGGCGCGGTACTGCTCCAGCTGCTTGGGATTGGCGGCGATGACCTCGTCGATCATTCTCTCGATCGCGGTGGTGTCGGTGATCTGCTGCGGCTTTTCCTTTTCGTAGATCGTGGGAAAGTCCACGTTATGCTCGAAGGCCTTGTCGTAGAGGTCCTTGAGCATCTTGCTGGAGATGGTGCCCGCTTCCGCGAGGTCGGCCGACATGGCGACGCCCTTCATGGTGATGGGCGACTTCTCGATCTCGAGCCCTTTCGCCTTCAGCCGTCCCATGAGTTCGCTTTGCACCAGGTTGGCGACGCGCTTTGGATTCCTGGCCGCCTTGGCTGCCTCCTCGAACTGGTCGGCAAGCGAGCGGGAGATGGTCAGCACTCCCGCGTCGTAGTCGGTGATGCCGTACTGGGCGACGAAGCGCTTGCGCCGGGCGTCGGGCAGCTCGGGCAGCGACCCGCGGATCTTTTTCTGCCAAGCTGCGTCCACCACCAGCGGCAGCAGGTCGGGTTCGGGGAAGTAGCGGTAGTCGTGCGCCTCTTCCTTGGAGCGCATGCCGTAGGTCTTGCCTTCGGCGGAGTTGAACAGGCGCGTCTCCTGCGTGATCTTGCCGCCCGACTCGATCACCTCGACGTGGCGCGCGATCTCGTACGCCAGCGCCTGCCGGATGAAGCGGAACGAGTTGACGTTCTTGACCTCGGTCTTGGTGCCGAATTCCTTTTGTCCTTTTGGCCGGACGCTCACGTTGGCGTCGCAGCGCAGCGAGCCCTCCTCCATGTTGCAGTCGCTGACGCCGGTGAACAGGATGATCTCCTTCAGCAGCGTGAGGTACTCGTAGGCTTCGTCGGGGGAGGAGATGTCGGGCTCGCTGACGATCTCGATCAGCGGCACGCCGGAGCGGTTCAGGTCGATGGAGGTGCGCTCGGCGGAGTCGGGCAGGCCATCGTGCAGGCTCTTGCCCGCGTCCTCTTCCAGGTGCAGGCGCGTGATGCCGATCTTCTTGGCGCCTCCGTTGGTGTTGATCTCAATCCAGCCGTGCTCGGCCAGCGGCTTGTCGTACTGCGAGATCTGGTAGCCCTTGGGCAGGTCAGGATAAAAGTAGTTCTTGCGCGCGAAGATGGAGGTTTCGCGGACTTGGCAGTTGAGCGCCATGGCCGCGAGCACGGCGAACTCGACCGCCTGCTGGTTGAGCACTGGCAGCGCGCCAGGAAGTCCGAGGCAGACCGGGCAGACGTTGGTGTTCGGCGGATCTCCGAATCGGGTCGCGCACCCGCAGAAGATCTTCGACTTGGTCAGGAGCTGGACGTGGACTTCCAGGCCGATGACCGGCTCGTACTTCGAGCGCACGTCGACGCCGGCGCCGGAGATGGTGACCATGACCCGCGATTATATCGGGTCACCGGGAAGCCGGGTCATTTGCCGAACTCCGCTCCGCTCCTGTAAAATCTATGTTTTGGCACTCAAGTTCTAAGGTTTTCTGGAGAAGTCATGCCACGAGTCTGTGATGTCTGCGGCAAGGGGCCGCAGTTCGGCAACAACATCAGCCACGCCCACAATGTGACCAAGCGGCGCTGGAACGTCAACCTGCGCCCGGTGCGCGCGCGGGTGAACAACACTACCAAGCGCCTGCGCGTGTGCACCTCCTGCCTGCGCAGCGGCAAGGTCGTCAAGGCGTAACTTCCGCAAAAGACAGGCCTCCCTTTGGGGAGGTCTTTGTGTGTGCAAGCTACTCGCCCGGCTTGCGAAAGATCTTCTCGTCGAGCGGCGGGTTCCAGTGGATATCCTGGGCGGTGACCGTGAGGTCCGGCGCGACGGTGTCGCCGCTGGTCTGCCGTCCTCGTCTCCAGGTCTTGATCCCGCCATAGTCCTGCCATTCAAGGTAATAGAAGGTCAGCGTGTGGTCGCCGTCGACGATCTCATGTTTGATGGGCAATCCCGTGTTCTTGTCCAGGTAGAAAGTCACTGGGACACCGCCGGTGGGCAGGAGCTTGATCACGAAGGCGTCTGGTTCTTCCCCAACCCATTCGACGGAGCCGGGCTGGCGTTCGGGGAAGAACTGCGAATAACTGCCCAGGTAGGAGCGGGTGATGGCAGAGGCCAGGAAGTCACCGTCGAGGTCCTGCAGCGCTCCGTCCCGCACCGCCCAGCCGCTGCGGCCGTCGCAGACGGTGATGAATTCGTGATCGCCCAGCAAGACCGTGGTCTTGTACTCTCCGCGGGCGGTCTGCCAGTTCTCCAGCGTGCCGATCTGCCCGGCGTTCACGATGACAGCCTTCACGTACATCGTTTTCACGGCGCGCAGCTTGTCCTTGCCGCCCAGCGCCGTGAGCCAGCGGTCCAGAACGTAATGGGTACGGACGGGATGCTCTTCGAACGCGCTGGAAGCGACGGCCAGCAAGAGTGCTAGTGCGCAGCCGAATTGGCGAGTCAGCCGCGGCATCACTGGGTTGCGATCACGTCGATCTCGACCAGAACGTCCTTGGGAAGGCGCGCCACTTCGACCGTCGAGCGCGCGGGGAACGGCGGCTTGAAGTGACGGCCGTACACCTCGTTCATGGCGGCGAAATCGCCCATGTTCTTCAAGAAGACAGTGGTCTTCAGGACCTTGTCCATACCGCTGCCGGCCGCGGCCAGCACGCCGGCCAAGTTCTTCAGTACGCGTTCGGTCTGCGCCGCGACGTCGCCGGCGACCACCTGTCCTGAGGCCGGATCGAGCGCCACCTGGCCGGAACAGAAGACTAGGCCGTTGGCCTTGATGGCCTGCGAATAAGGGCCGATGGCCTGAGGAGCATCTTTGGTCGCGATTGGTTCGCGCATAGAGTTTCTCCGTCGAGCTATTAGCGATTAGCGTCTAGCCAGCATACCTCTGGGATGGCTAAGTGCTAATCGCTGATAGCTAGACCTTCTGCACGCGCTGGACGTCGCGCACCCCGGCCACCTTGCGAATGCCGGTGGTGATCTGGTCCAGGTGCTTCAGGTCCTGGATCTCGACGACGATGTCGATGGTGGCGTGGGTATCTTCGGTGCGCGCCTCGATGTTGCGGATGTTGGTGTTGGCGTCGGAGATGATGCCGGTGATCTGCTTGAGCATCCCGGCGCGGTTGTCGCAGAAGACGGTGAGCTTGACGGGGTAAGTGCCGGGGGCCCCGGTCTTGCCTTCGCGGGCCCATTCGACCGCGATGCGACGATCCACTTCGTACATGAGATTGGTGACGTTGGGGCAATCCCGAGAATGCACCGCGACTCCCTTGCCGCGGGTGACGTAGCCGACGATCTCCTCGCCGCGGATGGGGTTGCAACAGCGCGCACGATAGACGAGCAGGTCGTCGTGCCCGGTGACCTTGAGGGCGCCGCCGTCGCCGCCGAAGACGCGGCGGACCACGCTGGTGACGCCGCTGGGCTCTTCCGCCTCCGCATCGGCCGTGGTGGGCGCGAGGCGTCCCAACACCTTGCGGGACGAGAATTTACCGTAGCCGATGCCGGCCAGCAGGTCGTCGGCGCGCCCGACCCCGTACTCCTGCGCAACCTGCTGGTACACCTTGTCGTCGATGTCCTTGAGGGAGACGCGGTACTTGCGCGCCTCTTTCTCGATCAGCTTGCGGCCGATCTCGATGGCACGCTCGCGTTGGTGGACGTTCATCCAGTGGCGGATCTTGTTGCGCGCGCGCGAGGCCTTCACGAAGCCGAGCCAGTCGCGGCTGGGGTGGTGGCCCGGCTGGGTCATGATCTCGACAATGTCGCCGTTGCGCAGCTTGTAGCGCAACGGCACGATGCGGCCGTTCACCTTGGCGCCCACGCAGGTGTGTCCGACCTCGGTGTGGATGGTATAGGCGAAGTCCACGCAGGTGGCGTCGCGCGGCAGGATAACGACCTTCCCTTTCGGCGTGAAGGTGTACACCTCTTCCGGGTAGAGGTCGATCTTGAGGGTGTTGAGGAACTCGTTGGGGTCGCTGACGTCGCGCTGCCACTCGACCACCTGGCGAAGCCACGCCAGGCGCTGCTCGTCCTTGGCCGAGACGGGCGAGCCGTCCTTGTACTTCCAGTGGGCGGCGATGCCCTCCTCGGCCATCTTGTGCATGTCTTCGGTGCGGATCTGCACCTCGAAAGGCGTGCCGTTCTCGGCGATGACCGTGGTGTGCAGCGACTGGTACAGGTTCGGCCGGGGCATGGCAATGAAGTCCTTGATCCGCCCCGGCACCGGCCGCCAGAGATTGTGGATGGTGCCCAGCGTGGCGTAGCAGTCCTGCACCGACTTGGTGATGACGCGGACGGCGAGCAGATCGTAGACCTGGTCGACGGTGATGTGCTGGCGATGCAGTTTCTGCTGGATGCTGTAGATGCGCTTGATGCGGCTCTCGACCTTGGCGTCGATGCCGTGCTCCTTGATCTTCTCGCGGACCACCCCTCCGATCTGTTCCAGGAACTGCTCGCCCTTCTTGCGGCGCGCCTCGATGGCGTCGTGGATGTTCTTGTACCCGATGGGATCGACGTACTGGAAGGCGAGGTCCTCGAGTTCGCCGCGGATCTTGCCCATGCCCAGGCGATGGGCAAGGGGGGCATAGATCTCCAGCGTCTCCTTGGCGATGGCGTGCTGGCGGTCGGACGGAAGCGCCGCCAGAGTGCGCATATTGTGCAGGCGGTCGGCGAGCTTGATGAGGACGACGCGGATATCGTCCACCATGGCCAGCACCATCTTGCGGACGTTTTCCGCCTGGCGTTCCTCCTTGCTGGCAAAATCGAGCTTGCTGATCTTGGTGACGCCCTCGACGATGTGCGCCACCTGGTCGCCGAATTCGCGCTCGATGTCCTCGATGGTCACCGAGGTGTCTTCGACCGCGTCGTGCAGGAGGCCGGCGGCGATGGCGCTTGGGTCCAGCTTCATCTCCGCGAGCAAAATGGCCACTTCGAGCGGGTGGATCAGGTAAGGCTCGCCCGTGGCCCGGGTCTGCCCGGTGTGATGGCGCAGTGAGTAGTCATAGGCCTTGCGGATGATGTCCAGATCGTCGTTGGGGCGGTTCGCGCGCACCTTCTTCAGAAGGTCGCGGAACTTAGTGACCGTCAGGACGTTGGTCGCGATCTGGTGGCGAAGCGTCGCCATACTTGATTATATCCGGGAATCCAAGCAGCGTCGGCGATGGCTCGGAGCACGAGGTATCCCCAGAGTACTCGATAGGCGGGCTTCCGGCGGGATCCAGCATTGCTTCTGCATAGAGCAAGGAGTACAACTCTCCCGCCATGCGCGTAGCTATCAGCGGGGCGTCGGGGTTCATCGGCTCAGCCGTGGTGCGGCGCCTGGAGGCAGACGGGCACCAAGTCGCGCGGCTCGTCCGGGGAACGGCCCGGCCGGGAGAGATCCACTGGATCCCCGCCGGCGCGCTCGACCCGCAGCCGCTCGAGGGCTTCGATGGGGTGGTGCACCTGGCGGCGGAGAACATCTCGGGCCGCTGGACGGCCACCAAGAAGGCCCGCATCCTCAATAGCCGCGTGCAGGGAACGCTCACCATCGCGGCCACGCTCGCCCGCTTGCAACAGAAACCCAAAGTGCTGGTCAGTGCGTCCGCGATCGGCTTCTACGGCCCGCGTGGCGAGGAGACACTGGATGAAACCAGCTCCTCGGGGTCCGATTTTCTTTCCGAGGTCGCCCAGCAATGGGAGTCCGCGACGGAAGCCGCCGCCCGGGCGGGGATCCGCGTGGTCCTGCTGCGTTTCGGGGTGGTGCTCGGCGAGAGCGGCGGGGCGCTGGCCAAAATGCTGCCGCCGTTCCGGATGGGTGTCGGGGGGCGCGTGGGGTCCGGCGAGCAGTGGATGAGCTGGGTGGCGCTCGACGACGCGGCCGGAGCAGTGGAGCACGCTCTCACCAACGAATCGCTGCGCGGCCCGGTGAACGTCGTGGCACCCAACCCCGTGCGCAATTCAGAATTCACCAAGCTTCTGGGCGAGGTGCTGCACCGTCCCGCGGTGCTTCCCATGCCGGTGTTCGCGGTGAAACTTGCCTTCGGCGAGATGGGGACCACGCTGCTCCTGGGCAGCCAGCGGGTGTTGCCGAAAAAACTAGAAGCGAGCGGATATCAGTTCAAATACCCGGAATTGAAGAGCACGCTGGAAGCTTCACTCGCCCGCTAAAGCAGGCTTCCTGCGGATCATTCGCCGGCGGAGTCGAACAACTTGGTGGTCTGGCTGAGGCCGACTTTCAGGACAATGTAGCTGACGTCTTTGCCGACGAGGCGCCGGAAGAGCAGCTCGCCGCGCTCGTCGCCGTCCACGTCGGCAGCGTCGATCAGTTCGAGACGGCCGTCGAGATCGACATTCCGGACGTCGGTGATACGCACGTAACTCCCGTGCAGTTCGGCACTGAGGTCTTCCCTCGCGATGAGAGTGACAAAGAACTCGCGCAGGGCGACGGTGGGAGCGGCGGGTGGCCTGCGCGTGCCGGCGGCCTTGCCATGGCGGACCGGCACCACCGGGAAGAGCGCGACCCGGGCGGTGAGCACCGCTTCGACATTGTTGTTGCCGTCGAGATCGAAATACTTCAGCGTGGCTTCCTTGTAGTCCACCCGAGCACTGGTTGCAGCAAGCCCAGCCTGTTTCAGGATGGCCTGCTCCGCCAGAGCAGAGGTCGCCTTGCGCAGCTGCACCTCTTCGTCCGCATTGCGTTCGACGGTAAACAGCCGGGGTTCGGGGCCCCCGGCGTCAGAGATCGCGGGGACAAGCTCGGGCGGCTTGGCTGCCGGAGTCCTGGCGCCCGCAGCCTTCTGCTTGGCGCCTGAGCCCGGCGCTGCGGCGGGCGCAGGCGTTGCCGGCTCGGGGCGCTTGGCGGGCTGGCCACGTTTCAATACCGGCCGGTCCGTGTCTTCCTGCGGCGGCGAAGGGAGTGGTTCCGGTTGTGTCTGCGATTTACTGCCGGAGGCGCTGGATCCCTGCTCTTCCGGCGGCCGGCTGCGGCGCAGGACAGGACGTTCGTCGTCGGAGGTCGGCGACACCCCCGAGGGCGGGTGTCCCTTGTGCGGCTGCCACGTGCCCAGGCCTATCCACGTGCCGTTTTCCTGGACGGCCTGATTCAAAGTGAAAAAGCCGATGGGGTTGCCGGTGCGCTCGACTTCATAAACTGTTCCGGGTTCAAGCGCCATGGGGCGCGGCGTGGCCTGGTAGATGGAGGCGTCCCAGAACTGGTCGTTATCTCGGATACAGATGGGGATGAGGCGTGCGGCCGACTTGCCGTCCGGCGACATGACGACCAGGGCGGTCGCGCGCGGGCCGCGCCGCGCCTGCTTCTTTTGCGCCCACACCGCAGCCACCGCGAGGACCAGAAGCAGGATGACTTTGACTGCGTCCTTGCGGTAGAAATATCGGACTATGGATGTCAATGCCAAGGCACCTGATTCTAGCCTGTTGGACGAAACCGGCAAAAAGGTCTCGCTGGCCGACTTCAAGGGGAAGAACGTCGTGCTCTATTTTTTTCCCAGGGCCGACACGCCCGGCTGAACCATCGAAGCGTGCGGGTTCCGCGACGCATACAAGAAGATACAGAAAGCCGGGGCGGTCGTGGTGGGCGTCTCTCCGGATACCCCCGAGCGCCAGATGAAGTTCAAGGAGAAGTACGACCTGCCCTTTACCCTGCTCTCCGATCCGGACAAAAAGCTGGCGAAAGAATTCGAGGTCCTGAAAGAAAAGAATATGTACGGGAAAAAGGTGCTGGGGATCGAGCGCACTACGTTCCTGATCGGGCCGGACGGGAAGATCAAGCACGTGTTCCCGAAAGTGAAGGCGGAGGGGCACGCCGAGGAAGTGCTGGCAGTGCTGAAATAGGGAGCAAGTACTCGGTACTCGGTACTCAGTTAAAGTCGAACCAGGGTTGAACTGAGTACTGGGTGCTCTCTTGTGAATCCTTCTCACAAATCGAAATCTGTGCGGGGCCGCACGCTTTCGCAGAAGTTCTACGACCGCGACCCGCGCATCGTCGCGCAGGAGCTGCTGGGGAAGGTGCTGGTGCGGCGGGAGCGCGGGCGGGAGATCGCGGGGAGGATCGTCGAGGTCGAAGTCTATTTAGGGCAGGATGATCCGGCGGCGCATGCGTTCTCGGGACCGACGGCGCGCAATCGGGTCCTCTTCGGACCGCCGGGACACGCCTACGTTTACTTCATCTACGGCAACCACTTTTGTCTGAATGTGTCGTGCATGCCGGAGGGGGAGGCGGGGTGCGTCCTGATCCGCGCCCTGGAACCGTTGACCGGATTGGCGCAGATGGCCGCGCGGCGCGAAGTGCCGGCGTCCCAGCTCGGCTCCGAACGCGCGCGAAAGATACTTACCAGTGGTCCGGGCAGACTCGCCGAAGCGTTTGGCATCACCCGCGCGCGCGACAACGGCAAGGATGTGGCCACGGCGCAGTCTGACCTGCGAATCGTGAATGACGGGTATCGGCCGGAGAAGGTCGCTTCCACAGCGCGCATCGGGATCACGAAGGCGAAGGACCACGCCCTGCGCTACGTGATCGCCGGAAATCCGTTCGTATCGGGAAGCGCTACGCTCAATCGGAGGGCAGGAGAGAGGTAGCCAGCTACGTCTTTACCGAGCGAAGGCTACTGGCGCGTCGCCTGCCCCGATGCGGTGAGGACGATGTTATCGATGAGGCGAGTGGTGCCGACGAAGGCGGCCACCGCGACCAGAGCGCCGCGCGAGACGGCGGGCACGGGCTCGAGCGTGTCGTTGTCCACGATCTCGACGTAGTCCACGCGCACATCGGGCTCTTCGCCTAAAACTTCGCGCGCGGCGGCAATCAACTTTTCGCTGGAGCGCTCACCCTTGCCGGCCAGGAGCTGCACGCGCATGAGCGCGCGGTGAAGCACGGTGGCCTGCTGGCGCTGCTTGGGATCGAGATAAGCATTTCGCGAACTCAGAGCCAGGCCGTCAGGCTCGCGCACGATGGGACAGACCTCGATCTGCACCTCCATATCGAGATCGCGCACCATGCGGCGGAGAATGGCGCATTGGGCCGCGTCCTTCTGCCCGAAAAAGGCCACGTCGGGCTCGACCGCGTGGAAGAGCTTGCTGACCACGGTGGTGACGCCGCGGAAGTGTCCGGGCCGTGACCTTCCGCAGAGCTTCTTGCTCATCTCCTCGACGTGGACGAAGGTCTTCGCGCCGGGGGGATACATCTCCTCGACCTTTGGCGCGAAGAGCAGGTCCACCGCTTCCGCTTCCAGCATCTGGCGGTCGCGGTCAAAGGTGCGCGGATACTTGCCGAAGTCCTCATTCGGCCCGAACTGCGTCGGATTCACGAAGATGGAGACGGCGACGGCCTGGCATTGCCGGCGCGCGGCGCGGACCAGCGAGAGGTGCCCATCGTGCAGCGCGCCCATGGTGGGAACAAAACCGAGCCGCTTGCCGTCACGCTTGAGCGCCCGGCAAGCGGCCCGCATCTGATCGACGGTTTCGATGACCTTCACAATCAGTGGGTGAGGGCACGCTTGCGAGCCTGGATGGTCTCCAGCGTGGCCTTGGTCTCCTTGGGCAGATGGTACGACTCTTCGTCTGAGGGATAGCCGCCGGCCTCGACGTCCTGCTTGAAGCCAGCGACGGCGTTGCTGATGGCGGTGCCGATATCGGCGTAGCGGCGCACGAACTTGGCGGGCGGGCCGAAGGTCAGGCCGAGCATGTCGTGCAGGACCAGCACCTGCCCGTCGCAGTCGGGCCCGGCGCCGATGCCAATGGTGGGGGCCGAGATCTCTTCGGTGATCATGGCTGCGAGTTCGCGCGGCAAGCCTTCGAGCACGATGGAGCACACACCCGCACGGTCGAGCGCGACCGCGTCCTGCATGAGTTGCTCGACCGCTTTCAGCGTCTTGCCCTGCACCTTGTATCCGCCCATCACATGCAACGACTGCGGAGTCAGGCCGATGTGGCCCATGACCGGGATCTCGGCGTCGATCAGGCGCTCGATCAGGCGGACGCGCTTCTGCCCGCCCTCGACTTTGACCGCCTCCGCGCCGGCTTCCTTCACGAAGCGAGCGGCATTGGCCAGCGCTTCTTTTGTGGTGACCTGGTAGGAGGCGTAGGGCATGTCGGCGACGAGGAAGGCGCGCTTGGTCCCGCGGCGGACGGCGCGGGTGTGGTGCAGCATCTCCTCCATGGTGACCGGCAGGGTGTTGTCGTAGCCGAGCACGACCATGCCGAGCGAGTCGCCGACCAGGATGATGTCGATGCCGGCTTCGTCCACCAGCCGGGCAGACGGGTAGTCGTAGGCGGTCAGGCAGGTGATCGGCTGGTGTTGGGCTTTCTTTTCGAGGAGAGTTGCGGTGGTGACTTTGTTGCGGAAATCTCCGCTGGTGACGCTCACGGTTCCCTCCAGTGCCCCTCCGGCTCGGCCGGATAGAGCCTGTCACTCGCTAGGATGCGAGTAAGGACATTCTAGTCGCAGACTCTCTCGAAACAAAGCGGGAAAACGGGTCGTCGGCTAGGCGCTGGCGGCGTCTACGCCCAGGGGAAGGAAGTACTGCGTGCCCTTGATGGGCTCGGTGAGGCGGCGGAGGAGTTCCTGCAAGTCCTCGTGGCGGTCCACGAAGTCGATGTCGGAGGTGTTCACCACCAGCAAGTCGGAGCCGGTGTAGTGGAAGAAGAAGTGTTCGTAGGCCTTCACCACCTCTTCCAGGTAGTCGTCGCTGATGGCCATCTCGCTGGGGACGTTCTTCTTCTTCAGCCGCTTCTTCAGGACCTCGGGGGAAGCCTGGAGGTAGATGACCAGGTCGGGGGTGGGCAGCAGCGAGCGGAAGTACTTGTAATAGCGGTCGTAGATGTCGAGTTCGGTGTCGCCCAGGTTGATGTTGGCGAAGAGCTTGTCCTTCTCGAAAATGTAGTCGGCGACGACGGTCTTGTGATTGTGCGGGCCGACCTCGAGCGCCTTCAACTGCTCGAAGCGTGCCACCAGAAAGGCAAACTGCGCCTGGAAGGCGGCCCCCGGATCGCCGTCGTAGAAGGCCCGCAGGAAGGGATTGTTCACCGGCTCGCTGACGCGCTGCGCGTGGAGGCGGTCGGCGATGATCTGCGCCAGCGTGCTCTTGCCGACGCGTATGGGACCTTCGACTGCAATGTACCGGGGTAGCTCGAAAAGATTTGCCATGGCTCGAGACGGTTAAGCCGGAGCATATCTCGCAATGGACGGGAGAGCAATTGCGACTTCAGTAAACTTCCGGAAAAGTTTTCCACCGCATCTGGAAAAACAATTCACTTGGAAGTCAACTATTGGGAAGCAGCAAGCCCACGCCGCATCATCTCGGGCACGCTCACGAACTCGTAGCCTTCGGCCTGGCAGCGGCGGATGAGGCGTTCGGAGGCCTCGACCGTGGGCATCCGGTCCGCGCCCATCCTTACGTGGGAGCCGTCGTGCAGCAGGATGACGTCGCCGCCGCAGATACCGCTAACGGCGCGTTGTTCGACCGCGTCCGGCGTCCGGGCTTTCCAGTCATAACAGGTGACTGTCCACATCACGGGCACCATCCCCCGCGCGCGGACCGCGGCGAAGGTCCCCGGGCGACGTCCGCCGTAGGGCGGCCGGAAGAGTCCGTCGTGGCTGCCGATGGCGCCGGCGATGGCCTTGTCCGTGTCGTCGAGTTCGCGGCGGAGCTGGGCGGAGGAGGCGAAGATCAGCAGCGGGTGCGTGTAGGTGTGATTGCCGATGGCGTGGCCGCCGTCCTTGATGCGGCGCACGATGTCGGGCCGCTGGGCGACGTAGCGGCCAATGAGGAAAAACGTGGCCTTGACCTGGTGCCGGGCAAGGACGTCAAGCAGGCGCAGCGTATGCGGGTCGTTGGGCCCGTCGTCGTAGGTCAGGGCGAGCAGCTTCGTGCCGGGCACTCCGAGGAAGCTGCGCCCGTAGAGCTGCGAGGAGGGACCCATAGCCCCGTAGCCCGCGTACGCAGCGGCGGCAGCAACCATGCCTCCTGCAATCGCTCCGAACATTGCAGTCATTGTAGCCGTGCAGACAAGAAATCGGCGCGGCCGAAGCGCCAGCGTCTCCGCGCCTGCGTGTAAACTGGCGTGCTTCACGGGAAACCAACCATGCGAGCCGTGGTGCAACGCGTCAGCCGGTGCAAGGTCAGCGTCGGCGGGCAGGTCGTCGGCGAGATCGGCAATGGCCTGCTGGTGCTTCTCGGTGTCGGCCAGGGCGACACCGAGGCAGCTGCGGACTACCTTGCCGACAAACTCAAGGGACTGCGCATCTTCGAAGATGCCGACGGAAAAATGAACCGGGCGGTGACGGATGTCGGCGGAGCTGTGCTGGCGGTGTCGCAATTCACGCTGCATGGCGACGTACGGCGCGGGAAACGTCCGTCGTTCGACCGCGCAGCACGGCCCGAGGAGGCCCGGCGGCTCTACGAATACTTCGTCTCGAAGGTCCGCGCTGCCGGCCTGCGCTGCGAGACCGGGCGCTTCCAGGAGATGATGGACGTGGAACTGGTGAACGCAGGACCGGTGACGATCCTGCTCGACTCGGAAAAGACGTTCTAGCCAGCGGCCAGAATCTGGTCGGCGATCCTCGCGGCTTCTGCCGCGGCTTTGACGTCGTGCACGCGGACAATGTGGCAGCCCTGGAGAATGCACGCGATCGTCGCAGCCAGCGATCCGTGTATGCGCTTGTCCGGTGGCGCGTCCTGGCCGTCGCGGGCCAGGGTGCGTCCGATGAACGATTTTCGCGACGTCCCCGCCAGCAAGGGGAAGCCGAACTTGTGCAGCTGCTCGAAGTGCGCCAGCAGCGGATAGTTCTCGCCGAAATTCTTGCCAAAGCCGAACCCGGGATCGAGGACGATGCGCTCGCGGGCGATGCCGGCTTTCACCGCCACATCACTCCATTCGAGCAGTTCGCGCGAAACCAGCGCGACGGCGTCGGTGAGCGGCGGAAACGAACGCCATTCCTGCGGCCTTCCTCGCATGTGCATTAGGACGACCCCGCAACCGAGTGCGGCGACCGTACGGGCCATCTCGCCGTCCCAGCGCAGCGCGCTGATGTCGTTGACGATCTCCACCCCGGCCTCAACTGCCTGGCAGGCCACGCGGGCCTTGTAGGTGTCAATGGAAAGCAGTGCATCAGGCCGCTGGCGGCGGATATCCTCGATCACCGGCATCACCCGACGCAGTTCATCCTCCGCAGGGACGCCGGTGTACTGCCCGGCCCCGGTCTCCACCGCCTTCGATCCCGGACGAGTGGACTCGCCGCCGACATCAATGATGTCGGCGCCCTCGTCCAACATTCGAAGAGCATGAGCAATCGCCTGCTCGGGATGAAAAAAACGTCCCGCGTCGGAGAACGAATCGGGCGTGACGTTGAGCACGCCCATGACGAGCGTCCGCTCCCCGAGTTCGAGGCCGCGCGTGCGCAGACGCCAGGTGAATCGCGGACGCATGCCAAGAAGGTATCAGAAGCACACGCAAATTGACCGTCTGCGAGACCGGCCCCTACAATCGACGCAGAAGGATCCAGGAGCGCGAGTGCCCCTCTACGAATTCCGGTGCAGGAAGTGTGGCCACCGCTTCGAGCGGATCCAGAAATACTCCGCCGCCGACCCGAAGAAGTGCACGGAGTGCGGAGGCAAGATGGAGCGCATGCTGGCCGCACCCGCCGTCCAGTTCAAGGGCTCCGGCTTTTACGTGACCGACTATACGCGCAAGGACTCGGCCCCGCCTTCGGATACGAAAGCTGAAACGAAAAGCGAGTCAAAACCGGACGAAAAGAAGGAATCCACGCCGAAACCCGAGCCCAAGAAGCACGAAAAAAAGAAATAGGCCACGGACGCCGTGCAACCCGTGGCCGATCTCTCCTGCGGTCAGCGGCTTTTCGCGGCATCGCGCCGGCCAACACGTTTGCTGACCTTGAAGGTCAGCTTGTGGGTGGGGTCGGCGTCCACCTCCACGTGGTCGCCGTGCAGCACCTCGCCGTCAAGGATCTTCAGCGCCAACGGGTCCTGCACCAGCCGCTGGATGGCGCGCTTCAGCGGGCGAGCGCCATAGTTCACGTCGTAGCCCTCGGTGAAGAGCATATCCTTGGCCGCCTCGGTCAGCTCCAGGCTGATCTTGCGATCTGCCAGCAGACGCCGCAGGTCCTCCAGTCGCAGGTCAACGATGCGCGTGAGTTGCTCCTTCCCCAGCGGATTGAAGACGATAATGTCGTCCACCCGGTTCAAGAACTCGGGCTTGAAGTGCGCGCGCACGGTGTCCATCACCAGCTTCTGCGCCTTGCTGAGCTCAGCCGCGAGCGTGTCGTCGGCTTCCTTCTTCGCGCGGCCGTTGCGGTGCGTGTCCACGAAACCCATGTACTTCTGCGCGGCGTCCTGCAGGAGCTGCGAACCGAGGTTGGAGGTCATCAGGATGACCGTGTTCTTGAAGTCCACGGTGCGGCCCTTGCCGTCGGTCAGGCGGCCGTCGTCCATGATCTGCAGCAGCACGTTGAAGACGTCCGGATGCGCCTTCTCGATCTCGTCGAAAAGGATCACCGAGTACGGACGGCGTCGCACTGCTTCGGTGAGCTGGCCGCCTTCCTCGTATCCGACATAGCCCGGAGGGGCGCCGATCAAACGCGACACCGCATGCTTCTCCATGTATTCGGACATGTCGAGGCGCACCATGGCGTGCTCGTCGTCGAACAGGAACTCGGCGAGAGCGCGCGCCAGCTCCGTCTTGCCCACGCCGGTCGGGCCCAGGAAGATGAATGAGCCGATAGGGCGATGCGGGTCGCTGAGGCCGGCGCGCGAGCGGCGGATGGCGTTCGCGACCCGCTCCAGCGCCGGGTCTTGTCCGATCACGCGCTGGCGCAGCCGCTGCTCCATATCGATGAGCTTCTTGACCTCGCCTTCGAGCATCTTCGAGACCGGGATGCCGGTCCACTTGCTGACGATGCGAGCGATGTCCTCCTCGTCCACTTCTTGCTTCAACATGCGATTGCCCTGGGCCTTGCCGTCCATGGTGGCGTTGAGCTGGTCCAGTTCCCGCTGCAGCTGGGGCAGCTCCGCGTACTGGATCTGCGACGCGCGGGTGTAATCGCCCTTGCGGACCGCCTCCTGCTGGTCCTGCTTGAGCTGCTCCACCTTTTCCTTGAGCTCACGGACGCGGTTGATGGCGGACTTCTCCTGCTCCCAGCGCGCGCGCAGCGAGTCGATCTGCTCGCGCAGCCGAGCCAACTCGCGTTCCGCGCCGGCCAGCCGCTCGCGCGAGTTCGGGTCATCCTCGCGGGTCAGCGCCTGGCGTTCGATCTCAAGGTTGGTAGCGCGGCGCTGGAGCTGGTCGATCTCCGCCGGCACCGAGCCGATCTGCATGGAGAGCGCGGCCGCGGCTTCATCCATCAGGTCGATGGCCTTGTCGGGCAGGAAGCGGTCGCTGATGTAACGGTGCGAGAGCGTCGCCGCCGCAACGATGGCGGAGTCCTTGATGCGTACCCCGTGATGCACCTCGTACTTGTCCTTCAGGCCGCGCAGGATGGCGATGGTGTCCTCGACGTTCGGCTCACCGACGAATACCGGCTGGAAGCGCCGCTCCAGCGCCGCGTCCTTCTCGACATGCTTGCGGTACTCGTTGAGCGTGGTGGCCCCGATGCAGCGCAGGTCACCGCGCGCCAGCGCCGGCTTCAGCATGTTGGAGGCGTCGATCGCGCCCTCCGCGGCGCCTGCGCCGACCAGCGTGTGCAGCTCGTCGATGAACAGGATGATCTGCCCTGCGGAGTCCTCGATCTCCTTCAGCACAGCTTTCAGGCGATCTTCGAATTCGCCGCGGTACTTGGCGCCCGCCAGCATCCCGCCCAGGTCGAGCGCTACCAGACGCTTGTTCTTCAGCACTTCCGGGACGTCACCGGAGACGATGCGCTGCGCCAGGCCCTCGACGATGGCGGTCTTGCCCACGCCGGGCTCGCCGATGAGTACAGGATTGTTCTTGGTGCGGCGGGAAAGCACCTGCACCACGCGGCGGATCTCCTCGTCGCGTCCGATCACCGGGTCGAGCTTGCCGCGGCGGGCCAGGTCGGTAAGATCGCGCGCGTAGCGCTGCAAGGCCTGGTACTTTGCCTCGGGGTTCTGGTCGGTCACCCGCTGCGAGCCGCGAACGGAGGTAAGCGCGTTGAGAATGGCGTCGTACGCGCCGCCCTGCGCCGCCAGCAGGCGCTGCGCCGTGTCGCCCTCCTGCCGCGCGATGGCCAGCAGCAGGTGCTCCGTGGAGACGTACTCGTCCTTGAAATGGTCGGCTTCCTTGAATGCCTGCTCGAAGACGCGGTTCAGCGGCTGCGACAGCGTCGCCTGGTGCCCGCCGCCGGCGGACACTCTGGGCAAGCCGTCCATCTCGCGCTGAGCCTCGGCCAGGACGGCCTCGGCGCTGATGCCGATCTTGGCCAACACCGGCGGAACGATGCCCTCCCGGTCCGACAGCAGCGCGGCCAGCAAATGCACGGGCAGCAGTTCGCTGTTGCTGTGCTGCGAGGCCAGCTCGTTGGCTCCCTGTACGGCCTCCTGCGCCTTGAGCGTCAATTTGTCCCAACGGATCGCCATTGTCTTTACCCTCTACCTGTTATCGAATCTTCAAAACAAAGCGGGAGGCGGGCTTCCGCGCCGCATCTCCCGCTGATGACTGACGACCTGCGACCGCTCAGGCCGCCTTGCCGGCGCCCTTCTCGGCAGACTTGCCCTCGATCTGCTTGCCTGTACCGATGCCCACCTTGATCTGCTTCGGCTTGGCTTCGGCCTTCTTGGCCAGCCGGATCTTGAGCACTCCGTTCTCGAATTCGGCGTTGGCCTGCTCCGGATCGACGGTGTTGGGCAGCGCGAAGCTGCGCGCGAACGAACCGTAGCGCCGCTCGATGCGATGGAAATTCTCTTCCTTCTCTTCCTTCTCGAACTTCCGCTCGCCTCGAATGGTCAGAGTATTGTTCTCCAGCCGGACGTCGATGTCCCTCTGCTCCACGCCCGGGACTTCCAGCTTCAGCGTGATGGCATGCTCGTCCTCGTAGACGTCCACCGGGGGAATAAAGTTGCCGGTCGTCATCAGCTCATCTTCGCGGCCGGGACCGAAGTCCTGGAACAGCCGGTTCATGCGGTCCTGAAAATTGCTGAGTTCGCGGAACGGGTACCAACGAGTCAAAACAGTCATGATGCTTCCCTCCAACATGGGTCTGATTCAACTGATGTAGATGACTACTTCAGTGCGTACGAAGCATAAAATCTTAGTGTATTGTTGTCAAGCAATGGATGTGATTGTAGTTCAATAAGTTACCGTCATCTTATTGCTTGCTATTTGCTTGAACGATTGATTTGTCGCCGTCTGAACGTCGGGCGCGTGGTTTGCCCAGAGGCGCCGCACAGGACAGCGGAGCCTGCGGGTCAATCAACGGCCAAGATCAGGCACTTCAGGTACGAGGTTTCGGGGATGCCTAACACGACTGGGTGGTCCTGCGCCTGCCCTCGCTTCTCGAGAATGCGAGCCGTGCGCCGTGCATCGAGGGCAGCGTCGGTGAGCATGGCCAGGAAATCGGCCTCGCTGACGTGATAGGAGCAGGAGCAGGTGACCAGAATCCCGCCGGGCCGCAGCATCTTCAGCGCGCGCAGATTGAGCTCCTTGTAGCCGCGCAGGGCGGTGTCGAGGACGCGCCTGGTCTTAGCGAAGGCCGGGGGATCGAGCACGATGGTGTCGTACTGCTTGCCGCTGTCGGAGTAGTCGCGCAACAGGTCGAAGGCGTTGGCCTCGATCCACTCGATCTCGCAGCCGTTCAGGGACGCGTTCTGGTCGGCCAGCTCCAGCGCGGGGCGCGAGCTGTCCACGCCGGTCACGCTGCTGCATTGGGACGCCAGGTGAAGCGCGAAGCCGCCCTGGTAGCAGAAAACGTCCAGTGCCTCGCCCTGGGCGTAGCGCGCGGCGGCAGCGTAGTTTTCCCGCTGGTCGAGGAAGGCTCCAGTCTTCTGACCCGCAGCGGCATCGAAGTGGAACTTGACGCCGTTCATGGTGATGACAGTCTGCGTCTTTACTCCGCGCAACGTTCCAGTCTCAGCCGCAGGCAGTTGCTCCAAGTCGCGGATGCGCGGCTCCACCCGTTCGACGATGCTGGCGGGCAGAAGTTCCTCCCAGAGCTGCGCCGCGAGTTCATCCTTTCGCTGGTCCATGGCCTGGGTCAGCGCCTGCAGAGAGACGATGTCGCTGTAACGGTCCACGATCAGCCCCGGCAGCGCGTCGGCTTCGCTGAACACGATGCGATAAGTGTCGCTCTCCCGCACCACTCGCTTCCGGTATTCGATCGCCGCGTGCAGCCGCTCCTTGAGCAACTGCGGCAGCTCGGTGGTGGAGAGCAGCTTCGGGGACACCATGCGCAGAGCGATCTGGGAGGCCGCGCTGTACAACGCCGTGCCCAACATCTTCCCGCGGTGATCATTTACCGCGACCATGGCTCCGGCGGGTGCGCCATCTGCGTCAGCGATATCGGAACGGTACACCCACACGTGCCCTGCCTTCAGGCGCGCAGCCCCCTTCGCGGTGATCTTGACGACAGGATTATCGGGATGGGCGGTCTTGCTGGACATCCGCGTTCCGCAGCTCTGGCTGGAATCTCGAAGACCCGGATCTAATGTGCGGCCGGCGCCTCGGCCTGATGCAGCTCGGCGAGCTGGCGCTGGAGCTCGGAGAGCGCCTCGGAGGTGAGTTGTTCGTCCTCGAAGCTCGGGACGGCCTCGTAGTTCATCCGCCGCCCTGCCTTCACTTCCCCGGCGAAGGCGTGCTTGTAATCGGCATTCGGTACCTGGACGGTATCGAGAGCGTGCCCGGTGTCGGCGTCGAAGTAGCGCTTGCGGCACATCCCGTCCGTGTTCTGCATGAAGACGAACACCGAACCGTAGCCGCTGTCCGAAAGATAGAGCCAGACGGAGCCGGCGACGATCTTCCTGGGCGGGCCTTCGTCCGGCGCCTGGACTGCGTGCTTTGATTCGTCGTAGTACAGGATGCGCTGGCAGCTGTCGCAGGCGATGATCTGCTCGTTGGTGCGGACCTCGTTGTACGTCTGCGGACGCAGCATCACCTGGCAGGCGCTGCACTTATGGTCGCGCGCCTCCGCCAGCGCGGTCTTGCGCACCCCGATCACGCGGTCGTAGTAGGCCAGGTGGTCAGGCGCAATCTCTCGGCGCAGGGCGTCACGCTTGGCGTTCCATTGGGCGAGTTCGGCTTCGTCCTTGGCGGTCACGGCCCGTGCTTCCGCTTTCTCCTTCTCGATGTCGGAGATCTCGGCCTTGAGCTCAGCCTCAGCCGCCTTCTGTTTCTTTTCCAGTTCTTCGTTGCCGACCATGCCTTCGAGGATCCGGTCCTCGCAAGCGCGGATCTCCTGATCGGCGAACTGGATCTCGTGCATCAGGGCGCGATACTGGTCGTTGGTCTTCACCGCCAGCGACTGCTCGCGGTACTTGGAGATCTTCTGCTGTTCGTCCTGGATCTTCTGTTCCTGCTTGCGACGGTCGCTCAGGTTGGCGGAGATTGCAGCCTTGAACTTCTCCACCTGGGCCTTGGTGTCGGCTAACTGGGCCTCGATGGCGGCCACACGTCTGGGCAGGGCGGCGACCTCGGCGGTCAGGCGCGCGATCTCGCGTTCGACGCCCTGCAGCTCAATCAGTTTTTCCAGGTCTGGGTTCATCAGGGGGAGCCTGTGGAAATTCTATCACGCGCCGCGTCGGCACTCTCCCGCGGATGCGCCCGGAAGAATCCGGTGTATGATGCGCAGCAACGGGGGATTCCGGCCATTGGATCTGGGCGTGATTTCGCGGAGGAGCCGATGTGATCCGCGATTCCTACGAGCGGACGCAACAAGGATGTGCGCTTGCTCATCCAAGCAGGTGGCGGAAGCCTGCGTTGCGAACGGGTTTCGGCAAGAGGAGGACGGCGTTCAACGCCGTAAGGGGCCAAGCATGGAGATCCCGGAACGTTTGCAGGAACCGCACAAACCTTCATCCGACGACCAGCTCGAAGAACTCCGCAAGATTCGCCGGCTGCAGATGATGATGAACATGGTCATGTCTGTCATCAGCCAGGACGAGAACCTCACGGTCGAAGAGGCGTCGGAGCTGGTGGCCAGCACCAAACGCGCCGCGCTGGCCATGTTCCCGGACAAGGAATTCGCCTTCGACATCCTCTACAAGCCGCGCCTCGAGCGGCTCATGAAGGAACGATTCAGGATCCAATAGCAAACCACAGATCCTTCGCGCTTCGCGCTCAGGATGACGCCGCCGGACTCGGACGCCCGGCGAACGGCGTCACTTCTGCGGCGGGCGCTCGATGCGCTGCAGGCGGAAGGTGAGCGTCCCCCAGAACATGCGCGCGCGCATCTGCACCGGGATGCGGGCGGCGTCATCCGAGAACCAGATCCAGACCTTGCCGCGATCCTTCAGCACGCCCGAAGACGCGGTAGGCTGGACGCGGATGGTGCGGAATGTCCCCGCCGGGACCTTCACTTGTTCCCGTGCCTCTGCACGCACTTCCACGGTCTGGGTGATGTTGCCGTCATTGAGGGGAAAGGTGTAGGTCATTCCCGGTTGCAGCGGCAGCGTGCCCACGTAGTAGACGGCTGTGAGCACATCGGTCGCGCACGACGGGATCTCGTTCTCCACGTGCTTGCTCTCACCCGACTTCAGGTTCTTCTCGTCGAGGGCGGCCTTGCTTCGCGCGTAATCGAAGTGGATGTTGGTCTTGCGTCTGCGGAAGCCTTCCTCGGTGTGCTTGAGCAGGTGCGAAGTGCAGAAAGTCTTGGGATCGAAGCTGGACTCGAAGCGGTCGCGTACCGTGTACAGCAGCGACACGAACCCCGTGGAATCGGCGGTCCCGTAGACGTGCTGTTCGCCGCCGGCTCCCGGCTGCATGCGCAGTGTCGCCGTCCCCGCCGTCCAGATCTTCCACTCGGCGTCGTACACGTAAGTCTCAAAGTCCGGCCAGTGATGGTCCGGCTCAGGCGCGCGAATGTTGGCCGTGGGCCCGATAGTGGCAGCCTCCTGCGACAACGCCTGGGGACTCGGCGCCGCCGCCTTAGATTGCAAGGCAAGCCCGGCCAGCACTGCGAGCCCAAGCATCCAGTGCGCCCAGTTCCCCACAGATCTCGGAAACGCGATCAGAAGTCCTCTAATAAAACCTTAGCTTGATCACCAGGGCCACAATCATCGCGATCGCGCCCAGCAATGCATTGTACTCGCGGTGCTTCAGGTAGCGTTCCCGCGAGAACTCCCCGGGCGCGCCCGCCGGAGTCGATCGGGGAAGCAATCGCGGGACACGCGCCGCATATTCGTCGAAGCCCTGCAGGTTAGTCCGCAGCCAGGCTTCTTCCCAGCGGATCACGGGGATGTAAACCACCAGCAAGATGGCTGCCATGCCCACGGCGATCCAAATGCTGCGCGCGGCCAGCGCAAAGCCAGCGCCGAGGAGGATCGATCCGAGATAGAGCGGGTTCCGCGTGTAGGCGTACGGCCCGGATTGCGTGATCTCCTCTGCTTTGGTCACGTGACCAGAAGCCCAGGCGCGCAATCCCAGCCCGAGAGCCGCCACCGCGCCGCCAGCGCCGATGGACATCCACGTCGGCCGGGCCAACCACAGGTAGACCCCCGCGAACGCGAATCCCATGGGGATGCGGATGCGCCGCGCCAGTTTTCCCCAATCACGCATGCGGCGGCTCCAGCAATTGCCGGGCAGCGGCGCTCACCTCGTCGGCGGTGATGCTCAGCAGCCCGGGGTCGGAGCCGGCGCGATGTGAATAGGACGTCTCGCTCGTCCGGCTGCGCAGGACGATGCTCCGCGTGCCGTAGGGGCCGTTGCGCGCGGGATCGGTCGGGCCAAAAATCGCGACCACCGGGACGCGCAGCGCCGCCGCCATGTGCATCGGTCCGCTGTCACCGCCAACGAACAGCCGCGCCCGCCGGGTCAGCGCCACCAGTTCTCCCACCGAGCACTGGATCGCCTGAGACGTAGCGCCGCTCGCGCCCACCACGCTTCTCGCCAACTCTTCCTCGCCGGGACCGAAGTTCACCAGCGCGGTCAGGCCGTCCGCAGCCAGTGAGCGCGCGACCTGCCCATACCTCTCGCCGGGCCACACCTTCGCGCCCCACCCGGCGCCGGGGCTGATCACCACGAACTCGCGGATGGCGCGGCGCCGCAGCTCGGCCTCGCACCAGGTCTCGGTGGCGGCGGCGCGAGGGAGGAGATCATGGGTCGCGATCTGCGCGCCGTGGGCCAGGGTGGCGACAAGTTCAAGGTTCTGCTCCACTACGTGCGCTGCGCTCGTCTCCACACAGCGTGTGTACAACATCGCAGCCACACGCTCCTTCGGCCGGGCAAAGCCGGCCACGGTAGGTGCGCCGCTCCAAGATGCGAAGAAAGCTGACTTCACCAGGCCCTGGAAATCGATGGCCGCATCGTAGCGCAACGCTGTCAGCTCGCCCGAAACCACGCGCACTTCTCTCCACGTCTCGCCGGAGAACAGCGCCGCACGCCACGCTTTCGTGTCCACAAGATGGAGTTGATCGACGAGCGGCTTCTCCTGTGCGCCCGCGGGACCCCCCGCGCCTGTCGCCGACAGCAGCTCGGCCCAGCGCTGTTCGACCACCCAGCCGATGCGCGCACCGGGGATCGCGCGGCGCAGTGCGGCGACCGCAGGCAGGGCGTGCACCACGTCGCCCATCGCGCCCAGCCGCACGATCAGGATTCTTTCCATCGCCGCAGCATGTCGCTGGTGGAGTGGTCCTTGGAATCGCCGACGATGGCCACCCTCCCCCCGCACTCCAGCACCGTGTCGCGCTCGGGGACATCGTCGGCGGTGTAGTCGGTGCCCTTGGCGTGAACGTCAGGCCGGATGTCGCGGATGAGCGCGCGCACGTCCGGCTCGGGGAAGATCACCACGGCGTCCACGTCGGCAAGCGCGGACAGGATCTCGGCGCGCTCCGCGGCGGGCATGCGTGGACGGCCCGATCCCTTGAGAACGCGCACCGTGTCGTCGGCATTGACGCCCACGACGAGTTTGCCTCCCAACTGCTTGGCGCCGTGCAGGTAGCGTACGTGTCCTACGTGAAGCACGTCAAAACACCCATTGGCCAGCACGATACGCTCGCCTCCACGCCGCCACTCGGCGACGAGGCGCTTGAGTTCTTCGCGATCGAGGATCTTGTCCATGGAGGTGGTTGCGGGAAGAAGTGAGGCTGTAGGAGTCAGTCCCTACCGCCTACCTCCTACTTCCCACAAGCTCAGTGCCTTGCTGAATCTTTCTCCACCGCCGCAACCAGCTCCGCGGCAGTGACGGTCGCAGTGCCACGCTTCATGACCACGATGCCGCCCGCGTAGTTCGCCAGGCGCGCGGCGTCTTCGGGTTCCGCACCCGCGGCTAGCGCCGCCGTGAAGGTTGCGATCACCGTGTCTCCCGCGCCGGTGACGTCGGCCACCTGGTCGGAACCGTAGATCGGGATCGGTACCGGCTTGTGCCTGCGCCGGAATGCGACCATGCCGTCGCGCCCGCGCGTGATCACCAGCGATTCGAGTCTCATGCGGCGAATGAGCTGCTCGCCGGCGGCGACTAGGATCGTCGGCTCATCGGCGACGCGGATGCCCAGCGCCGCCTCGACCTCCAGCTCATTGGGCGTGGCCGCGGTGATGCCCGAGAACTCCAGCATCCGGTAGCGCGAATCCAGCGTCACCGGGATGCCCTCGAGCGCACGCGTCGCCTGGATGGCGCGCAGAATGTGCGGCGTGGCGGCGCCGTAGCCGTAATCGGAGACCAGCACCGCGTCCGACGCCTTGGCGCACTCCCGCGCGTAGCGGGCGATCTGTGCGGCATCGAAGGTGCGCGGCTCGGGCTCGCGGTCCATGCGCACCACCTGCTGCCGCGACGAATGCGTATGGCCGGCCAGGATGCGCGTCTTGGTCGGCGTCGTGTACCCCTTGAGCTTGATGATCCCGCTCACCGGAATCTTTTTCTGCCGGAAGCGCTGGAGCAGGGTGCGCCCGGGCTCGTCGTCGCCCACGATGCCCACCGGCAGCACGTTGGAGCCCAGGTCGGCCAGGTTGTAGACGGCATTGCCCGCGCCTCCAGGTACCAGGATCCGCTCGCGGTGCTTGAGGATGAGCACCGGCGCCTCGCGCGACACGCGCGCGATCTCGCCGTAGAGGAACTCATCCGCCACCAGGTCGCCCACCACGGTGACGGTCACACGCGGGAACGATTCGATGGTGCGGATCAGCCGCTCAGCTTGCTTACTGCGGTTCATTCGGGAAGGGCGATTGTACCAGCCAGCGTCAGCCGCCAGCCATCGGCCGTCACAGTGCGGTGCACCGGCGCTGGGCGATGGCACTGAGCATGGAATCGAGGGCCGCCTGGGCGTCCAGGATTTCCAGGCGGACGGGAACGACTGCCAGCGGATCCAAAGCCGAAAACAGGCCGCCGAGGTTGACCGCATCTTTCTCCGTGGTGACGAAGCCACCCGCCTCGCTGCGCTGCGCCAGGTGAAGCAGGTCGTGGACGTCCTTTTCTGTGTAGGCGTGATGGTCGCGGAAGACGGCCTCGCCGGCGGGCTCGATGCCCGCTTTTCTTAGTTGTAAGAAGAAATTCTGGGGCCGTGCGATGCCGCAAAAGGCGATGGGGCGCGCAGGAACGTCTTTCGGCAGAATGCCGCGCCGCGCGCGCCAGAATGTTCTGGCCGCCGGAAACGCCTCTGGCTCGGCGCCGCTCATCAACGCGACGGCATCGGCGCGCTTCAGTGCGGTAAGCGGCTCGCGCAGGCGGCCGCTCGGCAGCAGGCGGTCGCGTGCGTCGTCCGGGGTCACCAGGACGATGTCGAAGTCGCGCGCCAGTTGCCGGTGCTGGAAGCCGTCGTCCACCAGGTGCAGGCTCGTCTCGAACTGCTTCTCCGCTACCCTACCCGCATCGTAGCGGTCTTCGCCGACGATCACCGGGACCTGGAGCTTGCGCGCGATGAGGAGTGGCTCGTCGCCGAACTCGGACGCCAGTCCGCCGGGATCGACCACGCGAACACCCTTGCTCCTGCGCCCGTAGCCGCGCGAGAGCACGTCGAAAGCGATGCTGCGAGTCTTCAGCAGTTCGCCCAGGGCGATGACGAAGGGGGTCTTGCCTGAGCCGCCGACCGAGATGTTCCCCACGCTGATCACCGGCTTCGCGAGGCGACGCGCAGGCAGCGAGCCGCGATCGTAGAGCGCATTGCGCGCCCCGACCACGGCGCCATAGAGGGAGGAGAGCATCATCGGGCGCTCATTTCCGTCTCCGGTAGGAGCTGTTCCAGCGCCTCCATGGTGCGTCGCGTCGCGCCGGACTGCGAGCGGAAGACCTCCGCCGCACGCCGTCCAAGACCTGCGCGCAGCCCCTGGTCGTCGAGCAGGCGCGTCAGTTCTACGGCAAATGATTCCGGCGTCGCCACCAGCACTGCGTCGGCGCGGCGAAAGATGTTGAGAATGTCGCGGAAGTTCTCGGTATGAGGCCCCACCAGGATCGGCACGCCATGCTGCGCCGGTTCCAGGATGTTGTGACCTCCGCGTGGCACCAGGCTTCCGCCGACGAAGGCCACGGTGGCCAGCGCATAGACGCCGGCGAGTTCGCCAATGGTGTCGAGCAACACGACCGAACCAGCGAACGATTCGTCGCCCATCATTCGGGAGCGGCGGACGAAGTTCAGGCTGCTGCCCATCAGAAGGTTCGCGACCGCGTCAAAGCGCTCCGGATGCCGCGGCGCGAGCACTAGCGCCGCGCGCGGGTGCGACTTGAGCGCGGAACGGAATGCCTCCAGCACCAGTTGTTCTTCGCCCTCGACGGTGCTGCCGCACACCAGGACCTCCGTCACCGCCGCTCGGGCGAATGCCTGCCGCAAGGTCTCGACGACCGGCTTTGCAGCGGACTCCTGTGCCTCGAATTTCAAGTTCCCCGAGACGTGCACGCGGTCTTCCGGCGCGCCGATCTCGGCCAGCCGCTGTGCGTCCAGGTCGCTCTGCGTGAGAAAGACGTCCACATTGCGCAGCAGCTTCTTCCACGCGAAGCGCAGACGCACGTACCTCGGATACGAGCGGTCGGAGATGCGCGCGTTCACCACGGCCAAGCGCGCCCCCCTTGCTTTCGCCAGGCGCAGGAAGTTCGGCCAGAACTCGGTTTCGGCCAGCACGATCAGCGACGGCCGTAACGCCCCCAGGTAGGCGCGCACGGCAAACCCGAAGTCCAGCGGAAAGAAAAAAACGTTCTCCTCGCCATACCGGTCGCGGGCGAGTTTTTGTCCCGCGAGGGTTGTCGTCGAGATCAGGACACGGCGTTCGAGGTGACGCGCCGTCAGTTCCGCGACCAGGCTGCCAATCGCGAGCACCTCGCCCACAGACACCGCGTGCACCCATATGCAACCCTCTGCCGGTTTGCGCAAGATGCGCTCTGGCACGCGCCCCAGGCGCTCCGCCAGCCCCGCCCGGTACTTGGCCATGGTGAGCATCTTCACGAGCCAATAGGGCAGCGTCAGGAACAGGGCCAACGACAGGCCTGCGCTGTAGAGAAGGTGCATCGGAGGGATTCTAAGGCATCGAGCCAGACAGACGGCCGCGCGCTGGCGAAAACCGCACTCCAGCGTCCATAATCACAGTATGCGTCGCGCACTCATGTCCGCTCTGCTCATGGGATCGCTGCTGCTGGCCGTCTCATTGCTTGCCGACGAAAAAGGCTTCGTCGCGCCCAAGGCGTACCACGCCAAGACCTATCCGGCGCGCGATGAACATCCTATGGAGCACGTCACCGTCGCCGTGGATCCCTACGACCTGCCCGACAAGACCGCCGGGATCTTGCGCGTTCCTTACAACAGCGCTGGATTCCTGCCTGTGCGGCTGATCGTCTCCAACGATGGCGACTCTCCCATCGTCCTCACCGGCATGCGAGTCGAGCTGATCACGGTGGGGAAGGTGAAGATCGCGCCCGCTGTTCCAGACGACATCTACCGGCGCATCAGCAAGCAGGGCAAACGCCCCGACGCGCCTCGCACCATCCCCCTTCCACTCCCGCGCAAGCAAAAGCCCAGCGTCAGCAAGGAGGCCGAGGACGAGATCGAGAATTCGCGCTTCCTGGCGCGCGCCGTCGAGCCGCATGCCACCCAGGCCGGATTCCTCTTCTTCGATGTCGAAGGGATCTCCAACCCGATGGCCGGCGCACACCTGTACGTCACCGGGGTCAACGACTCTAGAGGCCAGGAGCTGATGTACTTCGAGATCCCACTCGAGAAGTACCTGAGCTACCGGCCGGGACATTGACGGCGCACGTCGCCCCTCGTAAATCGGCCCTTGCCGATATGCGATACTGAATGCATGCCCATGCCTGCGCTGCCTCCGGCCGAGCCGAAGTCCGTGACCGTGAATTTGACCACCGGCACGGGCATGGAGATCGAGTGGAAGGACGGACACCGCAGCAGCTACACCTTCCAGTATCTGCGCGACGCCTGTCCCTGCGCCATGTGCAACGAGGAGCGCGACAAGACCGGGCGTGAGCCAGGCGAGTCCGCAAGACCGGCTCCCGGCGCGCTGCCCATGTTCAAGGCGGCGGCCAAACCGGTGGATGTGGAACGCATGGGCAAGTACGCGATCCGCTTCTTCTGGAATGACAAGCACGAGCACGGAATCTACTCCTGGGATTATTTCCGCCATATCTGCCCGTGCGCCGAATGCAGGGCCGTCCGCGCGGCCAGCCACGAGCCCACGGCGAAGGTCCAGTAGCCGCAGTGCAGCATCTTCTCGACCAACTCAATCCTGAGCAGCGCAAGGCGGTGGAGAGCGTCCGCGGGCCGTTGCTCATCCTCGCCGGCGCGGGCAGCGGGAAAACGCGCGTCATCACCTACCGCATCGCCCACCTGGTCGAGAACCTGGGCGTCTCGCCCGACTCTATCCTTGCCGTCACCTTCACCAACAAGGCGGCGGCCGAGATGGCAGAACGGGTCGAGAAACTGGCCGGAGGCTCTTTGCTCCGCCAGCCCTGGATCTCCACGTTTCACTCTTTCTGCGTGCGCGTGCTGCGCCGCGACATCGAGGCGCTGAAGGAATTCCGGAAGGACTTTGCGATCTACGACGAGACCGACCAGCAGCAGGTGGTCAAGGCGGCCATGCGGCGCCTCGGCCTCGACGACAAACAGACCAAGCCGCAAGCCGTCCTGGCGCGCATCTCCTGGGCCAAGAACCATATGATGGACCCGCAGCAGGTCTTCCACGAGTCGCGAGATCCCCTCTCCGAGCGCGTCGCCCACGTCTTCGAGATCTACAAGCAGGAGTTGCGCAAGGCCAACGCACTCGACTTCGACGACCTGCTGCTCGAGGCCGTCCGCCTGCTGAAAGATATCGCCGAGGTGCGTGAGCGCTACAACCGCCGCTTCGAGTACATCCTCATCGACGAGTACCAGGACACCAACCGCCCGCAGTACGAACTCATGCGCCTGCTGGCCGGCTCGCACCACAACGTCTGCGTCGTCGGCGACGAGGACCAGTCCATCTACTCCTGGCGCGGCGCCGACATCCGCAACATCCTCGAGTTCGAGCAGGACTTCCCGGAAGCAAAGATCATCCGCCTGGAGCAGAACTACCGCTCCACGCAGAACATACTGGCCGCGGCCTCGGCCGTGGTGGCGAACAACGTCCAGCGCAAGGGCAAGAACCTATGGACGTCGCGCCAGGGTGGTACGAAACTCGGCTTCTACGAGGCTCCCGACGGTGAGAATGAGGCGCTGTTCGTAGCCGATCAGATCTCCAAGTATGTCGCGCGAGCCCATCAGGAGGGCGTCGAGCAGCCGCGCGCGGCAGTGCTCTACCGCACCAACTTCCAATCGCGGCTGGTGGAGGAGGCCATGCGCCGCTACGGCATGAAGTACCACGTGGTCGGCGGCTTCTCGTTCTACGAGCGCGCCGAGATCAAGGACATGATCTCGTACCTCAAGCTGCTCCAGAACGTGGACGACTCCATCGCCCTGCTGCGCGTCATCAACACGCCCGCTCGGGGCATCGGCAAAACGACGGTCGAGACACTGGAGCGCATCGCGCTCGAGACCGGACTCTCGCTCTGGGGCGCCGTCGGAGAAGCCATCCAGCGCCAGCTATTACCCGCGCGCGCTCTCGCCGCGCTGCAAAGTTTCCGCCAGCTCATCGAGGACGCCCGCGCCATGCTCGCCGGGACCTTCGGCGGGAAACTCGCGGAGGAGGTCGCGGAGCCCCCAGCCGTCAGCGGTCAGCCGTCCGGAACAGCGGACGCAGAGAGCGCAGAGGATTTCTTCGACAAGCTCGCGCCGGGCTCTGAAGCCAGCGACCGGCAACCAGCGACCAGCGACTCTGTCGAGGGGTTCCGCTCCCCCGGCGGCCCCGCCACGCTTCCCGAGATCCTGAAGTTTCTCATCGACCGCACCGGCTACATCAAGCAGCTCGAAGAAGAGGCCACGCCGGATTCCTTCGCGCGCATCGACAACCTGCGCGAACTGGTGAACGCCGCCATGGACTCGCGCGACCGCGGCGAGTCACTCTCCGACTTTCTCGACCACGCCGCCCTGGTCAGCGAGTCCGACGACTACGACGAGCGCGCGCAGATCACGCTCATGACCCTGCACGCCGCCAAGGGCCTCGAATTCCCGCTTGTCTTCCTCGTCGGCCTGGAGGAAGGCCTGTTCCCGCACTCGCGCACGCTGATGGACCCGCCGCAGCTTGAGGAAGAGCGCCGCCTCTGCTACGTCGGCATGACACGCGCCATGGACGCGCTGGTGGTCACGCGCGCCCGCTTCCGCCGCCGCTACGGCACCGACCTGCCCGACGCCGCAGTGCCCTCGCGCTTCCTGGACGAGATCCCACCGCAACTGATGGAGGACCTGGGTTCTCCGCAACCGAGAGCCGCCGAGCGGCGCGATTACGAGTACTCCCAGGCGGGCAGCGACGACGACTTCGACCAGCGCCCACGCCACGGCAATGGGCGCAAACAGCGCGCGTCCTATGGCGGCCCGACTTACAACTCCATCGACAACATCGCTGAATTCTTCGCCTCCCGAGGAAAGAAATTCACCCGGCCGAAGTTGAGCGGTGTTGCGGGCGTGAGCGAAGCGGGAGCCCGCACGCGAAATCCCGAGCGCAGCGAGGGAACCATTCCCGCGCCCACCGGCAAGACCGGCTTCCGCCCCGGCATGAAGGTGCGCCACCCGAAATATGGCGAGGGGACGGTGTACAAACGCGAGGGCGAAGGTGAGGACGCCAAGATTACGGTACAATTTCCACGCTTCGGGCTCAAGAAGCTGGTAGAGAGGTTCGCGCAGCTCGAGCGCGCCTGAACAAGGAGATTCCTGCCATGAAGAAACTGGGGGTACTAGCGGGGTTCGTCGCACTGGTCGCGGTCGCCACGGGCTTGGCGCAGTATCGCTGGCCCAACATGACGACGGTGCAGAGGGTCTGGATCGACAAGCTGGGCAACAACGATGACGCGGAGCGCTTCCGCTTCCAGTTGGCCATTGAATTGGGCAAGAACGGATTCACCGCCTGGGATGAGGCGGACGGCTCCGACGGCATCGTCAAGGGCACGTTCTCCTACAAGAACTTCAGCGATAAGTCGGGCGCCGCGGCCAATCTCCGCATCATGAGCCCCGACAATAAGGAGATCTGGGGCTTGAGCGTGAACGACCCCAAATCAGACCGCAAGGGCGATTCGTCGCTCTGGGTCGCGCAGGAAGTCGCCAAGCGCATGAAGGAGCAGAAGGCGAACGAGATCAAGTGGTTCAAGGGAAAGAAAGGCTAGTTTCGAGTTGAAATCTGTCAGAGAGGACTAATGGCAAACACCACGAAGCTGAGCAGGGAAGAACGCAAGAAAGCCAAGCGCGCTGCGCGCAAGAAGCAGGCGCCCAAGAAGCCGCGTGAGTATGCGCGCGGATCGAAGAAGAGAAAAGTCAAGAAGATGGTTCGCGGCCAGTCGAAGCGCACGTAATCGAGGATCTGGGGATCGGGCGGGCGGTCTGCTGTCCGCTTGCCCGATCCCGCAGTCATCCAATCGCCCAATTCATTCCAGGAGCTCGTTCTGGCCAACCAATTACTCGCCACCAAGTCCATTGACAAGCTGATCTCGGAGTCGGAGGAGCCCGAACATCGGCTCAAGAAAACGCTTGGACCGTGGAGCCTCACCGCGCTCGGCATCGGCGCCATCATCGGCTCCGGCATCTTCGTTCTGACCGGCACGGCGGCTGCGGGCGAGCACTTCGAAGTCCCTTCCATCCTGCACGCACAGGTGCTCGACCTTTTCCTGAACTTGGTGCAGCACGGGAGTTTCGCCGGTGCGCTGATGCACGGCCGCCCGCCGGCAGGCCCGGCGATCGCAATCTCGTTCGCGCTGGTAGCCATCGCGTGCAGCTTTGCCGGACTCTGCTACGCAGAGCTGGCCTCCATGATCCCCATCGCCGGCAGCGCCTATACCTACTCGTATGCCACCCTGGGCGAGATCTTCGCCTGGATCATCGGCTGGGACCTGATCCTGGAGTACGCCGTAAGCAATGTCGCGGTCGCGGTCGGCTTCAGCGGATACCTGAAAGCGCAGTTGGAACAGTTCGGGCTAGTCATCCCGGAACACTGGTCCACCTCCGTGTGGGCTGGAGGCCACTGGACGGGCGCGTATTTCAACCTGCCCGCCTTCCTGGTGGTATTCGTCCTCACTGTGCTGCTGGTGCGCGGCGTGCGCGAATCCGCCGAGACCAACAATTTCATGGTGGCGATCAAAATCGCCGCCATCATGACCTTCCTGGTCGTCGGTGGCATGCTGGTGAATCCCGGCAACTGGAAGCCCTTCGCGCCTTCTGGTTTTGCCGGCGTCGTTACCGGTGGCGCCATCATTTTCTTCACCTACATCGGCTTCGATTCGGTTTCTACGGCGGCCGAGGAGGCCCAGAACCCTCAGAAGGACATCCCTTTCGGCATCATCACTTCCCTGATCGTGTGCACGATCCTCTACATGGGGGTCGCGCTGGTGCTGCTGGGCATGATGAAGTACAGCACCTTCGTTTCCGGCGCCGCCGCCGAGGCTCCGGTCGCCTACGCGCTGCAACAACTCGGCGCCAGACCGATCTTCCGCTCCGTGATCGTGATCGGCGCGCTCACGGGCATGCTCTCTTCGCTGCTGGTCTTCCAATATGGCCAGACCCGGATCTGGTTCGCCATGTCCCGCGACGGCCTGTTGCCCAAGCTCTTTTCCGCTGTACATCAGCGCTTCAAGACGCCCCATTGGTCCACCTGGATCGCCGGCTTTGCCGTCGGCATCCCGGCCGGGCTGGTCGATATCGGAGACGCCGCCGATCTTTCCAACATTGGAACGCTGTTCGCCTTCGTGCTGGTATCGCTGGGCGTGATCTTCCTGCGCCGCTCGCAGCCGGACCGTCCGCGCGCGTTCCGTGTCCCCTTCGTGCCCTGGTTCCCGCTGCTGGCGGTGATCCTCTGCGGCGGCCTGATGACCGGCCTGACTGTGATCACGTGGATCCGCTTCTTCGTCTGGATGGCGATCGGTCTGGTGATCTACATCCTCTATGGCCGGCGGCACAGCGAATTCGCCAAGGCCTCTCCAGGCGGAGCATGAAGCCGCCGAGCCAATTCATCCGGTCGCTTCCCAAGGCCGAGCTGCATCTCCATCTCGAAGGTTCCGTCGAGCCGGCCACCCTGGTGGAACTGAGCCGGCGGCACAGCGGGCCGCAGTACACGCTCGAGGAGGCGGAGCAGCTCTACAACTACCCGGATTTCGCCGCGTTCCTGCTGGCCTTCAAGGCCGTCGCCGAACAACTGACCACGCCCGAGGATTACGAGCTCATCACCTATCGCCTCATGGAGCGGCTGCGGTCGGAGAACGTACCTCACGCCGAGGTGTACGTTTCGGTGGGCGTCGTGCTCTGGTACAAGCGGGATTTCGCGCCGATCTTTGAGGCGCTGGAGCGCGCCCGCCAGCGCGGCGAACGCGACTTCGGTGTGTCCGTGCTCTGGATCTTCGACGCGGTCCGCCAGTTCGGCCCCGACCGCGCCCGGCGGGTTGTGGACCAGGCGGTGCAGTACCGCGACCGCAACGTGGTGGGGATCGGGATCGGCGGTGATGAGCGCCGCGCCGGCCCCGAACTGTTTCGCGACGTGTACGCGTACGCCGCCGACAACGGCCTGCATCTCACCTGTCATGCCGGCGAGACCGCGGGCCCCGAATCCATCTGGGGCGCCCTGAACCTCAAGAGCGAGCGCCTCGGCCACGCCCTCTCCGCCGGCCAGGACCGCGAGCTGATGGCCGTGCTGGTCGAGCGCCAGATCCCCCTGGAGATCTGCATCTCCAGCAACCTGCGCACGGCGTGCTGCGCCCGCCTGCAGGACCATCCGGTGAAGAGGTATTTCGACCTCGGCGCCATGGTCACGCTGAACACCGACGACCCGGCGATGTTCCGCACTTCCCTGTCGCACGAGTACCAGCTGGCGCAAGATTCCTTCGGCTTCACTGACGAGCACGTGCGCGAGTTGGCGCGCAATTCTTTCGAGGCGGCTTTTCTTCCCCCGGAAAAGAAGTTGTGGTTCCTCAACAGCCTGGATGCTATGGCGCCCGTCCCGGGGCGTCCCACCCGGATCCCATGACTGCGCTGCGGCGGGCCCTCATCTTCGCGCTATGTCTCGTGCCGATCGTTTGCGCAGTCGCTGCGGACGGGCCGCGAGAGCGCCCGCTCGCCATCACCAACGTCAACATCGTCGACGTCACCGACGGCAGTATCTGGCGCAACTCCACCATCTACATCCGCGGCAACCGCATCCAGTGGGTGGCGAAGCACGCGTTTCTGGAGCACGGTGAGCGCCTCAAGGTCGTCAACGGCGGCGAGCGCTACGTCATCCCGGGGCTGTGGAACATGCACGTGCACCTGGTGCAGGATCTCCCGGCGGAATACACCGAGCACGTCCTGATGCCGCTCATGATCGCCAACGGCGTCTCTGGCGTGCGCGACATGGGCGGCAACCTGACCCGGCTGAAGTCCCTGCGCGACCGCATCGCTTCCGGGGCGCTTCTCGGCCCTCGCATCATGTTCTCCGGCCCCATGATCGACGGGCCGCAGCCCGCTTATTCCGATTCCCTGGCCGTCACCACCGAAGACGACGCTCGGGCTGCCGTTCGCTTGCTCAAACAGCAAGGCGCGGATTTCATCAAGGTGCAGAGCCTGCTGCCGCGCGCTCCATATTTTGCGGTCGCCGACGAGGCGAAGAAGCAAGGCCTTATGTTCGTTGGCCACGTGCCCGATGCCGTGACCGCCGCCGAGGGTTCGGAAGCCGGCCAGCGCACCATGGAGCACATGCTCACCATCCTGCGTGGCTGTTCCACGGAAGAGCGCCAGATCATGGCCGCCGACGAAGAGTTCGGCCTCCGCACCGGTCTCACTCCGGCCCAGCGGAACGCCTTCGGCCAGGCGCAGCGCGAGCGCATCCTGCGCACTTTCAGCCCGGCCAGAGCCGACGACCTTTTCCAGCGGCTTCTCTCCAACCGCAACTGGCAGACCCCGACTCTCGTCCAGCTGCGCTTCTTCGAGCAGGCGGACACCAACGAATGGGAGCGCGATCCCCGGATGCGTTTCGTTCCGGCGTTCCTACGCGACAAGTGGAAACGGCAGCGGGACGACTTTCTCAAGGGCCGCTCGGCGGCAAATCTTGCAAGCTGGAAGGCGTTTTTTCGCAAGAACCGGGAGCTGCTCGGCCCCATGCGCCGTGATTACGTCCATTTCCTGGCCGGCACCGACAACGGCCCCTACGCCTTCCCCGGCTCCGACCTCCTCGATGAGCTGCAACTCCTGGTGGAGAACGGCCTGTCTCCGCTCACGGCGCTGCGCGGCGCGACCATCGAGGCCGCTATCGCCGTGAACCGCCAGCGCGAGTACGGCGCCATCGCGCAGGGTAGAATTGCCGACATCGTGTTCCTCGACGGCAATCCGCTCGAAGACATCCGCAACGTCCGCAAGATCTCCGCGGTCGTCTACAACGGGCATTTCTACGATCAGAGGGACCTCGACCGCATGACGCAGGATGCGGCCAAGGCGGCAGCGGAGGTGAAGTGATGGTCCGGCCGGCAATGACGCAGCACATCGGGATCGTGGCCTGTAGCGCCGAAGGCGCGGCCCTGTGTTACCGCACCATCTGCGAAGAGGCGCAGGACGTCCTCGGACGCCACTTCCATCCCGAGATCTCGATGCATACGCATTGTCTTGGTGAGTACATGCGGTTTGCGGAAGACGACAATTGGGGCGGTGTGGCCGGCCTGATGCTTTCTTCGGCCCACAAACTGCAAAAGGCCGGCGCGGACTTCCTCATCTGCCCCGACAATACCATCCACCAGGCGATGCGAATGGTCACGCCCAAGTCGCCGCTGCCCTGGCTGCACATCGCGGAAGAAGTGGCGGAAGAGGCCAAACGGCGCGGCTTCCGCAAGGTCGGCATCACCGGGACCAGGTACCTGGTAAGAAGCAGCGTTTATCCGGAGAAACTCGAAGCTGCGGGCATCGCCTACCTCCGGCCGGAGAAGGACGAGCGGGAGAAGATAAACGACATCATCTTCGACGAGCTGGTGCACGGCGTTTTCACCCACTCCTCCCTGGCCTACTTCCAGCAGGTGATCGAGCGCATGAAGCGCGAGGGCTGCGACGCCGTCGTGCTCGGATGCACCGAGATCCCCCTGCTGGTCAACGACGCCAACTCGCCCCTGCCTACGCTCGATTCCACGCGCTTGCTGGCCCGCGCCGCCTTGAAACGCGCGGTCATCGCGCGACCCGTCGCCGCCGCGCAGTAATTTTCGAAGGTCTTCTGCATCGACGCCGCGAACTGAACCGGAAAGGGCACGGCTTCAGCCGGGCCGAGGGCGTAACAAGGAAAAGCCCGGCCTCAGCCGGGCGAACGGAAGCTGCTTGCTTAGTCGCCGATCTGCACCAGCCCGCCCTCGGGTTGGGTGGCGGGTCGGTTCTGCGGGTCGCGCCAGAAGTCCAGGTAGGAGATCTGGTGCACGCACGAGACCGTGCAGTGCGGGGCGCAGGATTTCTCGGTCGCATACTCGCGCCGGATGTCCGCCCGCGTGTACTCGGCCAGCGGCTTGGCCGGATATCCGCGCTGCTGCGAGCAGTAGTGCACCAGGCCGTTCTCGCAGATGTAGAGGTAGCGGGCTCCGGCACGGCAGCGCCAGTTGTTCGGCCGGCCGTGCGCGATGTTGTCCTGGAAATAGTTGACGCGCGCGTAGCTGGCCTTCTCCATCGCCCACATCTCGCCGTAAACCTTGCGCTCTTCGTCTTCCAGGGGAAGCAACTGCCCGTCGCCGTTGTGGATGATGCCCACGGTCGAGGTGAATCCGAGCTCCAGCGCGCGCCGGCCGACGGTCAGCGCGTCGTGCGGGTCGCGGATCCCTCCCCCCACCACGGAATTGATGTTCACGTGGAACTCGGCGTGCTCCGCCAGAAGCTCCAGCTTCTTGTCGAGAACCTTCAGGCTTTTCTTCGAGATGTCGTCCGGCTGGACGTTGTCGATGGAGATCTGCAGGTGCTCCAGCCCGGCGCGGTTCAGCCGCTGGATGCGTTCCGCCGTCAGCAGGTAGCCGTTGGTGATCAGGCCGGCGATCATCTCCTTCTTCCGGATGTAGGCGATGACTGCGTCCAAGTCGGGGTGCAGCAGCGGCTCACCGCCGGAGATGGTGATGATGGTCGTTCCCAGCGCCGCCAGCCGATCCAGACGCTCGTGCATGGTCTCCAGCGGGACCGGTTTGGAGACGTCGTCGTACTCGTTGCAGTAGGCACAGGAGAGATTGCACCTCCGCATGGGGATGACATGCGCCAGCACCGGGTGGTCCGTGGACCACAGTGCCTTGGCGATCATTTTCAGTTCGCGCGCGCGCCGCGACACGGCGTTCAACCGGCGGCGGAATACCACCCCTGCACTTGGCATGGTTAACTAAGGGATTACACACCCCCCTCTCAGGATGCAGGAATCTGCCAACGGCGAACGGCGATTATCCGGGGCCGAACGGTCATGGGATGGGCCTGAATCACAAGAGGCCGATGAGCGATCCGCCTAGTGGTCCACGATGGACGATGCCGACGGCGCGACTCCGACCTCCGGGACCGACTCCAGCAGGGTCCGCGTGTAGGGGTGCCGCGGGAGGGTCGTGATCTGCTCGGCCGTGCCGACTTCGACGATCTTCCCCTGGTTCATCACTGCGATCCGGGTCGAGATGTAGCGCACCAGCGGCATGGAATGCGAGATGAACAGGTAGGTGAGCCCGAACTCATTCTGCAATCGCTTCATCAGGTTCAGGATCTGCGCGCCCACGCTCACGTCCAGCGCCGACACCGGCTCGTCGGCCACGATGAACCTGGGCCGCACCGCCAGCGCCCGCGCGATCCCGATCCGCTGTCTTTGCCCGCCCGAGAACTCGTGCGGGTAGCGCCCCAGCGCCGACTCGTCCAGCCCCACGGCGCGCATCAACTCCGACGCCCGGCTGCGCTGCGCCGACGGCGACAAGCCGTCGTGGATCACTACCGGCTCGGTCACGATCTCTTCGATGTTCATGCGCGGGTCAAGCGAGCCGAAGGGATCCTGGAAGATGATCTGCATCTCCCGCCGGAGCGCCCGCAGCTCCGCCCCCGACGCCACCGTCACATCCCGGCCGTCGAATCCGACCCAGCCCGAGGTCGGCTCGATCAGGCGCAGCATCAGCCGTCCCAGCGTGCTCTTGCCGCAGCCCGATTCTCCAACCAGCCCCAGTATCTCGCCCGGCTCGATGTCCAGAGACACGCCGTCCACCGCGCGCACCTCGCCTTTCGCGCCCCCGCCGAACGCGGATTCGCTCAGCGGGAACACCTTCACCAGTGCGCGCACTTCAACCAGGTTCACGGCAGAATCCTACCGCAGCGGAAGCAGTTGGTGCGGCTACTTCTTCTTATTGGTGGCGATGGCCAGCAGCAGGTCGCCGGAGGCCCCCAGGCCGCGAAGGCGTTTCTCCAGGTCGGGGTTGAGTTCGAAGTCCACGCCTCGTTCCTGCACCAGCGACGCCACCCGCTTGGGCGACATCTTTCCCTGCAGCATCTCGGCCACATCGCCGGCGGTGAATGGCGGCGGCCCGGCCGTCTCCAGTTTGGCCGTCACTTCCAGGTTCTTGCCCGAAACCAGGCGGACCTCCTGCTGGAAATCTTTGAAACCGGGGAGACTGATGCGCAGCTTGTAGGTGCCCGCCGGCAGTCGCAGCACCTCGCGCCCCTCGGCGCTGGTCATCCCCCGCGGCTCGTCGTTGATGTATACCTGCACGTCTCCTGGGTCGCTGGTGATCGTAATGCTCCCCCGCAGATCACGCGCGGGTTGTGGTTTTGAGCTGTCCGTCGGCGCTTGCTGGGCGCTTTGCCCGGAGGCCTGTGCCTGGGCCTCGGTTCCCAACCGGTGCACGTTCGCCAGCACCTTGTCGAAATTCTTGACGGACCGCACCAGGAATTCGGCACTCGCTCCCATCCGGAGCACGGCGCGCCGCTCGTCTCCCCGCTCCGTCAGCGGTTCCAGCGCGTATGTCGACGAGCCGGCAGTCAGCACCACCTTCCCTGGCAGTTTTTCAGCGGTGGCTCCATTGCGTGCCACATCGAAGCTCTCGCAGGACGTGCCGTGAAAATCCCCGCTGATCCGTGTCCGCGTGACGTACACGTGCCCCTGGCACTGCTCCTGGGCCATGCTGAAGCCCAGGGCAGGCTCACCCTGCCGGGTGAAATACTCGATGTAGACGCCCCAGCCTTGATTGCCCCCGTACTCGAGCGCGGGATGTCCGTTATGGGTCACCGCCTTTGGCGGGTTCCCCATCGCGTGCATGCCCCCGCGCCCTCCCGGTCGGTTCGGCTGCTGGTTGGAAGATTGGTCCTGCGCGGCTGCGCTCAGCGCCGCAAGAAGGAACGCGATCGCGATCGTACGCTGCATTTTCATGGCTTTGCCCGGAAGGCTGTTCCGGAGATGGTAACGCATCTCTTCAAGAAAAGTTCTGCGCAGGCGGCTAATGTTTCCGCCCCAGCACTTGATCCTCGGTGCGCTTGGCCTGTTCCGCACGCTTCAACTGTGCCTGTGCTGCCGCGTCGCCCGGCTCGAGTCCCAGCGCCTCGCGCAGATCGCGGATCGCGAGGTCGTACTCGCCACTGTCCAGATGCCGTCGACCGGTGGCGACCAGCTCCCGCACGCGACGGTCATGCGGAGCTTTGTGAGTGTCGGGTTGCGCCTCCGACGGCGCTACGGCTGGCGTCTCGACCTTTGGTGTCGATGGTTGTGGCGCCGGGCGGGCCGCTTCCATCGGAGCTGGAGCACCTCCCGCGTTCGAGCTGCCCTGTGGTGCGCGCCTGCCCACAACGAAGTAGCCCCCCACCAGCGCTATCACCACCGCCACACCGACCAACACCCAAAGCCCGGCAGGCGACGTCTTCGCCGGAGCCGGGAGGTGCGCCGTCGCCACCGCGATCTGCGTGGGCTGAGTCAGCGAAGTAGCCGCTATCTGCGGTGCTGGATACTCGTCGGAGCCCATCACTCGCGTCTGCGCCGCCAGCGGGGAACGTTCTGGTTCCCTTGTTGATCGCTTTGTTGGCTCTGCGCCTGGTCGCTCTGCAGGATCTGCTCCGACTGCTGCTGCCTTGCTCGCTTGCAGGCCTCGATACCGCGCTTGGCCCACTCATTGTTCGGATCCAGCTCCAGCGCAGAGCGGAAAGTGGCCATCGCCTGGCCATACTTGCCGTTGTCGTACTGCTGCTTCCCGATCGTCAGCAGACGATTCACTCCCGGATCCATCCTCTGCTGCTGCGGCGCGGGCGCCGTTGCGCTCGCATCCATCGATGGCCTGTCCGGAGCAGACGTGTGCTGCTCCCGCTTTGACGCTGCCTCGGACGCGGGTTTCTCGTGCGCTGGACGCCGTGGCTTGTCCGGGTTTGCGGCTGCATTCTGCTGCGCCGGCGCCGCAGTCTGCTGGACCGCTGGCGTCGGCTCGGGTGCGGGTTCGGCAGGATTGACCACCTGCTGGACCACCGGCGCAGGGGCCGCGGCAGACGCCTTCTGCCGCTGGTGGGCGACTACGGCCAGCCCACCCGCCACCAGGACGGCGACCACCAGCGGAACCAGCCAGCGCCGCCCGTCCGCTGCCGGCGGCGCCGCCCTCGGCGCTACTCGCGGTGCGGGAGCCGGTGTCTTTCGTGGCGGGGCGATCGCAACCGTCTCGTCCACCGGAACTGGCGCGTATTTCGGCGCCGCCGCCGTGGGCGAAAGCACCGCCGCCGCGACCGTCGGCGTATATGTCGGCGTCGAAGTGGCGCTCATCGGCATTGTGGCCGTGCTGTCCGGAACCGGAATGCTTGTCGCCGCCATGACCGTCGGCGTTATCACTTTCGTGGCGATGCCGGTCTGCGCGACCGCCTGTTTCTTCGCCGCCGCCAGCGCCTCCAGCATCTCGTTCGCGTTCTGAAACCGCTCCGCTGGATCCTTCTCCAGCGCCTTCATCAGCACCTTTGAGATCGCGGGTGGGATGTTGAGGTCCGGACGCAGCAGATGCGGCGGCGGCGGCACGGTCTGCAGGTGGTGCATCAGCAGTCCCATCGCCGTATCGGACTCGAAGGGCTGCTTGCCGGTCAGCATTTCGTAGATCACCACACCCAGCGAGTAGAGGTCGGCGCGGCCATCGATCTGGTCGCCGCTCCGGCCCATGGCCTGCTCCGGCGAGATGTATTGAGGCGTCCCGACCACCATCCCCGTTTGCGTCGCCGTATATCCGCCGCCCACGTCCATCGCCCCTTCCCTTACCTTGGCGATACCGAAATCCAGGACTTTCACCAGGTCCTTGCCTGCCTGCGAGACCAACAGGATGTTGTCCGGCTTGATGTCTCGGTGCGTGATGCCCATCTGGTGCGCCGTCGCCAGCGCCGACGCCACCTGCCAGGTGACGTGCAGCGTGCGATCGAGCGGCAGCGGCCCGGAACTTTGGATCACCGACCGCAGGTCGCGTCCCCTCACGTATTCCATGACCATGAACAGCCGGCCATCTTCGGTGGTGTCCAGATCGTCCACCCGCACCGCGTTCGGGTGTTGCAGCTTGCGCGTGACCACCGCCTCGGTACGGAACCGCTTGATGAAGTTCGGGTCGTCCATCAGCTTGCTGCTGACGACCTTGATGGCCCGCTCCTCGTTGAAGGCCAGGTGCTTTACCCGGTAGACGGTGGCCATGCCGCCCGCGCCGATCTTCTCCATGATCTGGTACTTGTCGCGTATCGTCAGCCCGGGCATCAGGTCCGACGCGACCCGCAGCACCGTCTGGTCCTTGGGACACGTGTTGAAGCCGGTGGGATACGTCGCGTTGCAAGTCTCGCAATACTTCATGTGCTTCGTTCCGGGGCGGAGTGTGCCGAATGTTATCGCGGAACAGAAGCCGCTGGGCGGGAAAATGTCTGGATGAGGTTACGAAGGAAATGCGGGGCCTTCGTCTGGCTGATAATTGCGCGCTCCGACTCGCAACCGCTGCGCTCTACTGTTACAATTTGGGCACGTCTGTTTGCGAGAAGCCCCGATTTGGTTGAGCTAGCGCCTTCGATACTTTCCGCCGATTTTGCGCGCTTGGGCGAGGAAGCCCAGGCTGCGGTGCAGGGTGGCGCCACCCTGCTGCACGTGGATGTGATGGACGGCCACTTCGTGCCCAACATCACCATCGGCCCCCCAGTCGTGGCCTCGCTCCGCAAGGTGACCGATGTCCCGCTCGACGTTCACCTGATGATCGAGAACCCGGATCTCTTTATTCCGGGGTTTGTGGATGCAGGCGCCGACTGGATCTCGGTCCACCAGGAGGCATGCCGGCACCTGCACCGCACGCTCGATCTGATCCGCGTGCGCGGTGCTCGGGTTGGCGTCGTGATCAACCCGGCGACACCGGTGCAGACGCTCGGCGAGGTCCTCGACATGGTGGACTTCGTCCTCGTCATGTCGGTGAACCCCGGATTCGGAGGGCAGAAATTCATCCCCGGATCGCTCGAGAAGATCCGCAAGCTGGTCACCATGCGCAACGCCCGGGGAGCGAACTTCCGCATCGAGGTCGATGGCGGCATCGGGTTGGATACGATCGCTGATGTTGTGCGCGCCGGGGCCGAGGTCCTGGTCGCCGGCAATGCCGTCTTCGGCAAAGGGAATGCCACTGAGAATGCGCGCCGGTTGCTGAAGGCCGCCACTGAGGCTACGCTCCAACGTGTCTAGGATTCCGAGGTAGGGTCATGCTGAAACGTCTTGTTCTCGCGCTTCCTTTGCTCCTGTTGGCCATCGCACTGGCCGGCTGCCACAAGAGCAAGGTCCAAAACCCCATCGCCAACGTCGATTCCAAGCAGCCCGATAAGGTACTTTTCGATCGCGCCATGCAGACCCTCAACGAGCACAAGTACGATGTGGCGCGCATGACCCTGCAGACGCTGATCAACACCTATCCCGACTCGGAGTACGTCGCCCGCGCCAAGCTGGCCATCGGCGACAGCTGGTACAACGAGGGCGGCACCGCCGGCCTGGCCCAGGCCGAGATCGAGTACAAGGACTTCATCACCTTCTTCCCCAACATGCCGGAAGCCGCCGAGGCCCAACTCAAAGTGGCCAATATCCACTACAAACAGATGGAGAAGGCGGACCGCGACTTCACCCACGCCAAACGCGCCGAAGACGAGTACAAGCAACTCCTGCTTCAATTCCCCGACAGCAAGCTCGTGCCGGAAGCCAAGCAGCGCCTGCTCGAAGTCCAGGAAGTGCTCGCCGACCGCGAATACCGCATCGGGCGCTTCTACTACATGCGGATGAATCATTCCGCCGCCATCGCGCGTCTCAAGTCGCTCACGGACACTTATCCTCTGTACAGCGGCGCCGAAGACGCTCTGTACACCCTGGGACAGATCTACGAGTTTCAGGCGGAGGCTTCACGCGGGCTAAGGCTCCCCGAGGCCGCCAAGGGCCTCGTAATCCAGGACTTCACGAAGAAGGCCCAGGAGGCGTACTCGCGCATCATCACCCGCTACCCGATAACGGCGCGCGCCGAGGATGCCAAGCGGCGCCTCGAAGCCATGCACGTGTCCGTGCCCACGCCCACGCCTGAGGCCATCGCGCAGAACAAGGCGGAGGAGGAGAGCCGAACGCAGACCGGCCGCTTCGGCAGGTTGATGAGCAATCTCCACCGTCCGCCTGATGTTTCGCTCGCCACCAAGGTAGGCGAGCCGACCCTGGTCGATCCGAAGCAGACCAGCGCACCGGATGTCGCTCGCAATATCAACGACTTGATGGTGGAGGGGTATCGCAAGCCCACGGAAGGCGGGTCCCACGCAGTGGCGGTCGGGACCGATTCCACTGCGGCGCCAGGTCCAAACGAGCCAGCGCCGCGCACCGATGCCGGAGCCGTTTCCCAGCCTCCGCCGCCTCCTCCCCCCCAAGTCAACGAGGCGGCGCCTCCCCCGAGACAGGTGAACGACGCCGCTTCCGGTACGGATTCTTCCTCCACGGCATCGGCGCCGCAGGATTCGAGCAAGGACAAGGACGCCAAGGACAAGGATAAGAACGAATCCTCGAGTAAGAAGAAGAGCAAGAAAGGATTACGCAAGCTCATCCCCTTCTGAAGCGGCCCGCCGGGCGGATTCGGGGCCGTCCGGCGCGTCCCTTCCGGGAACTTGCCGAGCACGCCAACCCGCACTTTTGATTGACTTTACCTATCCACTAACAGTAACTTTTGTTCCGCACCTCTCCCCGGTCAAGGAATCCCCGTGGCGCTAAAGATCCTACTCGCCGATGACAGTATGACGGCCCAAAACCTGGGCAAGAAGATCCTCACCGAAGCTGGCTACGAGGTGGTCGCCGTCAGCAACGGCGCCCAAGCGGTCAAGAAGATCGCTGAATGCAAGCCCGATCTGGCCGTGCTCGATGTCTTCATGCCCGGCTACAGTGGCGTGGAGGTGTGCGAGCGCGTCAAGAAGGCCCAGGAGACCGCGCACCTCCCGGTCCTGCTTACGGTGGGAAAGATGGAGCCCTTTAAGCCGGAAGAGGGCACTCGCGCGGGCGCCGACGGCCTGATCGTGAAACCATTTGAGGCTTCGGAACTTCTCGCTGCGGTCAAGAGGATCGAGGGAAAGCTCGCCGCCCCCGTGGCGCGAGCCGCTCCCGAACAAGAAGCCACGGTCAAGATTCCCGTCGAAGAATTCCAGGACGCCTCTTACGAGGAGTGGAAGGTTTCGGCTCCGGAGACGCCCGTCGAAGAAGAAGAAGTTCGTCCCACCGAGAAGACCGCCGTGCCCGAGGCAATGGGGGCTGAGCCCGCTTTCGGCATGGAATCTCTGGAGGGACCGGAGGCGGCTACGGTTGCTCCATCCGATACGCAGCCCATTGAGCCGCCTCCCGCCGTGCGCACTACTGCTGCCATCACGCCCCCAGCGCAAGTGGTAGCACACACGCCGGCGGCGCGCACCACCGCCGAAATGCCCGCTCCTCTGCAGGCAGAGGCCGCGGCCACCGCTTCCATCGTAGAAGAAGTAGCTCCGGCCGCTGCCCCGCACGAGATCGAATTTACCTCCGCGCCGCAACCCGTCGAGGTCGAGCACGCGCCTGCGCCGGGCTTCGAGCCCACCGTCAGCCAGGAAGCGGTTTCCGTCTCTTCCGGCCGCGACCCCAGCCTGGTCACCGACAGCGACGAGCTCTCCAAGTTCGCCACCAAATTTGGGGTAGAGGGCGCCGAGCCCATTCCTGTCGGGCTAGCGTCGGAGATGCCCGGGCTGTATGCCGACAGCCAGGCTCCGGCCGCAGAAGCTCCCGTGGAAGAGGCGGAAGCGGCTGCCTCTGTCTCCGTCGACGCCGACTTCGAGGCGCGCGTGGCTGCTGCTATGGCAGGCTACGAAGAGCCTCCTGCGCCGGTCGCCGAATCGGAGTCCGCGATGGCCCCCGCACCTGCTGCCGAAGCCGAGGCCATGGGCCGGGACACGGCTGCCCTGATCGCGCAAATGCAAAAAGCGGTCGAAAACCTCCCGCTGGATACCACACCACACGTGGAAGCAGCGGCCGAGCCGGCGCCCGTCGCGCCCCCGCCGCCTGAGCCAGTCCAGGAAAACGTGCCCGACCACGCGCTCGCCGCAGCCATGGCCGCCGCAGTCGGTGCTTCCGTCGAGCCCCAGGTCGCCGCCGCCGTCGCTCCCCCGCCGGGCGAGCTCACTCAGGCACTCGCCCCGAATGTCATCGCCGACATCGTGCATCGTGTGGTGGAGCGCATGAAGCCCGATCTCGCCGCCGAAATCGCCAGGGAACTGGAAGCGATGATGAAGAAGTAGCTATCGGCGATCAGCCAGCAGGGCGCGTGCCATCGCGCCCTTTATTTTTTTGTGTGACGGCCGATGGCCGGTGGCTGGCGGCCGGTTTGGTAATATCGAGGATTACCTCAGAGCACGCGGATCCCATTGCATGCCACACGATTTACCCAAAGCGTACGACCCGGGCGCCATCGAGGCGCGCTGGGCGGAGTACTGGGTGAACGAAAAGCTCTTCCATGCCGCCCTCCCCGGTGCGACGTCGGGCCAGGCGCCGCGGGTTTTCACTCTGCTTCTTCCGCCGCCCAACGTCACCGGCTTCCTCCACATGGGACACATGCTGGAACACACCGAGAGCGACATCACGGTGCGCTGGCAGCGCATGCGCGGCTACCAGGCCCTGTGGCTGCCGGGCACCGATCATGCCGGCATCGCCACCCAGATGCTGGTCGAACGCCAGCTCGCCAGCGAGGGCGTGAAACGCCGCGAGATGGGTCGCGGGAAGTTCATCGAGCGCGTCTGGCAGTGGCGCGAGCACTACGGGGGCGCCATCCTCGGCCAGATGAAACGCCTGGGCACCTCCGTGGACTGGAGCCGCGAATACTTCACCATGGACGACCGCCTCACCCGCGCCGTCCGGGAAGCGTTCGTACGCCTCTACGAAGAAGGCCTGATCTACCGCGGCAAGTACATCGTCAACTGGTGCCCGCGCTGCATGACCGCCATCAGTGACCTCGAGGTCGTGCACGAAGAAACCCAGGGCAAGCTCTATGAGATCCGCTACCCGGTCGTCGGGGGGGGCGAATCGGTCGTCGTGGCCACCACCCGGCCGGAGACCATGCTGGGCGACACCGCGGTTGCGGTGAACGAAAAGGACCCGCGCTACCAGCATCTGCACGGCAAGACCGTCCGCCTGCCGCTCATGAACCGCGGGATTCCCATCATCACCGACGACCTCGCCAAGCCCGAGTTCGGTACCGGCGCGGTGAAGGTCACGCCGGCACATGATCCCAACGACTTCGAGGCCGGGCTGCGGCACATGCTGCCGCAGGTCGACGTCATGGATGAGACGGCGCACATGAATGAGAACGCCGGGCCATACGCCGGGCTCGACCGCTTCGAGGCGCGTCGGCGCATCATCCACGACCTAGAGCAGCAGGGCCTGCTCGTCCGCACCAAGGATTATCTCGTGCCCCTGGGCAAGTGCGACCGCTGCAAGACCATTGTCGAGCCACGCCTCTCCACCCAGTGGTTCGTGAAGATCGAGCCACTCGCGAAGAAGGCGATCGCAGTGGTCGAGGGTGAGGACTCACAGGTCCGCTTCGTTCCCGAGAACTACAAGGCGGTGTACCTGAACTGGATGCGCAACATCTACGACTGGTGCATCTCGCGCCAGCTCTGGTGGGGGCACCGCATCCCGGCGTGGCACTGCCCGGCCTGCCGCAACGTCATCGTGGCCCGCGAGACGCCAGCCAAGTGCGAGAAGTGCGGCGGCTCGCGCCTGGAGCAGGACCAGGACGTGCTGGATACCTGGTTCTCCTCTGGCCTGCTGCCCATGTCGGCCCTCGGCTGGCCCGACAAAACACCGGACCTCGACGCCTTCTATCCGACCTCGCTGCTGATCACGGGATTCGACATCCTGTTCTTCTGGGTGGCGCGCATGATCATGCTGAACTGCCACTTCATGGAAGGACACAAGCACGGCTCGGTCCCCTTCCGCCACGTATACATCCACGCGCTGGTCCGCGACGCCGAACGCCAGAAGATGTCGAAGACCAAGGGCAACGTCATGGACCCGATCGAGGTCATCGAAAAGTACGGTACCGATGCCGTGCGCTTCACCCTGGCCTCCATGGCAGCCCCCGGCACCGACATCGCGTTTGCGCCGGAGCGCACCGAGGGCTACCGCAACTTCGCCAACAAGATCTGGAACGCGGCCCGCTTCATCTTCCTCAATGTGGACCGCGCCGAGCAGGCCGGCGTGTGGTCCCTGCACGAGTTCCCGGCCAGCAGCCCCGCCAACGCGGCGGCGACCCTTGAGGACCGATGGATCTTCTCCCGCTTCCACCGGACCGTCCGGGAGGTCGACGAAGCCCTGCGCGCCTACCGGTTCCACGAGGCCGCGCACGAGGTCTACGACTTCTTCTGGGCTGAGTTCTGCGATTGGTACATCGAGATCATCAAGCTGCGCCTGTCCGACAGCGACCGCGGCACCGCGCGCACCGCCTTCTTCAACCTGATGACCATCTTTGAAGGGGCGCTGCGCCTGTTATCGCCGTTCATGCCGTTCATCACCGAGGAGCTCTGGCACGCCGTGTACGACGGCAAGCCGCCGCTGAAATCCATTGCCCTGGCAGCCTATCCGCAAGCCGACGTCTCCCGCATCGACGACGCCGCCGAGACCGAGATGGCCATCCTCCAGGACCTCATCGTCAGCGTGCGCAACATCCGCGCCGAGCTGAAGATCGAGACCAAGGCCCGCGTCCCCATCAGGGTCTTCGGCGACGCGCAGGTGCAGACGCTCATCCGCCAGAACCGCACCGCCATCGAGAAGCTGGCCAACGTCGAGGGCGTCGAGTTCGTCTCCACCCACCTCGCCAAGGAGACTGGCGCGCGCTCCACCGCCCGCTTCGACCTCGCCGTCGTTTACGAGCAGAAGATCGACATCGCCGCCGAGCGCCACCGCCTGCAGAAGGAGCTGGCCCACATTGAAGGCGAGATGGCGCGCCTGCAGAAGCAACTGCAGAACGAGCAGTTCCTCGCCAAAGCTCCAGCCAACGTGATCGAAGGTATGCGCAAACGCCTGGCGGAGCTGGAGGTGCTGGTCGTAAAAGTCCGTGACGGTCTCAAAGTCCTCGGCTTCGGCGGCGGGAACCCCGATGCCCCGGTCAAGAAATGAATCGGTCGCGATGCTTTGGTAGATTTTGAAGTGTACTGAGTGCTGAGTACCAGGTACTGGGTACTTCTTTATGGACTGGAACAGCCGCCGCATCACCGTGATTCTGGAGAACGCGCTCCGCGAAGATAGCGCCACGCGCGACTCCACCACCTACGCCTGCATCGACCCACACCAGCGCGCCACCGCCACCGTCCTCGCCAAGCAGGACTGCGTGCTCGCCGGACTCGGTGTAGTCGCGCGCATCTTCGACGTCTTCGCCAACCTCGACGGTACTGTCGTTTCGTACGCCGAAGTCACCAGTCATCCCGAGATCTTCGATGGCGTCCGTCTGCACAAGGGCCAGAGCATCGCCGTCATCCGCCACAACGCCCGCATCATCCTCTCCTGCGAGCGCGTGCTGCTCAACGTCCTCCAGCGCCTGAGCGGCATCGCGACCTTGACCCGGCGCTTCGTGGACGCCATCGCCGGCACCCACGCGCGTATCCTCGATACCCGCAAGACCGTCCCCGGCCTGCGCCTGCTCGACAAGTACGCGGTCACCTGTGGTGGCGGCTTCAATCACCGCCTCGACCTCTCCGACGGCGTCCTCATCAAGAACAACCACATCGCGCTGGCCGGCGGGATCGTCCCGGCGCTGGAAGAGGCTCACCGCAACCGTCGCGGCGAGCAGCCCATTGAGATCGAAGTTCGTTCTCTGGAGGAGCTCGGGCAAGCCCTGGAGCATGGCGCCGAGGCCATCCTGCTCGACAACATGATTCCCGAGACAGTGCGCGCTGCCGTCGAGCGCGTGCAGCGCCACTCGCGCCGCGTCCCGCTGGAGGCCTCCGGTGGCATCACGCTGGAGAACGTCCGCGCCTTCGCCGAAACCGGCGTGGATTACATCTCCGTGGGCGCCCTGACCCACTCCGCCCCCGCTGTGGACATGAGCCTGCGCGTCATGCCCGCCTGATGTTCCTGGTGTCATCCTGAGCGAAGCAGCGCGGCTGTCGAACTCAAGGCCCCCTACCCGCCCAAGCATTTCTCCGCGATCTCTACGTCTTCCGCGGTTAATTGGGTTGTTGTTTCTCCTCCCGCTCACGGATAATCCCCCCATCGCGAAATCCAGGCCATCCCGCGAAGCCGCACCCGGCCCCGATACTCCGACAGACGGCACGATGGGCCGCATCATTCGCTTGCTCGCCGACCACGCCACGGTCGTCGTGAGCGGCACGAAGCTGGCGGAGGAGCTTGGCATCAGCCGTTCCGCCGTGTGGCGCTTCGTGCAGCAGCTCCGCGGCCTGGGCGTCCAGATCGTCGGCCACCCCGCCACCGGATACCGCCTCGAGGCCGTCCCTGACCTGCTGCTCCCGGAGTTCATCGCCCCCCTGGTCAAGGGCACGTTGTTTGCCAGAAACATCCAGCACTACTTCCGCGTGGGATCGACGAACGTCGCCGCCATGCAGGCCGCTGCCGAGGGCGAGCCGGAAGGAAGCACGTTCCTCGCTGAGGAACAGACCGCCGGGCGCGGCCGCGGCGGCCACTCCTGGCATTCGGAAAAATCCGCCGGCATCTACTGCTCCGTTCTCCTGCGGCCCGATGTTCCCCCGAGCGACGTCCTTGTGCTGTCCCTAGGGGCAGGCTTGGCGGTGCAGCAGGCGATCGAGCAGGTCACCGGCGTCCGCCCCGACCTGCGCTGGCCCAACGACGTGCTCCTCGGCAACAAGAAATTCTGCGGCATCTTGACCGAGATGAATGCCGAGCCCACGCGCGTGCGCTACGTCGTCATGGGCATCGGCATCAACGTGAACCAGCAGCGCTTCCCCGCCGACCTCGAGGAGACCGCAACCTCGCTGCGCCGCGAGACCGGTCGTACTTGGTCCCGCGTGGAAGTGGCGGCCTCTCTGCTAAAATCCCTCGACCACGAATTCCGCATGCTGTTGCCGCAGCGCACGGGCGTGGGCCCGGCGCCGCCCGAGGCCGCCATGACCATCATCCGCCGCTTCGAGGACCGTTCCTCCTACGCCCGTGGCAAGCGGGTGCACGTGGAGGAGAACGGCGGGTTCGAAGGTGTTACCTCCGGCCTCGACGACCGCGGCTTCCTGCTGGTGAAGGCGCGCGATGGCCTGCGCACCGTGCTCTCCGGAGGCGTGCGGGAGATCTGACGGAGCGCGGCCGCTCTCGACCGCGGATATTGACTTTTATGCTCTTCGTCCTCGATGTCGGCAACACCAACACCGTCGCAGGCGTCTTTCGCCCCGCGGGCGATGGCGGATACACCAAGCTCGTCGCCCATTGGCGACTGGGCACCAACCGCACCCAGACGGTGGACGAGTACGGGGTCCTGCTGCGCAACCTCTTCGCCATGGCCGACCTCGAGCCCTCCGCCATCGACGGCATCATCGTCTCCTCCGTTGTGCCCCCGCTCGACAGCACCTTGCGCGAGGTCTGCCAGAGCTACTTCGGCTGCAAGCCCTTGTTCGTCGAGCCCGGCGTTAAGACCGGCATGCCAATCCATTACGACAATCCGCAGGAGGTCGGCGCCGACCGCATCGTCAACGGCGTCGCCGCCTTCGAAAAGTATGGCGGCCCCTGCATCGTCGTGGATTTCGGCACCGCCACCACCTTTGACTGTGTCTCCCGCAAAGGCGAGTACCTCGGCGGCGTGATCTCTCCCGGCATCGGCATTTCCGCCGAGGCGCTGTTTGCGCGCACTGCGCGCCTGCCCCGCGTGGACATCCGCCGTCCCGAGCGCATCATCGGCAGCAACACCGTCGGCAGCCTCCAGTCCGGCCTCTTCTACGGCTACCTCGCGCTGGTGGATGGCATCCTCGAGCGCCTGGTCTCCGAGATGGGCCAGGAAACCAAGGTCGTGGCCACCGGCGGCCTCGCAGCCCTGATCGGCAACGAATCGAGATACATCTCCACCGTGGACGACTTCCTTACGCTCGACGGACTGCGCATCATCTGGGAGCGCAACGCGAAGAAGAAAACCGCCGAAGCCGCGGAGGCAAAGAAAAAGAAGGCTCGGAGCTGATCGAAGTCGCAGTCAACAGTCAACACTCAGCCGGCGACGTTTAGGGGCTGAATGCTGATTGCTCGCTGCGCTCGCCCACTACCCAAGACCTCCGGCCCGCGACCTGCCTGTTAGACTTCTCTCGCGTTTACCATGGAAAACTACTTCAACTACTTCACCGAGATCGAGGAGCACTTCCAGCGCCGCCGCGGCGGCGCTTTGCTGCTCTCGACCCTCGACTGGGCTCTGATCGAGACCTGGAAGGACGCGGGCATCCCGATCGAGGCGGTGCGGCGCGGCATTGACGCCGCTTTCGACCGCTACGACGCCCGCCCTTCCAGGACGCGCAAGATCAATTCCCTGGCCTACTGCTCGCAGGAGGTGCTCGCCGCCGTCGAGGACATGAAAGAGGCGGCTGTCGGCGCGACGCGTGCCGAAAAGCCCTCCGGCTTCGACGTGCCGGAGATCACAGCCTACCTCACGAAGAACGCTGCGCATCTCGAACGCATCGCCGAACTCGGCCCGGCCGGAAAGGAAGCTGCGGGAACGCTGCGCGCGCTCGCCGAGGGCCTCGCGCCATCGAAGTCAAACCTCGAGGATCTCGAGCGCCGCCTCACTGTGATCGAGGAGAAGCTCTTTGCGCTGCTCCTCGCCGCCACCCCCGACGAGGAACTCGTCTCCGTGCGTACCGAAGCCGACCGCGAGATCGCGCCCTACCGCCGCAACATGACTGCGCCCCAGATCGAGCAGTTGCACAAGCAGTTCGTCCACAAACGCCTCCTGGAGAAACACAAGGTGCCGCGCCTGAGCCTGTTCTACATGTGACCCTGATGGATTTCTCCGGTGTCATCCTGAGCGAGCGCGCCCGTCTTGGCGAGCGAGTCGAAGGACCCCTATGATCACGACCCTGATGGAATTGACGATCGACAAGATGGTTTACGGCGGCGAAGCCCTCGCCCGCTTGCCCGCGGATGAGCACGGCAAGGGCAAGGCCGTGTTTCTCCCCTTCGCGCTTCCCGGAGAGCGCGTGCATGCGCACCTCACCGAGCAGCGTCCCGGCTTTGCGCGCGCCGAACTCGACAGCGTCGTCTCCGCCTCGCCCCATCGGATCGAGCCGCGTTGCCCCTACTTCGTCCGCTGCGGTGGGTGCCACTACCAGCACGCCGCCTACGAGCATCAGCTCCAGATCAAGTCCGACATCTTGCGCGAGACCCTGCGCCGCACCGCGAAGATCGATTGGACGGGCGAGATCCGCGCTCACTCCGCCAGCCCCTGGGGATACCGCAACCGCACCCGGATGCGTCTGCGCGCGGCGCCCGAATTCGCCGCCGGCTATTACCGGCTCGGGACGCACGACCTCTTGCCCGTCGAGCAGTGCCCCATCAGTTCTCCGCTGATCAACCGCGCGCTGGAAGCGGTGTGGGAGCTGGGCCGAGCAGGACAGGTCCCGGTGCAACTTGTGGAGATCGAATTCTTCGCCGACGCTGCCGACACCCGCATGCTCGTTGCCTTCTTCGCAACCCAGCCTCCGGTAAAGGAGACCGCCGAAGCGTTTGCCGCCGATCTCCGGAAGAAGATGCCGGAGATCGCGGGCGTGCTTTTCTTCGAACAGCGCGGCGGCAACCGCGACCAGGGGCAGGTGCGCTCGCCGGCGGATGATCTGGATTCGGCCGCCGGGGAGCGTCCGTTCGCGGCCGCCGGCGACAAGGTGCTCACCTACGAGACCGCGAAGGCCAAGTACCGCGTCAGCGGCGGATCGTTCTTCCAGACCAACCGCTTCCTCACCGACAAGCTGGTCGAACTGGTCACCGAAGGCCGTTCCGGCGGCAAGGCTCTCGATCTTTACGCCGGCGTCGGCCTGTTCGCCACTGCGCTGGCCGCTACTTTCGATAAGGTCACCGCGGTCGAATCTGCGCCATCGTCGTTGTCCGACCTGCAGTGCAATGGTCCGGCAAACGTTTCGCCTGTGCAGGACAGGACGGAGTTGTTTCTCAAGAACTCGCCCGGCCTGAAGGCCGACCTCGTGGTCATTGATCCGCCACGCGCTGGCCTGGGCGATGCTGCTGCGCAAGTACTGGCGCAAGTGCGCACTCCCCGAATCACCTACGTCTCCTGTAATCCCGCCACTCTGGCGCGCGACCTGCGCGTGCTGGCCGCCGCCGGCTGGCGAATCGACGAGCTCAACTTCATCGACCTCTTCCCGCAGACCTACCACCTCGAATCAGTCGTTCAGCTGCTGAAATAACGGGGGCTGGCTGGTTCAGTGGCACATGAAGCTGAGGGCGCGGGAGATGAAGGGCTTCATGTCCTTGCGCTGGACTACGGCGTCGAGCATGCCGTGCTCGACCAGGAATTCGCTGCGCTGGAAGCCATCGGGGAGCTTCTGGCGGATGGTCTGCTCGATCACTCGCGGTCCGGCGAAGCCGATAAGCGCTCCCGGCTCGGCGATGTTCAGGTCGCCGAGCATGGCGTAGCTGGCGGTCACGCCGCCGGTGGTGGGATCGGTGAGCACGGACACGTAGGGCAGCTTGGCCTGGTCCAGACGCGCCAACGCGGCGGAGATCTTCACCATCTGCATCAAGCTGAGGACGCCCTCCATCATGCGCGCGCCGCCGGAAGCGGAAACGATGATCAGCGGCTTGCGCTGCTCGGTCGCGCGCTCGATGGCGCGGGTGATGACCTCGCCCACCACGCTGCCCATGCTACCGCCGATGAAGGCGTACTCCATGGCGCTCACGATCACCGGCCGGCCGTCGAGGTTGCCGCGCGCGTTGATGATCGCGTCCTTCAGCCCCGTCTCCTCCTGGGCGCGGCGCAGGCGCTCGGAGTAGGGCCGCACGTCCACGAACTTGAGGGGGTCGGTGGAACTCAGTTCGAGGTCATCCATCTGGTACTGCCCGTCGTCCAGCAGCAGCGCCAGCCGGGTGCGTGCGTCGATGCGGAAGTGACGTCCACAGCTGGGGCAGACGTTGTAATTGGCGTCGAGGTCCTTCTTCCAGATGATCTTGCGGCATTTGTCGCACTTGACCCACAGGCCCTCGGTGCGGACACGTTTCTCGTCGCTGGGTTTGATTTCGGAAGATTCGCGCTTGAACCAGGCCATAAAAGAAGTTCTTAGTACTCAGTACTCGGTACCCAGTTAACTGCGGCCAGATAGGAGAAGGGGCAATTGTACCCTGTGCCGCGACTCAGTACTCGATCCCACGCTGCGCCATCACGCCCTTTTCGTAGGCGTGCTTGACCTGGCGCATTTCCGTGACGGTATCGGCGATCTCGACGATGCTGGGGTGCGCGTTGCGTCCCGTCAAGATGACGTGCACGGAGTCGGGTTTCTGCTTGAGCGTCTCCACGACCTTCTCCGGGTCGAGCATCTTGTAGCTGATGGCGTAGTTGATCTCGTCCAGGACCACGAGGTCCCATGTTCCCGACAGGATGGCCGCGCGCGCCTCGCTCCAGGCCTCTTCGACCATGCGCACGTCCTCGGGGTCGGTCTCCGCACCGCCCACCTTCACGAATCCGCGGCCCATCTGCTTCATGACGAAGTTGTCGCCGAAGGCCTTCACCGCGTCCAGCTCGCCGTAGTGCCACGAGCCTTTCAGGAACTGCAGCATCAGCACCTTCATGCCGTTGCCGACGGCGCGCAGCGCCGTGCCCATGGCGGCGGTGGTCTTGCCCTTGCCCGGGCCGGTGTTCACGATGATGAGACCGCGACGAGCGTCAGTCATTCAGTGGCCACTGTGGTACGGATGTCCCTTCAGGATTGTAAATCCTCGGTACAGCTGCTCCAGCAGGACGACGCGGGCCAGCTCGTGCGCCAGCGTCATCTTGCCGAAGGAGAGGACAAGGTCGGCGGCGTGCCGCGAGTTGTCGCTGAAGCCGTCCGCGGGGCCCACGGCGAAGATCAGCGTCTGCGTGCCGCGGTCCTGCTGGTCGCGCAGCAGCTCAGCGAACTCTTCCGAGGTGAACTGCCGCCCGCTCTGGTCGAGCATGACGAAGGTCGGACGTGTGCGGCCGCCGGCCTTCTCGATCGACTTCAGCAGCGCCTCTTCGTCGGCATACTCCTGCGACTCCACCGTGCCGTAACGCGCCAGGCGCTTGAGGTATTCGTTTGTCAGGGATTGGATGGCGGGCTCTTTCGTCCTACCCGCCCACACGACGCGAAGTTTCACGTGAATGATTTAACCACAGCGGACACAGAGATACACAGGGGGCCGGTCATCGAAGTGCGGCAAGCGCAGACGCGATCACCCGATGACCCGATCAGTCCAGCCCGTAGCGCTTGCGCTTCTCCAGGAGCGTCTTGCGGCTAATGCCGAGGATCTGGGCGGCCTTGGTCTTCTTGCCGCGGGTGTAGTCGAGCACCTCGGCGATGTAGGCGCGCTCCAGGTCTTCCAGCGACATTTTCCGTACCGTCGGGCCGGCGGCCTCGCGCACGTGCACCGGCAGGTCCTCGGGCATGATCTCGGGCGCGGCGCTGTAGATCACGGCGCGCTCGATCAGGTTGCGCAGCTCGCGAACGTTGCCGGGAAAGCGGTAGTTCTCAAGCGCGGCCATCGCGGCGTGCGCGAAGGTCATGTGCGGTTTGCGATGGACTTCGCCGAGCTGCGCGAGCAGATGTGCGGCCAGAGGGCGGATGTCCGCCGGTCGCTCCCGCAGCGGCGGGATGATGAGGGGGATCACATTCAGGCGGTAGAAGAGATCTTCCCGAAAAGTGCGGCTGGCGACCGCGCGCTCCAGGTCGATGTTGGTCAGCGCGATGATGCGCGCCTCCACGCTAATATTGCGGTTTCCCCCCAGGCGCTGAAATTGCTTTTCTTCGATCACGCGCAGCAGCTTCGCCTGGATTGGCATGGATAGCGCGCCGACCTCGTCGAGCACGATGGTGCCGGCGCCAGCCAGTTCCAGGCGGCCGCGCTTCATCTGCGTGGCGCCGGTGAATGCGCCGCGCTCGTAGCCGAACAGCTCGCTCTCCACCAGCTCGTGCGGCAGGCTGGCGCAATCGATGTGAACCAGCGGCTCGTCCGCGTTCGGCCCCAGGTAATGGATGACGGAGGCCAGCAGGTCCTTGCCGGTGCCGCTCTCGCCGCGGATGAGGACGGTGGAGGCGGCCCCGGCGACCTTCTGCGCTTTCTCGAGGAGTTCGATGGATTTCGGATCGGCGGCGACCCAGACCGACAGGATGCCTTGCTTGGCGGCGCCTTGGCCGGCTGGCGGCATCTGGGTTCCTATTTCGCCCGCGTGCGGCCCCGCGACGGCTGTCGCGGCGTCCTGCGGGGTCTCTCTTTCTCGGTCAAGTGCGCGGGGTGCAACGGTTTCGCGGACTTCCACAGCCGCTCCAGGTCGTAATAATGCCGTGCCTTCTCGGAGAAGATGTGGACCACGAAGTCTACGTAGTCGAGCAGGACCCAATCGGCCTGGCGATATCCCTCGACGTGGGTCGCGCGGAGACCCGCCTTCTTGAGTCTCTCCTCCACTTCATCGGAGATGGCCTGGATCTGGCGCGGGTTGCTGCCGCTGCAAATCACAAAATAGTCGGTGAAACCGGAAGACGCTTTGTCCAGTTCGAGGACGCTGACGTCGGTCGCCTTCTTGGACTCAGCGGCCGCGATGGCCGCGGAAACCTGTTGCTTAAGGTCGGATTTTCTCAAAGGCAGTACTCGGTACTCGGTACTCAGTATACGAAACTCCGGGGAGACGGCTAGAGCTTCTTGTGCCCCTTATGGCCCGCTGGCTCCATGACGCGATTTGTAGAGATGCGTTTTCTGTATGTACTCGGCAACCGCGGCGTCCACGAACTTTCCCAAAGCCCTGCCCCGCGCTGCGGCCGTTCGGATCTGTGTCGCTGACACCGGGACTCTCACGTCGGGCAACAGGTGTATGGCGGTCTGGCCCAGTGCCAGCGTCCCGGCGGGCTTCGTCTCTTGGATCGCCCTGATCACGCTTTCCGGCGGGCGGATGGCCTCGGGTAGCGCTCTGGCGACGTCGGCCAGCGAGTATCCCGGGCGGCTGGCGACGATGAAGTCCACCTCGCGCAGCAGCGATTCCGCCTTGTGCCACTTGCCAATGTCCATGAAGGCGTCGATGCCGATGATGAAATGCAGCCGGTCGCGCCTGCCCAGTCCGCGCCTCAGGGCGCGCACCGTGTCGATGGAGTAGCTGAAGCCGGGCCCGTTCGGAGCTTCCAGCGAGGACGGGATGAAACCTTTGTCTCCCTGGGTCGCCAGCGTGACCATGGCGAAGCGGTGGTGATACGACGCGAGCGGGCGCCCTTGGCGGTGCGGCGGCACGCTCGAGGGCACGAAGTAAACCCTCTTGAGATGAAATTTTTTCGCGGCCGCCCGGGCCACGGCCAGGTGCCCGCGATGGATGGGATCGAATGTGCCGCCAAATAGCCCTACGTTCATCTGGACCCAATTCTAACCACAGAGGACACAGAGAAACACAGAGTCAGCCTGCTGGCGCGTTGCGGGAGCGGCGTTTGCGCGTGGAGCTGGACGGGTCGGCGTGCACCAGCGCGTAATCCTCGACCCGGCCGGCAGCTTCCTCGTCCGCTGCGCGCGGTTGGCGCTCGCGCAGCTTTTCCACCCGCTCTCCCATGCCGTACTTGAGGGCGTCGATGCCCTTGCCGGTCACGGCTGAGACCTCATAGAGCTTCAGCTTCTTGCGCGTGCAGTAGCGCTTCAGCTTGCTGAGCTTTTCTTTGTTCGCAATATCCATCTTGGACGCAGCCACGATCATCGGCTTCTTCTCCAGCTCCGCACCGAAGCTCTCCAGCTCGTTCATGATGGTGTCGAAATCCTGCACCGGGTCGGGGCGGCCGGTCGAATCCGAGACGTCCACCAGGTGCACCAGCAGGCGCGTGCGCTCGATGTGCCGCAGGAACTGCGTGCCCAGCCCCGCGCCGCGGTGCGCGCCTTCGATGAGGCCGGGAATGTCGGCGACGACGAAGCTGAAGGCGTTCGGGTCGGCCGGCTTGCCCATCGACACCACGCCCAGGTTCGGCTCCAGCGTAGTGAAAGGATAATCGGCGATCTTGGGCCGCGCCGCGGAGATGCGCGAGATCAGAGTGCTCTTGCCGACGTTTGGATATCCCACCAGTCCCACGTCGGCGAGCAGCTTCAGCTCCAGGCGATAGGTGCGCTCCTCGCCCGGACGTCCCGGTTCGTGCTCTCGCGGCGCCTGGTGGGTGGAGGTGGCGAAGTGCTGGTTGCCGCGGCCGCCCCGACCCCCGCGCGCGATCACCACCCGCTCGTCCGGCCCTTTGAAGTCGTGGACCTTCTCGCCCGTGCTGTCGTCGTAGAGGATGGTCCCCACTGGGACTTTCAAGACCACCGACTCGCCGTCGCGCCCAGTGCGGTTGGAGCCCTCTCCGTGGCGTCCGCGCTCCGCCTTATGCTCGGGATTGAAGCGGAAATGGACCAGGGTGTTGTGGCGCTCGCTGGATTCCATGACCACGTCGCCGCCGCGGCCTCCGTCGCCGCCCGACGGCCCACCGCGAGGGACGAACTTCTCTCGGCGGAAGGCCATGCAGCCGTTGCCGCCGTTGCCGGCCTTGACCCGGATCTTCGCCTCGTCAATGAACATTCGATCTATTTGAGCACAAAAACCAGAACGGCGCGGCTGTTGCCGCGCCGTTCGCGCTTTTCCTGGAATCGGTTAGTTTGCCGGAATCTTGAAATCCACTCCCCGATCGCTATTAAGTTTTGTTGTGGCCGGGACGTCAAGTTCCGCCAATTGGATCCTGAATGGGCCGGTGCCGTCGAGATTGAAGAGCGTGTGACCCACGATGGCGTAGTTGTGGATGTCGAATTCCCGACCGTTGCGGTAGACCAGCGTGGTTGTTTCCACTTCTCCGACGCTGATGGGGGCCGACTTTGCCCGGGGGTCGGCGCTCGGAGGCCGGTAATCCTGGTCATAGCGCTGTTCGTCGCGCGCGTACGGCCGGGTAGTCGCCCGGCGCTCGAAGATGGTCGGTGCAGGAGGATCGGCGTCCTCGGCGGGCGAGGGCTCCATCTGCACGTATCCGGGTGCAGCGGTGTCCGTGTAATTCATCGGGTACGTCGGATACGCCGGGTAGTAATACGGGACGTAGCCGTAGCCGCCATAACCATAGCCACTGCCTTGGTGATGATGGCGCCTTCCGCCGCTGCCGGAAGGTCCGGTCCCCGGCGCGCAGACCATGCCGCCCCCGAAACAATAGAACGTGGTGGGAGGAAGCGCCGGAGGTGTGCCGAATTGCGATCTCCCTTGCCACCCATTGGGTCCGAGTGAGGTCACGCTGGCTGGGACCCCGGGAGTATAGCCCTTGGATGTCTGCGAGGTGACGGACGCGGGTACACCGCGGACCTGGCCCATGGCGGCGGCCGCGAACAGGACGACAGCAATGATTCCGGCCCGCTTCATATGCCTGCTCCTGCTTATATCCTAATCCTTCTAACCCCGGCCGGCGGGGAAAGTTCTCTCCCGCCGCTCGTCCATTGATGCTGGCCGACGGCAAGAAGTTCCAGGGTGGCAAGGCTGGAGGCCAGCACGACGAAGACCAGGAGTGCGGCCCGGCGCCAGGGCGTCTCCGCCAGGTCCGCGAAGATGCCGCCGACGAACACGAACAGCAGCGGCAGCGACCACGCGGGAAAGGCACCCAGGTAAGCGTGCCCCAGCGAGGGAAGACCTAGCACCAGCGTCAGTGCGGTTGCCAGCAGGGGAGCGGAGTTGCCGAAATAGCGCGACCTGCGGGAGGAAAGGTACACCGCGGCTGCGCTCGCAGCGATGACGGTCAGCACGATGGAGGTGCTCGCCACGCTGGTGTGCACCACGTAGCGGGGAGCGGACCAGCCGGCCAGCGGTGAGAACCCGGCCTGCGCGAACCATCGCGGGCCGGCCAGCAACAGCAGGATCGGCGCGGCGATCGCCAGCGCCGCCACCATCAGCCCCAGCGCCTCCCGCCGCCGGTGCGGGACGAGGTAGAACATCATCCCCAGAGCCACCAGCACCATGAAGCTCAGTTCGGGCGCCGCGCCCACCATCAGGGCGATGGCGAACCCAAGGGTGGTCACGCGTCGCCAGCGGTGCCGGATCTCGCCCCCGAAGCCGCCCCGCGGAGGCGCGTAGAGTGTGTGCGAGACCGCTATCGAGATGAAGACCACACCGAACATCCCCAGCGCCGCGATGGGGATGGGACCGACTTGCGTAACCACGAAGGGCATCGGCGAGAAGCAGTAGAGGACCAGAGCGCCCATGCCGCCGATGTTTCCGTACAGCCGGCGTGCCACGTACCAGATCGAGGCTCCCAACAGCACTCCCAGGGTGATGAACGGCAGCCGTGCCAGCCACAGCAGATCCCTCCACGGCAACCCGATCAGATGGCCCACCCCGATGGGGACTTCCACCGCGAGCCGGACCAGCGGATCCCGGGGAATGTCCGGGATGGATCCAGCTCTTGGCGCGATCTCCGAGCGCGCCGCCGCCGGGGTGGTGTATGCCAGCCACGCGCATTGTCCGAGGAAACACAGGAGCAAGAAGGCCGCCGCGAATTGCGGCGGCCCCATGGGAAGCCCGAACATGTAGAAGTAGGGCTCGGAGCGCATGAAAGAGATTGGGTAAACGGGAAATTGAGAAATCGGGTAATTGTGCGCCAGCGTCGGCAATTACACAATTGCCCGATTCCCCAATCACCCAATCGATCTCTCACCAGGTGTAATGGACGCTGTACCGCACCGTCACTTCGCCGTCTGCTGGCACGGTGACCGGGAACTCGACCTGGTTGGAGTCGAGCTTGCGGAACGAGTGCGTCTTGCTGGTGATCTCCCAGTTGGGGCAGCGGTACAGATGCTCGACCACGCGGACCTCGGCCCGCTCTTTCTTGTGGTTGCGCACCGTGATCTCGAACGACTCGTCGAAGGTCCGGCGGTTAGTGTCCACGCGGTAGTCAGTGCGCTTGCGCTCGCCCACCAGGTCGAACGAATTGCCGGTGTAGAGGCGGATGGTCTCGTCTTTGGGCGTGTGGTCGATGTAGTTCTCGCCGGTGAATTGCAGGCGTCCGTCTTCGTCGCGGCGGTAGAAACGCATGCGTCCGCGGGGCAGCGCGATGCCCATGTGATTGGCGGCGCTGTTCTTGAATTCCTGCATGACCCAGATCTTCGGGTTGGATTGCGTGCCGTAGCTGGGGTCGTTCCGGATGTTCTCGAACGACCAGCCGCTGTAGCGGTTCCATTCGATATGCGCGCCGTCGTACACGTACAGCTTCTTGGAATCGACGCCGGTGGCGCGGACGAATTCCACCTGCTTGGTCTCGTGGTCGCGCAGGGTGACGGCCCGTTGCAGCGTGTACAGGTGGTACTCGTCGAATGAGCGCTCGGTGACCGGCGGCGCCATCGCGTCGGCGGCCTTCATCGCCACTTCCTGGGCCATGCGCCCGTTCAGAACCCCTCCGGGCATGATCTTGTTGACGTCGCCGGCCATCAGGCGGACGCGCGCGTGGTCGAACTGCTTACCGCTGGTATTGTCGATAGTGACCCAGCCGATGATGTCGAGCACTTCGCCCGACTCGGGCGCCACCACGTTGTAGTCGGCCTCCCAGCGCATGCCGCTGGAGACATAGGACAACTCGGCGTCGAGGTGCCCTGGCTTGTCGGTGGCCATCAGCCAGTGCAATGTCGGCTTCAGGATGGTGTCATCGCCCAGCGAAGGAAACAGCGGCAGTCCCGGCAGCCCGAATTGCAGGTGTCCGTCGATCTCGATGATGGGCTGCGACCCGGCCTGCGCGTATTGCTGCTGGTATCCGTAGCCGTATTGCGGCCCAATGTAGCGCGGCACGTAGCCGCTGCGGATGATCTTGCCCTTCACGATCTCCGTCTTGCCGCCGTTATGCGAGACCTGGAACTCGATGGTCTTGCCTTCGTACTTGGAGAGCAGCAGCTCCGGCGTGACCGGGTCATTGCGGAAGTTCTGCTCCAGGACCTGCAACTGGCGGCGCCCCAGCGGGTCGCGCAGCATGACCGAGTCCGGCTCCAGGAACGCGGTGGTCTCGGTGAAGTGGACTTCGTTGATGCCGGTCTTGAGCTCCAGCGACAGCGGCTGCCGGATGACGGCAAAGTTCTGGTTGTAGATGGTGATGGCAGGATCGCTCCAGCCGTCGTCGTCCTGCTGCCGCGGCACGGCCAGCAGGAACCCGGCGCACAGCACGCACAACGCCAGCAGCGCGGTGACAGTGATCGTAAGTTTGCGTCTCATGTCCGTTTCCCTCGTTTCGGGGGAGCTCTGTTCGCTCTGGAGGGAGAACGCAGATGCGCCGCCGCCTTGCACCGGGCCGGGAAGATTCTTACGATGACGGAGGTAACCAGGGCATGTCGCCGACCGTGGACGCGAGCGAGACATCCGCGTAAACGATTCACGGGCAAGAGGTTGATGATTGACGGGCAAATGAGTGCGGGTGCATTGATTGCCGCAGGAGAGGGTCGGAAACTCGCCGCCATGAAACACCTGGTCCATCGCTTACGGCGCGCATCTGCTCCCGTTCTCCTGGCAGTCTTGCTGCTACCCACAGTTGCCGTCGCAGCGCCCCGCAAGCATACGGCTCCGCACCAGGCTCCGGCCCAGGATCCGGTCGCGGTGGCCGTGGACCACTTGCGCAACCTGGAGTACGACCCGGCGCAGGTTCTGCTTGACGGCTTCCTGAAAGAGCACCCCGACGATCTGCACGGCTTGAATCTCCTGGGCACGGTCATTCTGTACCGCGAAATGTTCCAGCGCGGCCTGCTGGAGTCACACCTCTACGGCAAGAAAGGCGAGGCATTCAATCCCACGACCACGCCGGTCACAGACGAGTTCCAGAAACAGCTCTTCGACGTGCTCGACAAGGCGCAATCGCTCGCCGACGAGCGCGTCCAGAAGGATGCGAACGACAAGGAGGCGCTGTACTGGAGCGGTGTCACCCACGGCACCCGGGGCACCTACCTGTTTGCCGTGAAGCGCTCGTACTCCGCCGCCCTGGGCGAAGCCAAGGCCGCTAACAAGCAGCACAAGGCGTTGCTCAAGCTCGACCCGGCCTTCGTGGACGCCAACATGATCGTGGGGGTGCAGGATTACGTGGTCGGTTCGCTGCCCTGGATCATCAAGGTGCTGGCGGCGCTGGCCGGGGCGCACGGCAACCGCGAGCAGGGGCTGAGGGAGATCGAACTGGTGGCGCAAAAGGGCAACTACGCCCGTGACGACGCGCGCACCGTGCTCGCCGTACTGTACCAGCGCGAGGAGCGCTGGGCCGACGCCCGGCGCGTCCTGGAAGAGCTGGTGCGCCGTTTCCCGCGCGGCTTCCTCTCGGCGCAGGAGCTGGGCGCGGTCTGCACCCGGCTGGAGGACTTCCGCTGCGCTGCCTCCACCTACGACGTGCTTCTCGAGAAATACCATGCCGGTCCGCCGAACTCGGCTTGGAAGCGCTTCTGGGTAGCGAAGGCGCTGTATCTCTCAGGGCAGGCGCATGAAAGGCTGGGTGAGACCGACCTGGCGCTGGCGCGCTATGACGAAGGAGCCAAGCTGAAGGACCAGGACCGTTACATCCCGCGCTGCGACCTCGCCGCCGCCGATCTGCTGGCCCGCACCAACCGCATGGACCAGGCCCGCCCCCGCTACGAGCAGCTCGCGGCCTCGTATCCCGGTTCTGATGAGGCGAAGGCGGCGAAGAAAGCCTTGGAGCGCTGAATTACATCGCCTCCCTCGGTTTGGGCCGCAGGACGCGCCACCACCACTGTAGCCACATCCAGCCGAGCTTGATCAGCAGGAACGCCGTCGTGAGCCACAGTACGATCGCGGGTAACTTCAGCGCGACTGCCATGACAGCGTCCGCATAGTTCGCCAGGCTTTGCAGTCCGTCGCGGAAGGCCCGGCGCAACTCGTAACCTGGTCTCCATTGCACGCCGAGGACTTGCGCCTCGGCTTCGGAACGCAGCGCGACCGTAAGGGATGCCATTGCGACCTGGTGCGTCATCAGCCGGTATTGGGCCTCGGTCTTCTCGATCTTCCCGCGCACTTCGGCCAGTTTTTCCGCCACGGCGATGACATCTTTCACTGCCCCGGTTCGGCGCATGATGTCCGTGTACTGCGCTTCCTCGGCCCGGTAATTCTTGAGCGACGCCTGCAGATCTACGTATTCACTCGTGACATCATTCACGCTCGCGGTCTCGGCCTCGACGCGTTGCACGATCCTCCGGATCTGCGAGCGTGTCTCGTCGAAGCGAACCGCCGGAACCCGCAAAGTGATGCTCGCCGTCTCTGCCTTGTCCTCGTGGCCGATCTGCACGTTTGCCGCGTATCCCGCAACGGAGGTCGCTAGCCGACCGATCTGCTCCACAGCCTCTTGCGGCTTGCTGCTGATGACACTCATCGTCCCGGTGCGCACGACCTGCCGCTCGTCAGCCCCGCGGGCGCCCTTTTGCACTAAACTGTACGCCTGCATTCGAGACCCGCCGGAGATCGATTCAGCCAGGTTTCCGCCCACGCTTGCCTGTTGCCACAGCAAAACAGGCCCCCGTCCCACCGCCCCGAGGCCGGTAGCGCGCGGGGGCTCGTACTCCCTTTGTCGATCGTAGGAATCCATGGCGGTCAATGCGATGTAGACGATGACCGACATCACGAACACTGGACCTGCACCAGTCCGCGCTTTCTCCCTGAACCACTGCCATACGCCTTTCATGGCGCCCTCCTGCTCGGTAAGACAACAGGGCGGCTCCAGCAGTTCCGAGTATTTCTTCGTGGATTGCGGAACTTCCGGCGTCCAGTTGGTGTCCGCAGCGCACGAAACGAAAAGGCACGGATTTTTGTCCGTGCCTCTGAGAACCGAGAACTTTTTAGATGTCCAGGTTCTTCACGTCCAGCGCGTTTTCCTCGATGAATTTCCGCCGCGCCTCGACGTCCTCGCCCATCAGCGTGCTGAAGATGTTCTCGGTCTCGGCGATATCCTCGAGCTTGACCGAGAGCAGCGTGCGCCGCTCCGGGTCCATGGTGGTCTCCCATAGCTGCCCGCTCGACATTTCGCCAAGGCCCTTATAGCGCTGGACGGTATAGTCCTTGCGGCCCTCGTTCAGGACGTACTCGAACAGCTCGCGCGCGGTCTGCTTCTCGACCTCTTCCGTTGCGGCCGTCTTCTTCTTCGAAACCGCGTCGCCCTTCGGCGATTTGCTTCCCGCTTTTTCGCGGTCCGCCTTCTCCGCGTCGCTCGCTTCTTCGCCCTGGGCGCTTCCGTTCTTCGAGACCGCCTGGACGACGAACGGCGGCTGCAGATATTCCTTGATCCCAGCGTACTTCGACATCATCTGGCGGAATTCGGGCGTGGTTGCCAGTTCCCAGTTCACCACGCGCTCGGCGCCCTGAGAGTCCACGAAGTGCAGCTCCCACAGGTTGTGCTCGTCGTCGTACTTCAGCTCGTAGGACTTGATGCCCTGATCCTTGGCGATGCCCTTGAACTGCTTCTCCAGCGCGGACAGCTTCTTGGGCGGCGTCTTTTTCTCGCCCTCGAAATCCACGCGCTTGGTCAGGTCGGCGCGGGGCAGCACCTCGGTGATCTTCTCGTTGCGGACGTGCTTATCCACTTTGTCGAAGAAGCCGAGGTACTCGTTCAGCGTGGTCATGAACTTCGCGAGCTGCGCGCCTTCCATCTTGGCGGCGCCCTCGCCGTAGCGCACGATCATGCCCTCGGCTGCGCGCTTCACCATCACCTTCACGAACTCGCGGTCGTCCTTGATGTACTGCTGCGACTTGCCCTTCTTGATGGAGTACAGCGGCGGCTGCGCGATGAACACGTTGCCGCGCTTGATCAGCTCCGTCATGTGGCGGAAGAAGAACGTGAGCAGCAGAGTGCGGATGTGCGAGCCGTCCACGTCGGCGTCGGTCATCAGGATGATCTTGGCGTAGCGCAGCTTGGCCGGATCGAAGTCTTCCTTGCCGATGCCGGCGCCCAGCGCCGTGATCATGGCGCGGATCTCCTCGTGCCCGAGCATCTTGTCGTAGCGGGCCTTCTCCACGTTCAGGATCTTGCCCTTGAGCGGCAGGATGGCCTGGAAGCGACGGTCGCGGCCCTGCTTGGCCGTCCCGCCGGCCGACTCGCCCTCCACCAGGAACAGCTCGCAGCGCTGCGGATCGCGCTCCGAGCAGTCGGCCAGTTTGCCCGGCAGGCCGCCGCCGTCCAGCGCGCCCTTGCGGCGCGTGAGATCGCGGGCCTTGCGCGCCGCTTCACGCGCGCGCGCCGCCTCGATCGCCTTGTTGATGATCTTGCGCGCCACCGGCGGGTTCTGCTCGAAGTACGCCCCCAGGCGCTCGTTCAAGAACGCCTGCACCACGCCCGCGATGTCGGAATTCAGCTTGCCCTTGGTCTGGCCTTCGAACTGCGGCTGCGACAGCTTGACGGAGATGACCGCCACCAGGCCTTCGCGGACGTCGTCGCCCGTCAGGCTCTCCTTCACGTCTTTGAACAGCCCGAGTTGCTGGCCGGCGTAATTGATGGTGCGGGTCAGCGCGGTGCGGAAACCCGACAGGTGCGTGCCGCCGTCCACCGTGTTGATGTTGTTGGCGAAGGCGAACACCGTCTCCGAGTAGCCGTCGTTGTATTGCAGCGCGATCTCCATGGTCACGCCGCTGCGTTCGGCTTCCATGTAGATCGGCTTGTCGTGCAGCACGCTCTTGCCGCGGTTCAGGTGCTTGATGAACTCCGCGATGCCGCCGTTGTACTTGAACTCGACCTTCTTGGCCTCGCCGGTTTTGGGGTCAGTCTGGCGCTCGTCGGTGAGCGTGATGGTCAGGCCCTTGTTGAGGAAGGCCAGTTCGCGGAGGCGCTGCGCCAGCGTGTCGAAGTTGTAGTCGGTGGTGGTGAAGATGGTCGTATCAGGCTTGAACCACACCTTGGTGCCGCGCTTGCGCGCTGCGCTGCCCGTCTTCTTCAGTTTTGATGTCGGCTCGCCCTTGGAGTACGACTGCTCCCAGGTGGAGCCGTCGCGCCAGATCTCCAGGTCGAGTTCCTCGCTCAGGGCGTTGACGCACGACACACCCACGCCGTGCAGTCCTCCGGAAACTTTGTATGTAGAAGAATCGAACTTGCCGCCGGCGTGCAGCATGGTCATGACGACCTGCGCTGCGGGAAGTGTTTCACCATCCACGTCCATGTCGTCCACGGGGATGCCGCGCCCGTTGTCGATCACCGTGATGGAGTTGTCGATGTGAATGGTGGCGTCCACCTTATCGGCGAAGCCGGCCAGCGCCTCGTCCACCGAGTTGTCCACCACTTCGTACACCAGATGGTGCAAGCCCATCTCGCCGGTCGAACCGATGTACATGGCGGGGCGTTTGCGCACCGCCTCCATACCGCCCAGCACCTTGATGGACTCGGCGGTGTAATCGCTCTCGCCGTTAGTGGCGCCGTTCGCGACGCCGTTCTTCTTCGGTTTGGTTTGCTCTTTGGCCGTCGCCACAACCGATTCTTTCGTCGCCAATTGGACTCCCGTCGATGTCGAGCGGAGAGCCCTCACCCGGCTCTCCAGAAATCCGCCATCCAGACAAAATTCGAGCGCTCACCGGGTGATTTTTCACCCGGCTCGGAGAAACCTCAAATTGTTGAATTTAAAGTCACTTAGGAGGCGCTCGAGCAATGTTTATTGTAACACAGCAAGCCCTGTTTTTTCGCCGCAAGAGGCAGCTAAAAGCGGCGTGTTTTCAGCGGCTTGCAATGGTACAAAAAGACATGTCGCATGTGACCTTCATCGGCTTTGTCGCCGGCGCGCTGACCACCGTTTCTTTCGTGCCCCAGGTCGTCAAGAGCTATCGCACCAAGCGCTGCAACGATCTTTCCGGAGGCATGCTTCTGGCCCTCACCAGCGGCGTCGTACTTTGGCTTGCCTACGGATTGTTTCTGCGCTCGGCGCCGATCATCAGCGCCAACGCAGTCACGCTCGCACTGCTGGTCGCGATCATCGTCATGAAAACCCGTTATCACGCCACCTGACTCGTAATCTTCTGAAACATCACCGGTGCGATCGCATCTTGAAAGGCAGATTTCATGATTATCGACCTCAGCCACGTCATCGAACCCGGCATGCCGGCGTATCCCGGCCTGCCCGAACCGAGGTTCCGCACTTTTCTCGCCCACGGCGACGCTGCGCGCCACGCCCACTACGCTCCCGGTGTGAGCTTCCAGATCGCCGCCTACGACTTTGGCGGCAACACCGGCACCTACGTGGACGCCCCGTTTCACCGTCATCCGAACGGAGCCGACCTGGCGGGCGTTTCGCTGGACAAGCTGGCCGACCTTCCCGGGGTTCTGATCGGAGCTCACGAAGACGGTCCCATTGGGCCGGAAACATTCCGCAGCTTCGACCTGCGGGGACGCGCCGTGCTGCTCTACACGGGATGGTCGCGGCGCTGGGGAGGCGACTACTTCCGCAGCGGCCCGTACCTGACCGGTGACGCTTGCGACGCCCTGATCAAGGCCGGCGCCGCGCTGGTCGGCATCGACTGCGCCAACATCGACAACATGCAGGATCCCGCGCGCCCGGCGCACACGCGGCTGCTCGCCGCAGGCACCCCCATCGTCGAGCACCTGACCAACCTGGGTGCCCTGGCAGGCCGGGGCTTCCGATTTTCCGCCGTGCCGCCAGCAATCCGCGGCGGCACTTCATTTCCTGTTCGCGCATTCGCGGTGTGCGATTGAGGTGAGGTTATGGACGTCGTCAATCTGAAAGAAAAGCTATCGCGGTTCTCCGAGCAGTGGTCACCCAAAATCGTGGGCGAGGTCAACGATTGCTACGTCAAGCTGGTGAAGTTCCAGGGGCCGTTCGTCTGGCATCACCACAACAACGAGGACGAGCTGTTCATGGTGGTGAAGGGCAGCTTCCGCATGTGCCTGCGCGACGGGGACGTCACCATCCGCGAGGGCGAATTCTTCATCGTGCCGCGTGGGGTCGAGCACATGCCCGTCGCCGACCAGGAATGCCACGTCCTGCTGATCGAGCCGCGCACCACCCTGAACACCGGCAACGTGCGCAATGAGCGGACACTCGAGGCGCTAGATAGGATCTGAGGCTGCATGATGCAGGTGCGAGGGCAGGGCGCCCGCCGCCGGCCTCCTGCTTCCTGCCTCCTGCCCGCTCACATTTGACCCATTCCCGCCGCGCACGCTAAAATCATTGGGTTTGCCTGTAGCACCAATCCCTACAGTCAGCACTGGTTCTTAGCTAGCACGGAGGAATCCTTATGTACGCGGTCATCCGCTCCGGCGGGAAGCAATATCGGGTCGCACCCGGCGACGTGATCCGGGTGGAACGGACGCCCGCCGACGGCGGCCAGGTGGTTTTCAGCGACATCCTTGCCGTCAGCCCCTCCGATGGACAGATCTCGCGCCCGCAGAGCGGCGCGCAGGTGATTGGACGCGTGATCGAGGAGGGGCGCGGCGACAAGGTCCTGGTCTTCCATTTCAAGCGCAAGAAGCAGTACAAGAAGCTCGCCGGACACCGCCAGCCCTTCACCGCGGTCCGCATCACCGAGATCGCCTTCGACGGCCAGAAGTTCACCGCTCCCGAAGAGCCGGTCAAGCCGAAGAAGGAAAAGAAGGCCAAGCCCGAGACGCACGAGCCCCGCGAGGTCGGGGCCGCCGCTCCCGAGCACAAGGCCGAGAAGAAGGCAGCGCACGCCAAGAAAGCGGCTCCTGCGAAGCACGCGGCGCCGCACAAAGCCGCCGCGCACAAGAAGCCGGCGGCCAAGAAGCCGGGCAAGGGCAAGAAGAAGTGACGGCGGTTTGCGGGCGTCTGAGCCCGCAGCCGTCATCCTGAACGAAGTGAAGGATCTGGTATGGCACACAAAAAAGGTTTAGGCAGCTCACGCAACGGCCGCGATTCGAATGCTCAGCGGCTGGGCGTCAAGGCGTTCGGCGGACAGCTCGTCCCCGGTGGCAGCATCATCGTGCGTCAGCGCGGCACACGCATCAAGCCGGGACTCAACGTCGGCCGCGGCAAGGACGACACCCTCTTCGCCAAGGTCACCGGCGTCATCAAGTTCGTGGACAAAGGCTCCAGCGGCAAGTTCGTCATGATCGAGCCCGCACCGGCGAAGGCGTGACCTCGCCGGTGTCATCCTGAGCGACGGCGCCGACCCTGAGAATCCCTGAGTACAACAAAAGCCTCGCCTTCCGGCGAGGCTTGTTCTTGCTGACGACCGCCGGCTAACGACCGCCGACTGGTTTCATCACGTACTTCCCGTGCGCCGCACCCGCTTCCACGTAGCACCACGGGATCAGCGCGTCGTGGGTAAAGATGACCAACCATCCCTGCGGCACGGATTCGCTGTAAAACTTCTTTTTGCTCTCGATCACGTCCAGCGGGAACAGGTCGTATCCCATCCCCCAGGTCAGGTCGAGGTGCGACGTGGTGGGGATCAGGTCGCTGACGTAGCACGCCTTCTTGCCGCCGCTAGTGATGATCACCGCCTGCATGTGCGCCGTGTGCCCGCGGAACACCTTGGTCTCCACCCCCGGCACGATGGGCGAATCCCCTGCCAGCAGCTTCATCTGCCCGCTCTCCACCAGCGGATCGTAGTTGGGGCTGAGGTAGCTGACCCGGTCGCGTTCCAGTTGCTTGTGGCCGTGCTCCACTTCCCCCAGCGGCGCGTAGTACGTGGCGCGCGGGAAGGTCGGCACCACCTTGCCACCCTTGTAGTGCGTGTTCCAGCCGCAGTGGTCGAAGTGCAGGTGGGTGTTGATGACGATGTCGATCTCCTCGGGATCGACGCCGCCGGTCTTCAGATTCTCCACCAGCCGCGCCTGGGGGCCGTAGATGCGCTGCGTCTTCTCGTCCAGTTTGGGCCCGATCCCGGTCTCGACCAGGATGGTGTGCTTGCCCGTGCGGATCAGCACCGAGTTCAGACCTGTGGTGACCCGGTTCTTGCTGTCGGCCTGTACCTTCCGCTCCCACAGGGCCTTCGGGATGTAGCCAAAGAATGCCCCGCCGTCCAGCCAGTAGGTACCGTCCGAGAACATCTCCAGTTCGAAATCGCCCAGCGACATCTTCCGCGGCCCCTGGAATGTGACATCCGGCGCCGTGCTGATTGCATCGGTACTCATTGCGTTCCTGCCTGCGCCCCCTTCAGGTTTTTGTCGAAGTGGTCAAGGATTCGATGGAAGACGTGGTCGCGCGCCACCGGCCCGCTGATGCCGTGCGTCTTCCTGGGATAGAGCATCAGCTCGAACTGCTTTCCTGCGTCGATGAAGGCCTGCACCATCTGCATGGTGTTCTGCACGTGCACGTTGTCGTCGCCCGTCCCGTGGACCTCGAGCAGCGCACCGTGCAGTCCCGCCGCTGTGCTTGCCGCCGCACTCTTCTTGTAGCCTTCCTCGTTGTCCTTGGGCAACCCCATGTAGCGTTCGGTATAGATGCTGTCGTAGAGCCGCCAGTCGGTGACGGGAGCGACCGCCACGCCGGCCTTGAATGCCGTGGTGCGGGTCAGCGCCCACAGCGTCATGGTGCCGCCGTAACTCCATCCCCAGAATCCCACCCGCTCCCGGTCGAGCTGTGGGTATTGCGCCAGTGCCTGCTCCAGCGCTGCCATCTGGTCCCTGACCTCCATCTCGCCGAGGTTGCGTTTCAGCACCGCCGTGAACTTGCGCCCTCGTCCCTTGGTTCCGCGGTTGTCTACGATCAGGGTGGCAAATCCGTGTTGCGCCAGCACATTCCCGAACAGAATGTCAGTGCTATTCCAAGCGTCGCGGACCGCTTGCGCTCCCGGCCCGCCGTAGGGGCTCAGGATCAGAGGCACCTTGCCCGCCGCGTTCGGCGGAATCAGCAGCGTAGCGTACAGCGCAGTGCCGTCCTCGGCCCTGAACTCGACAAACTTCGGCGCCAGCAGGTGGTAGCCCGCCACGCTCCTCGGCTCCCAGATGGGCGTGCACGATGCGCCGACGGTGCACAGGTTGGTCACCGCCGGGAACATCTGGTTCGAATACGTATCCACGTAGTGCCGCGCCGTCTCGTCGAAGTTCGCCGTGTGCGTGCCGTCCGGCTGGGACACGCGCTGCATCGGCTCCGTGCCGTCCAGCTTCACCCGGTAGAGCTGCCGCTGTCGCAGGTCGTTGGCGTTGGCGATGAGATACACCTGGGCGTTCGCCTCGTCCACACCCTTGACCCCGAAGGTCTCGAACTCACCCTTCGTGAGCTGCCGTTCCAGCCGCGCCGGTGTCAGCAGCGGGTTTCCCTTGTCAAAGCTGTACAAGTACAGGTGCGTGAAACCGTCGCGCCAGTTCGACCACAGGAAGCGGCTTCCGCTCTTCAGGATACGGAAATCGTCGCTGACTTCCACCCAATCCTCGCTGGTCTCCTTGAGCATGAGCTGCGTCTTGCCACTGGCCAGGTCGATGAAGTAGATGTGCAATTCGTTCTGCGCGCGGTTGAGCACCTGCGCCCACACGATCCTGTCCTTCACCCACCCGAAGCGCGGGATGTAATAATCCTTGCCCCACTCCTTGGGGATGGGCAGCGGCGCCCAGCGCACGCTGCCGCCGGCCACTTTCACCACGCCTACCCGCACCACCGGGTTCGGATCGCCCGGCTTGGGATACTTCTGCATCTCGGTCTTGGTGGGCAGCGCGATCCAGTCCACGATCGGGTAGGTCGGAACCTGCGTCTCGTCCATTTGCAGGAAGAGGATCTCCTTCCCGTCCGGCGACCAGAAATAGTTGCTGCGGACCTCCAGCTCTTCCTCGTACACCCAGTCCACTTCGCCGTTGAGCAGGTTCTCGTCGGTGTCCTTGGTAAGCGCGCGCGGGGCTCCCCCCACGACGTTTTGTACGTACAGGTTGTGCTTGCGCACGTAGGAGATCAGCTTGCCGTCAGGCGAGAACTTCGGGTCGCTCGCCGGCTCGGCCGCCTGCGTGATCTGCACCGCCGTTCCGCTATCCAGCGAATACGCCCACAGGAAGCCATCGGCATCGAACAGCAGATGCTTGGAGTCGGGCGCCCACTGGTATCCCTCGACCGAATACCGCTCCCGCCGTTCTTTCTGTTCTTCGCTGGCCTTGGTGGGAGCCTTCAGCGTTGCCATTTTTTTCGCCGGCACCAGAACCGCCCTCCGGCCGCTCGCCAGGTCCACGTACCACAGGTCGCCGCGCGCGCCCGCATCGTCGCGCTGCACGAATGAGACTTTGGCGCCGTCCGGGCTCCACTGCACCGACTCCGGTGCGCGGCCCGTCACCCCGCCCTCGGCGAAGATATTTTCGATGGTAAGTTCCTGCGTCCCGGGAGCGGCCGCCGGCGGTTGTTGCGCGGCCGCGGCGCAGGCCAGAAGGATTACACATACAAAAAGGCGCTTCACCAACACGACCTCCGGTAGAGAGGCAAACGGGAAAGCATACCAGCCGCCAGTCATCAGTCGCCAGCGACGCCGGTTCCACCGCGCAATTCGCTTTTCTCTTTCGCCGGTACTAGCATATGGGCATCAAAGCACGGGGAGGCCCCGATGAGCGCCGAAACCGACGATCGCAGCCAGTCGCACGATGAGCTCGTGGAAGTGTTCGGTACCAAGGAAGAGTCCGAAGCCATGGTGGTCCGCGGGCTGCTGGAGTCGGCCGGGATCGAGGCCATCATCACCGCTATCGACGCTCCGCAAGACATCCTGCCCGGCGTCGGGGGCGTGATCGTCCGCGTCAGTCCCGAACGCGCCGAGGAGGCGCGCAGCCTCATCGAGGACTACCGCGATAATGCGCCGACGGATGAAGACGAGGGCGGCCTCAACGACGATTCGGCAGCATAGGCTCGACTGACTTCCCATCCAGGTAGAAGGTCACCGCTCCCACCATGTCCGTGCGGTACGTGCGCACGCCCGCGCCGTGCAGCCGTTCCAGCACCTCCACTTTGGGATAGCCGAACGGGTTGCGGCCTCCCACGGAGATCACCGCGTAGCGCGGCTGCACCGCGGCCAGAAGCTCCGGCTGGGTGGACGTGGCGCTGCCATGGTGCGCCACCTTTAGCAGGTCGGCGCGCGGGTGTAATGCCGCCACGCCCCGCTCCATGCGCTTCTCCGCGTCGCCTTCCAGCAGCGCTGCCGTGGCCCCATACTCCACGCGCAGGACCAGCGAGTCATCGTTGCGCGCCTTCTCGCTTGCGTCCCAGTCCTGCGGCGGCGAGAGCACCTCGAACGTCGCTCCCCCGAACTCGAAGCGCTCGCCCGCCCGGCGCCACACCACCCGGACGCCGGCGGCTTTCGCGATCTTCAGCAGTTCCTGCATCTCTTTGACCTGTGGCTGCGAGCCGATCCAGAGCTCGCGCGGCCCGAAGTTGGCGATCACGGACGGCAGCCCGCCCATGTGGTCGGTGTGCGCATGTGTCAGCGCCACCGCATCCAGCCGCGTGATGCCCCGCGACCACAGGTAGGGCGAGACCACGTCCTCACCCACGTCGAAGCTGCTGCGCGCGTCGCTGCCCGGCGAACCTCCCGCATCCAGCAGCAGCTTCCGGCCCTGCGGCGTGACCACGAAGTGCGAATCGCCTTGTCCGACGTCCAGCGTCGTGATCTCCAGCACGCCCGGCCGCACCTGCTCGCGCGGCGGCACCAGTGTGATCCACGCTGCCGACGCCACCAGCAGCGCGACTCCCGTGACCGCCATTCCGCGCTTCTGCCGCACCAGCACCATGCACAGCGCGAAGGCGATGCCTCCCCCCACCGCGGCCGCCAGCGACGGCGTCGCGATCCGCACGTCCGCCACCGACCACCCGCCCAGCAGCCGCACCACCGTGGTGATGGCGTGCAGGACGACCGCCGTCGCTCCGATCGCGACCTTCGCCACGCCCAGCCCCACGTAGCTGAGCAGCACGGCCACGATCGCCACCGGCATCAGCAGCGTGGCCAGCGGAACCACCACGCTGTTCGCGGGAAGCGCCAGGATGGCCGCACGATGGAAATACACTGCCATGGGCAGCGCCAGCGCCGCCTGCATCAGCGCCGCGATGACCAGCAACTCGAAGGCTGCGACCGTAGCGCGCACCGCTCCCAGCAGCAGCCCCCGACCCAGACGTCTTCCCAGCAGTTCTCCCAGCCGCTCGGCGACCATCCGGAGGTCGACGCGGAATTGTGCCAGCCGCGGGGACAGCGTCATGTCGTAGCTGATCGAATCCAGGTAGCGCAGCGCCTTGCGATACGGCTCCGAAGTGCGCTCCAGCAGCGGCACGCCGATCCCGCCAATGGCCAGCACGGACAGGAAAGTGAGCTGGAAGCTGGCGTCGAAAAGCGCCTTGGGATCCAGCGCCAGCAGCCCAAGCGCGGCCGCTCCGACGGCGTTCAGCGGAGCCCGTTCGCGATACAGCAGCCGCGCCCCCAGGTAAAGCCACAGCATCAGCGTCGCCCGCAGGATCGGCGGGCCGGCATCGGTCAGCAGCGCATATGTCCCCGTCGCCAGTGCCGCGGCCACAGTGGTCACGGCCTCGGACGCCCTCAGCCGGCGCAGGATCCAGAACACCACCACCGCCAGGATGCCGACGTTCATCCCCGATACCACGAGGATGTGGTACGTCCCGGTCCGCTGGAAATCCACGCGCGTGTCGCGATCGATGTAGGACTGCTGGCCGATCAGCATGGCGTAAAGCACCGGCGCATCCTTCGCTCCCCAGAGCTGGACCGTGCGGGCCATCAGCGAGCGCCGCGCACGGTTGCGCCAATCCTCCAGCCGCGAGCCGCCGAAGCCCTCCAGCCGCTCCACCGTGTCGGCCTTCGCCGTTGCCATCGCGACGATGCCTTGGCTCAGCAGATAGCCTCGCGCATCCCACGCCCCGGGATCCTGATAATTCGCCGGCACGCGCAGCTTCGCCGGGAAGCGCAGCCGCTCGCCGTAAAGCAGGGGCGGGCCGCTGTCCTCTCCGTAGAATGTGATCCGCAGCCCGGCAGTGATGGGTTCCGGAGCGCCCCCGCCGGCGAGTTCCTCGGTCTCGATCTCGACCGCCTGCCGTTCCTTGCCGAATTTGGGCGGACGTTCCACGCCGTCGCGCACTACGTGGCCGGTGATTGTGACCTCTCGTCCATCGCACCAGCGCGAGAGGTCGGGCACGCTCCTCGCCGGAGTGGCGACCTGCGCCTCGAGCGCTCCCAGACACACCACCGCCATCGCCGCCAGCGCGGCCGCCGGCCATTCACGTTTTCTCAGGAAATATGCCGATGCGCCGCACGCCGCCGCGAAGCCCACCCACCACCACGTCTCCGGCCTCCACGCCCGCGTGCCCGCAATGATCCCTCCGGCGAACGCCAGCGCCACCCATAGCACCGGTTCCCGGCTGCGTAGAGACACACGCCCTCCGCGAAACTCTTGATCCTATGGCTTCCATCGGCAGCCCCGCTGTGACGCAGGACAACACGTGCGGTGACTTCCTCGGTTGCCCTCCGCGCCCTCTGTGGCTAGAGCCTTCTGACAACGTCTCCCGCCGGCAGCGCGTCTCGCATCTCCCGCACCGTCCGCTTGAACACGGGATGCCTCGCCTCGGGTGCGATCTCCGCCAGTGGTTCCAGCACGAACCGGCGCTCGTGCAGGTCCGGATGCGGGATGGTGAGCCCCTTGGCCTCCACCACCGACGAGCCGAACAGCAGGATGTCGATGTCGATGCTCCGCGGCCCTTTTGTCTGCACCCGCTTGCGTCCCATTGCTTGCTCGATGTCGAGCAATCGACCCAGAAGTTGCCGCGGCATCAGTTCAGTCTCCAGCTTCACCGCGCAGTTCAGGAACCACGGTTGTTGCTTCCTCTCGACCGGCTCGGTTTCGTAGTAGGAGGACACGGCGGCCACAGTCCCCAGCGTGCCCAGCTTCTCGATGGCCGCATCCAGGTTCGCCTTGCAATCGCCTACATTCGACCCCAGCGACAAGTAAACCGTCTTTTTCACGTGCGCATGATTCTACGCATTTTCCGATCGGCCTCGGCAGTCCCCTCACCCGATTACTATCGGGAGTACCCCCATTGTTGCCGTTTCCCCGCTGGACTATATTCCGCCTTAGGCCATGAGCAGCCCGCGATTGACGAAACCCGATGACGCGCTCTTCGTCACGGATGTGCAGAAGCGCGTCCAGACCCTGGAGGACCGCGATTTCCAGCTTTGGTCCATCGTGGTGCTGGTGGTCATCGTGTTGGCGGCCGGCCTCGCCATGCTGCTGTTCCCCAACGTCCTGTGGAACAACCGCATCATCCGGGCCGACGCGCGCTATCTGCCCCAGCTCCTGTACGGCCTGATCACGCTCGTCATCCTTTTCAATATCTACCTGCTGAAGCAGCGGCTGCTGCTGCGCCGCACGCGCGAAGAACTGGTCCACCAGCTCATGTACACCCGCGCGGTCGAGCAGCTCACCCTCACCGACCCGCTCACCAAGACCTTTAATCGCCGCTATCTCGACGAGGTCATCTCCAAGGACATCCAGCGCGCCGACCGCCTGGGCACGATTCTCACCCTGGTCATGATCGACGTGGACGACTTCAAAGCCGTGAACACGCGCTTCGGCCACCTCATGGGCGACCGGTTGCTCAACGAGGTCGCCAATGTCCTGCGCACCACCTTCCGCGGCTCCGACACCATCGTCCGCTATGGCGGCGACGAGTTCCTGATCATCCTGGAGAGCCCTCGCGAGCACGAAGCCGAGAGATCGCTCCAGCGCCTCGTCGCCAACGTGGCCGCCTGGAATGCCGCCAACACCACCCTGGACTACAAGATGGGTTTGAGCTGGGGGGTGGCGAAGTACGAGAAGGGCAAGAAGATCGAAGACGTTCTCGACGAAGCCGACCGCAGGATGCTCGAGGACAAGAAGTCCTAGTTCTTCCTCTTCGTCGGACTCCAGATTCGCCGCCTCATCCCGATGACAGCCCAGGATTCTTGCGGAAGGGGATTACGCCGGGGGCCCGGCCGGGGACGAGAGGTAGGCGGGCGCCGCTTCCGGCGCTTCGTCGGCCGTGGTTTCCTCCCATAGCGAGTGGTCGCGCAGCAGCCGGCTGACCAGCGCGGTGTGCATGGCATGTCCGGCGCGGTCGGCGACCACGCGTCCGCGGATCTGCCGGCCCAAGAGCGCCAGGTCCCCGATCAGGTCCTGCACCTTGTGGCGCACGAATTCGTCGCGATAGCGCAGCGGCGGGTTGGTGATGCCCTCCCGTGTCAGCACGATCGCATTCTGTTCCGACGCCCCGCGGATCAGTCCCATGTTGCGCATCGCATCGGCCTCGTGCAGGAATCCGAAGGTTCGCGCCGGCGCGATCTCCTGCTGGAACGCGCCGTTGTTCAGCTCGATCTCGAAGGTTTCGTTTCCGATCAGGGGGTGCGGGAAGTCGATGTGGTACGACACCGAGTACCCGCCGTGCGGATACACGGCGATGAACTTGTCGCCCTCGCGCAGCTCGATCTCTTTGCGGATGCTCAGGTAGGTGCGCTTGCGTCGCTGTTTTCTCAGCCCGGCGCCCAGCACCATGTCCACGAATGGCTTTGCGCTGCCGTCCAGGATGGGAAGTTCCAGGTTGTCCAGCTCCACGATGGCGTTGTCCACTCCCACCCCGATCAGGGCCGCCAGCAGGTGCTCGGTGGTGGAGATCAGCACGCCCTTCTTCATCAGGCTGGTGGCATAGCTGACCTTGGCGACGTTTCGCCCCGTGGCCTCCACCTCGAAACCGTCCAGGTCCACCCGCCGGAATACCACTCCAGTTCCCGCTGGCGCGGGCAGGATTTGCAGGCGCACAGGGGCTCCGCTGTGCAGCCCTACACCTTGACATTCCACTGCCTTACGGATTGTCTGTTCGAAGCTCAAGGCTTGTTTGATGAATAGATTACCGCCAATGCATCAAAGCCGTATGTGGCAGATTTGCCACAGTTCGTGGCGCGATTGGAGGGCTCTGTGGCTGTGGCTGATTTGCCACAGATTGTGGGGTTGAATGAACCTGGGCCGGGCATCCTAGCCCGGCGTTTGCTGGCGCTCAGCGACTTTTCTTTTGCAGCGGATCGTAGGTCACTGTCGCTTCAAACTGCGAATCCGGCACGCCGACGTTATACGAGGTGCTGTCGATGAACCTCTGCCGCGTCACGTCGCCATTGTGGCTGGTAACCAGGCTGCGCGGCGTCTGGATGCCCTGCACCACGTGGTAGTTCCCGTAGCTCTCGGCTTCTTCATTGATGTACTTCGTGTCCGTTTCCCGCCACTGGTAGCTCTTGCGCACCAGCAGGTGGCTGAAGGAATCGATCGAGAAGGTCACAGACTGGTTCTTTGCGTTCATTATGGTGACCTTATCCACCTGCTTCTGGTCCGCGATGCCCGTGCCGTCGTAGAACATCAGCGTTCCCGGATCCTTCAGCCAGCGGCGCAACACGACCTGCAGCGAGTACTGATGGTTGCGCAGGTACGTCCTCAAGTCTTCCGGATCTTCCGCCCGGGTGCCCTTGTAGGTAGTCTCGTATCCTTTGTCGCCGTTGTGGATGTAGATCACGTCGCGCTGCTTGGTGAATTCGACGCGTTCCATGTCCGGCCACTTCCAGAACAGCCAGTAGCGCACGCTCGTGCCGGAGGGGTTGCCATGATAGAAGGCGGCGCTCCGGCCCTGCTGGGTCATGTCGGTGTAGGTAAGGAAAGCCTCGCCGCCCATGGCCTGGATCATCTGGTTCAGGATGGCGCGCGCCTTCTTCGCCCCGGCGTCTTCCGGGATCGGCGTCTGCGCAGGCACACCCTGTGCCCCCGCAGCTTCACACAAAACCAGCAGAACGATTGCCAAAAGGATTTTCGATCTCATCGGTTACTCAGGTTAGAAGCTCAATACGCCTTTGCCGCTGCTCGATCACAAATCGAAAATCGCAATGATCCGATCAACCGATCAGGACCGCTCCGCCGTTCACGTTGAAGATCTCCCCCGTGATGAACCCGGCGTGCTCGGTGCACAGGAACAGGATCGGCGCCGCGATCTCCTCCGGCTTGCCCACGCGCCCCAGCGGGATGGTCCGCAGCGCCCGTTCCCGCATTCGGGGGTCGTTCAGCGCCGGAGCCGCCATTTCCGTGTCTACCCAGCCCGGCGCCACGCAGTTCACGTAGATCTTGTCGGGCGCCAGTTCGGTCGAAAGTCCCTTCACCATGCTGATCACCGCGCCCTTGGTCGCTGCGTAGTCGCAGTGGAACGCCTCTCCGCGCTGTCCCGCGGTCGAGCTGACGATCACGATGTGCCCGCCCCCGCCCTGCCGTTTCATCTGCCCCACTGCGTGCTTCACCAGCCCGAAAACGCTGTCCAGGTTGATGCCGATGGACCGCCGCCACTGCTCATCGGTCATCTCGTTCACCGGCACGTCATCCGGCGGCCAGATGCCGTGGTTCACCACCAGGCAGTCCACCCTCCCGAACTTCTTCGCCGCCGCTTCGATCAGCGATTTGGCGGATTTCGCCGTGTCCAGGTCTGCCTGCACCGCCGCACAGCGCTTCTCGCCGCACTCGCGCACCACGTTCCGCGCGGTACCGGCGGCCTTCTGATAATTGAAGACCACATTCGCGCCCGCCGCCGTGAACATGCGCACGCAAGCCGCCCCGATCCCCCGCGACCCGCCGGTGATCAGCGCCACTTTCCCCTTCAGCGACAGTTCGACTCCACTCTTCATGCGAATTGGGAATTATATGGGAAGCGCCGAACGGCGGATGGCGGACCGCTACTTCATCCCCGCTTTCGCGCACGCCGCCGCGTGGATGAAGGCCCGGAAGATCCCCAGAGACGCCGCCTCCTCGATGGTGCGTTCCGGATGCCACTGGATCCCGAGCACGAAGTGGTGCGGATCAACGCCCTCGACTGCCTCGATCGTCCGATCTTCCGGGCACCGCGCCACCACCCGCAATCCGTCTCCGGCCGTGGCCGCCGCCTGGTGGTGGCTGGAGTTCACCACCAGTTCGCGCCGCTCGTCGAGGAACGGTCCAATGATCTCCGCCAGCTTCGACTTTGCCTCCACCTGCACACTATGGGCCTTCGGTACCGTGCGGCCCGCGGCGTGGTTCACCGCCGTCTCCAGGTGCTGCACCAGGCTGCCCGTCTGGTACACGTTCAGCATCTGCATGCCGTAGCAGATCCCCAGGATGGGCTTGCGCAGGTTGTAGGCGTCTTGCAGCAGGAGTTCGTCGGCCATGTCGCGGCGCGCGTCGGTCTCGGCTGTCTTGGGATGGCGCGCTGCCCCGTATTTGGAAGGGTCGATATCCGCCTTGCTCCCCGGCAGCAGCACCGCGTCGCATTGCGCCAGCTTCTTGGCGATCTCGTCCGGGGAGAGCTCCAGTCCGATCACCACCGGCCTGCCGCCGGCCTTTTCGATCGCGCTCACGTACTGTGGCAGTGCTCGCGCGGCATACTCGGGGTCGAGCGAATGCGGCATCGGGATGGCGATTCGCGGGTTCATGGCGCCAGTCTTACGCTCAGTCTACGACTCCTTCTTTTCCGGCCCGCAACCCTCGCGCACCGTCTTCTCCAGTTTGCCGCTCTTCTCCTGCTGCAACGCCCGATCGGCGGCCCGCGACTTCGCGTCCGGCTGCTGCTTCAGGATGTTCTGATACCCGCGCAGCGCCGCTTGCACGCCCGCCCAACTTGAGGCGCCGGAATCTGCGGCCGGGTGTTCGATAACGTGCGAAGCTGCGGCAAACGTGTAGACCATGGCCAGCGCTGGCGCGTACTTATATTTCTCCTGGATCCACGGCATCGCGCCGTTACACAGCGTCACCGTGATGTCGGGCACCTCGATGATGCGCTGGAACAACCGCCGCGCGTCGTCGGTGAGCGAGCGGTCGAGTGGGTTCTGCTCCAGCTTCTTGGCGAGCTCGATGATCTCCTTGCGCTCCTGCGGCGTGGACGGCGCTGCGCTCTGCGCGTGAGCGACTACGCCGGATAGAACCACGACCAGACCGAGCACCCAAACCATCGGACGACGCATACCTCTCCTCCGCGCTGATTATCACAAATAGCCGGGCGAACTGATACTAACCCGCCGGACGGGGGCGTGACTCGCTCGCTTGGTAGAATAGGTGGTGGAGATGTGGGCCTCGGATCGCAGTTCCTGATGCAGTTCACCGAAAAATACGACGTCGTGGTTGTCGGCGCTGGACACGCTGGATGCGAGGCCGGAATGGCCGCCGCCCGCATGGGCCTGAAGACCGCCCTGGTCACCCTCAATCTAGACCTTATCGCGCAGATGTCCTGCAACCCCGCCGTGGGCGGCATCGCCAAGGGACACCTGGTCCGCGAAGTCGACGCCCTGGGCGGCATCATGGGCCTGGTCACCGACGCCGTCGGCATCCAGTTCCGCCTGCTCAACACCTCGCGCGGCCCCGCCGTCTGGTCGCCACGCGCCCAGTGCGACAAGCAGGCCTACCGTGTCAGGATGCGCCAAGTGCTGGAGTCCGAGCCCAACCTCAAGATCAAGCAGGCTGAAGTCTCCGACCTGATCGTCGAAGATCTAGATGGGTGTCATCCTGAGCGAAGCGAGGCGCAGCCGAGCGAAGTCGAAGGACCCCTATCCCAACGAGTATGTCGGGGGATCAGGCTTCGCGACGGCCGCTCCTTCGCCGCCGACGCCGTCATCATCACCACCGGCACCTTCCTCAACGGCCTGATCCACTGTGGCGAGCAGACTTACCCCGCCGGACGCAGCGGCGAGCCGCCCTCGCAACTGCTCGGCGAATCGCTCAAGCTGCTCGGCCTGCGCGGGTGCCGCCTGAAGACCGGCACGCCGCCGCGCCTCGACGGACGCACCATCGACTGGTCGCGCTTCGCCCCCCAGCCCGGAGACTCCGAGCCCACGCCCTTCAGCTTCCGCACCGAACGCGTCGCCCACCACGACCACCAGGTCGCCTGCTACATCGCCTTCACCACGCCGGAGACCCACCGCGTCATCCGCGAGAACGTGCACCGCTCGCCCATGTACTCCGGCCAGATCAAGAGCATCGGCCCACGCTACTGCCCCTCCATCGAGGACAAGATCGTCAAGTTCCCGCACCACGACAAGCACCAGATCTTCCTCGAGCCCGAGGGGCTGAACACGCACGAGATCTATGTCAACGGCATGAGCACCTCTCTGCCCGTGGACGTGCAGCTCGCCATGGTCAAGTCCGTCCCCGGCCTGGAGACCGCGGAGATGCTCCGCCCCGGCTACGCCATCGAGTACGACTCCATCGATCCCACCGAGCTCGAGCGCACGCTGGAGACCAAGAAGATCGCGCGCCTCTTCCTCGCCGGCCAGATCAACGGCACCAGCGGATACGAGGAAGCCGCCTGCCAGGGCATCATGGCCGGCATCAACGCCGCGCTGAAGGTGAAGGGCGAGCCGCCGCTAGTGCTCGACCGCACCGAGGCCTACACCGCCATCCTCATCGACGACCTCATCTCCAAAGGCACCAACGAGCCCTACCGCATGTTCACCTCGCGCGCCGAGTTCCGCCTGCACCTGCGCATCGACAACGCCGACCGCCGCCTCACCCCGCACGGCCGCCGCGTCGGCCTGGTCAAGGACGACCACTGGCAGCTCTACCTCGCCAAGCAGCAGCGCATGCAGGCCCTCCGCGATCTGCTGGAGAAGACGCGCGTGACATCCGAGATGTTGGAGAGGATCGGTTCTCTCCAGCAGTGTCATCCCGAGGGAGCGTCAGCTCCCGAGGGACCTGCTGTTGACCTCCGCGCCAGCATCGGCGCCCCTCTCGCTCAACTCCTCAAGCGTCCCGAGCTCCGGATCGAGCAGCTCGCACCCGTACTGCGCGACATGATTCCGGGATTTTTCGACCGCGCTCCCTCCGAGTCCTCCGCGTCCGCCGTGGTGAATTCCGAATTGCGCGCCGTCGAAACCGAGCTCAAGTTCGCCGGCTACTTGCAGCAACAGGAGCGCGCCATCGAGCGCCTCAAGAAAGCGGAGCAGCGCCTCATCCCTGATTGGTTCGATTACGCTTCGGTGAGTGGTCTATCCCGCGAGATGAAGGAAAAGCTGCAGCGGGTCCGTCCCCGCACCATCGCCCAGGCCTCGCGCATCCCCGGCGTCACTCCGGCGGCCGTGAGCCTGGTGAACGTCTACATCGAGATCCAGGGCCGCCGCGCGCAGCAGCCGTCCGCGTAGCCAGGCCTCACCCTCGTTCGAAGGCGTGCTTCTTCTCCAGCTCATCCGCGGCCTGCCGCGCTTCCGCCCGAATCGCCTCCGCCTGTGCCGCGAGCTTCTCCGTCGCATAGGCGAACTCGTCTTCGACGCGCAGCAGTCCGCCCAGTCCCCGCGCCGTCTCCAGCACCTTGCCCGCGTTCGCGTTCAGGTATTCCAGGTCCACGGGATCGGCCAGCCACACTCGCTCGTCACTGGCGCCCCGGCCGAGCGTGTTCCAGTAGACCTTGCGCTTCAGGAACTCGCGGATCGCCTCTTCGCTCGCCTCCGCGAACGCCCAGCGGTTGCGCTTGAAGTCGTAGGCGCGGCTGGAGAGCGGCACCGGCAGCCGCTTCGGAGACCTCACGAACTCCAGCTCCTTCGCGTCCACCGCTTTGCGCAGCGTGTTCACCGCCGGCGATTCCGTCTGCTGCGGCTCCAGTGACGGCAGGACCTCCCGCACCGTCTGCGTCATCTGCAACGCCACCAGCGCATGATGTCCCCGGCCGTCCTCCAGCCGGATCTCCCCGTGCAGCACGAGGAAATCCGCTCCGGCCGACGAGGGTTTGAATGGCCACTCCAGCGTGATCGTCAGCGGCAGCCCCGCCAACGTCACGCAATACCGGCTAGTCTGATTGGCTTGTGCACTCATCGCGAATTGAAGATTCTAGCCGTGAAACTGTGTGGGTGTCATCCCGAGCGAGGGCGCGCTTCGCGTCCGAGTCGAGGGACCCCTACCGCCGACCACCCCTCGTGTGCGGCGAGGATTCTGGAAAATCCGCAATCTGAAATCGTTAGAATCTCTCTGTGCTCTCCCGTTCCCTCGACTTCTCGCCTGCCCGCGACGCGGAGATCTTTAATGAGGTCCCTGCGGCGGCCGCGGTGTTCCTGATCCGCGGCGACTCGGGAGAGCCCTACGTCTCCAAGACCGCGAACCTCAAGCGCCGTCTCGTTCGCCTTCTCGGAAAGCCGGAAGAGCACACCCGCAAGCTCTCCCTGCGCGACGTCGCCCGCACGATCGAGTATTCCCTCACCGGCTCCGACTTCGAATCGCAACTCACCCTTTACCGCGCCGTGCGCGCCGTTTTCCCCGAGAAGTATCGCGACAAGCTCAAGCTCCGCTTCGCCCCGCTCGTCCGCTTTCTGCTGGAGAACGAGTACCCGCGCGCCTACGTCACCCGCCGCATCGCCTCGCTGAAGGGCGGATCCGTGTACTACGGCCCCTTCCCTTCGCGCGCCATCGCGGAAAAATTCCTCAACGACTCGCTCGACCTCTTCAAGATCCGCCGCTGTGACTTCGAGATCCACCCCGACCCGAAGTATCCCGGCTGCATTTATTCCGAGATGAAGATGTGCCTCGCGCCCTGCTTTGCCGGCTGCACCCCCGTCGAGTACTCCGCCGAAGTCTCCCGGGTGCGCGCTTTCCTCGACACCGCCGGGCAGTCCCTCATCCGCGAACTCGAAACCCAGCGCGAGCGAGCTTCTGAACAACTCCATTTCGAGCAAGCCGCCGCACTTCACCAGCGCATCGAGAAGATCAAGGCGGCCACACACCTGCCTGACATCATTCGCCCGCTCGACCGCGTGTCTGGCGTCCTGGTCCAGACCTCGGCGGAAAAGGACTGCGTCTGCCTGTTTCCCGTTGACGCCGCCCGCCTCGCCGACCCCGTCGCATTCTCCCTCCAGCAACACGAGGGCAAAATGCAGTCCATGGAATCGCGCCTTCAGCAGGCCCTCGGCGCCGCCCCGCGCCCGACCGCCGCCTCCGCGCTGGAACGTATGGAGCACCTCGCCATCCTCAAGCGCTGGTACTATCGCTCCAGCAAGGTGGGGGAACTCTTCCTGGTGGACGACTCGGGCGAGCTCCCCTACCGCAAGCTGGTGCGCGGCGTCTCCCGCGTCTTCCGCGGCGAGAAGGCCGAGACCGACGCCATGTCCACCGCCGCCCGCGAGTACTGGCTGGCACGCACCCGCGAGACGGAGAATCCCGCTTGATCACCTACCAGCACGCGGTCGAGAAACTTCTCGAGCTGGGCCACGAGCTCCATGCCACTCCGTCGAATAAGTTCGACCTCGCCTATGTCCGCGTGATGCTCGACGCCCTCTCCCATCCCGAGCGCCGCTTCGCCGCCGTACTCATTGCCGGCACCAACGGCAAGGGCTCGACCGCCGCCACGCTCGAGTCCATCCTCCGCGCCGCCGGACATCGCACCGCCCTTTACACGTCTCCTCACCTGGTACGCGTGAATGAGCGCATCCAGGTGGACGGCGAGGAGATCACCGACGCCGAGTTCGCCGTCGTCTATGACCGCGTCGAAGCTGTGGTCCAGGACCTGCTTGCCAAGGACACGCTCCCCTGGCACCCCAGCTTCTTCGAGATGCTCACCGTCATGGCCTTCGAATACTTCGCCATGTCGGGGGTGCAGATCGCGGTGCTCGAGGTCGGCATGGGCGGCCGCCTCGACGCCACCAATGTGGTCGAGCCCATCGTCGCCGTCATCACCGACGTCGCCCTCGACCACCAGAGGTTCCTCGGCGACACCATCACCCAGATCGCCCGCGAAAAGGCCGGCATCATCCGCCCGGGCGGTATCGTGGTCACCCTGCCGCAGCACCCCCAGGCCAACGACGTCATCGGCAATACCATCCTCGACCGCGGCGCCACCGCCATTACCGCCGTGCCCTATGTGCCTCCAGTTTCGCCGGGAGCTGATTTGAATGGGCGCGGTGTCAGTAATTTGAAGGGGCACGGCTCCAGTGATTTGAAGGGGCACGGCTTCAGCCGTGCCAATACCGGCCAAAAAGATGGAGGGGCTTTAGCCCCTGAGGGACCCGATCCTTCGCGAAACGTGGAACGCGAAACGCGAAACGTCTATCCCCTTATGGTTCAGGGCCAGCAGATTCTCGTCGACTCTCCCCTCCTCGGCCGCCACCAACTCCGCAACATCGCGCTGGCCATCGCCGCCGCCGAGCAGGTGAACAACTTCGGATTCCGCGTGATCGCGCAGGACATCGAGCGCGGTATCCGCGACACCCGCTGGCGCGGCCGCTTTCAGCGCCTCGCGCCACATGACGCCTGGCCCGAGATCATCCTCGACGTTGCCCACAATCCGGCCGGCGCCTGGGCCCTGCGCTCGACGCTTTCCGAGTGCGTCGGCGAGCGTCCGCTCACCTTTGTCTTCGGCGCCATGCGCGACAAGGCCATCGCCGAGATCGCCGAGATCCTTTTTCCGCTGGCCGCGCACGTCATCGCCACCCACGCCCACAACCCGCGCGCCGCCACCCCCGACGAGATCCGCCACGCCGCCGCCCGCGCCGCTGCCGACATCGAGCCCGCCGATTCCGTCCCAGCCGCCCTTGACCGTGCCCGCGATCTTGCCGGCAGCCACGGCCTCATCGTCGTCACCGGCTCGATCTACATTGTTGGGGAAGCGCTTGCGGTGCTCTCGCGGCAGCTCGCTGCGCGCCAGGTGTAGCGCGTGGAACAACCATCCCAACTCCGCCTCCGCCTGAGCTGGATCCGCGGCATCTTTTTCTTCAACCCGCTGATCTACTCCTACACCATCATCCTCGGGACGCTTTCCCTGCTCTCATCCTTCTTCGACCGCTCCGGACGCATCCAGCACGGCTTCGCGCGGCTCTGGTCCTGGCTGATCCTGAAGACCATCATGTCGCCCGTGCGGGTCACCGGCCTCGACAAGATCGACACTTCCAAGCCCCAGATCTACGCCTCCAACCACATCTCCGCCCTCGACATCCCCGTGCTCTACGTCCACCTGCCCTTCCAGTTCCGCATCATGGCCAAGAAGGAACTGTTCCGCTATCCGTTTATGGGCTGGCACCTGAAGCGCTCCGGCCAGGTGCCCATCGAGCGCGACAATGCCATCGCCTCCATCCGCGCCCTCAACCGTGCCACGGAAAGCCTTAAGGCAGGCATGCCGCTGGTGGTCTTCCCGGAAGGAGGCCGCTCCGCCACCGGACAGGTGCAGCCCTTCATGCCCGGCGCTTTCTATGTCGCCATCAGGGCGCAGTGCGAAGTCGTGCCCATCGCCCTGGTCGGCACTTACGAACTGCTGCCCATGAATACCTTCCACATCAAGCCGCGTCAGCTCGAGATGGTCGTCGGCGAGCCCATCTCGACCGCAGGATTCACCACCAAGCAGATGAGCGCGCTCGCCGCCACGGTCCAGAAAGCCGTCGAAGACCTCTACTACGCCCGCAGCGCCGTCCCCGACCCACGCACCTCCGCGGCTATCGCCGGTCCCGCCGAAACCGGGCAAAACATAAGGTGACGAGAAGCTTCCAATTGGTGTCATCCTGAGCGAGCGCGGCGTTCTTCGCCGCGCGAGTCGAAGAGCCTGCCCCGAGCAAAGCCGAGGGGACCCCTACTCTGAAAAGGACACCGTCATCCCTAGCGTGCGCCCGGGTTTGGCGCGAGTCGAGGGACCTGCATTTCAACTTCTCTGCGCTCTCTGCGACCTCTGCGGTGAAATGGTTTACTTCTTCGATCGCGCCACCTCGCCCATCTCGCTTGCGATCTTCTCCACCAGCCCGCCCTGGTAAAGATCGAAGTGGTCGCGGCCTTCGATGTAGGTGACCTTCGCATCCGCATTCAGCTCCTTCAGCGTCTGCTCCAGCAGCCGTGCCGCATCGTTCAGATAGAAATTGTCCGCCGTGCCCACCCACAGGTGGATCTTCCCCCGCAGCTCCGGCCCCAGCCGTTTCCAATTGCGCCGCAGGTATTGGTCGATGTCGTACCGCTCCTCCCAGCTCTTGACCACGAACGGGTCCAGCGCGCCCGTCTCGCGATCGAACAATTCCATGGGACGCCCGTCTTCCCCGCGCGGGCTGAACACCGCGTCGAATGATTGGATCTGCCCGCCGTAGTCGCCCAGAACCCGCTCGAGCTGCACATATTCCTTCATGGACATGATCTGCTTGCCGTGGAAGCGCACCAGGTTCCGCTCTTTCCCTTCGGCGGTGTAATAAAAATTGTCGCCGCGCAGCAGGTCGATGTCGGTGAAACTGCGGAAATCCTCCGGGTCCGGCGATGTGGACCACGTCCCGCCGAACACGCGTGGATAATTGATCTCCAGCCACAGCGACGACCACCCGCCCGACGAATGGCCCGTCAGCAGCCGCCCCTGCGGCTTCCCGTCCATGCGGAACTTTTTCTCCAGAAATGGAATGAACTCTTGCGTCAGCGCCTGTCCCCACGGCCCGTTGTTCACCGAATCCGCGAACTCGTGATGTCCCAGCGGGCACTCGCCGTTCAGAAACACGTAGATCATCTCCGGGACCTTGCCCGACGCCATCTTCTTGGCGAGTATCGGCGCGTCGCGATGGCCGATGTCCAGGTGGTTTCCTCCGAAGCCGTGGATCACGTACACCGTCGGGTACCGCCGCGCGGTCTCCCTGGCGTAGCTCGGCGGCAGCAGCACCACTGCATCCATGCGGATTGGTCGCCCCCAGAACCGGCTCAGCGACGCGCTTTCCATTGAGACCACTTTCTGCGTCTCCGTCTCCGCGAACGCCCCTTCCGGCACGCGCTGGCTCAGCGTCAGCGCGACTGGTCCCGCCTTAGCGGGGTCGAACCCGCGCTCCATCACCACCTCGCTTCGCAGGTCGCCGCCGTCCGTGCGCTCCCTGTAGGCGTAGTTGTGGTTCACGTCGAGCAGCGCCATGAACTGGTAATCCCCCGCCGGCGCCTCGGCGAAGGACTTGGGAAAGACCAGCGTGGGCGCCACCTCCAGCGGCTTGCCTGGAGCCAGGTCGTGCACCTCCACCGCCTCCTCCCACACTTTTGTGGGCTCCATCAAGTTCGGCTCCAGCACCTCTCCAGCTTTGCTGCCCGGCGTCATAAACACGATCAGCCGCCCCGACACCGGCTTCTCCGAAAGGCCCGGCGCCAGCGTGATCTGGAAGCGCACCGCGTTCTGCGCCAAGGCGTTGGCAGCAAGCAGTAACACCAGGACTATTCGACCGATCATCAGTCCTCCAGGAAAACCGACCGATTCTACGCTCGCGCGTTGTCCACTGAGTACTGAGTACTGAGTACTCACTTGTGACTTCGCAGACGCTGCCGTATCATTTTCAGTGCCATATTGGCCCGAGGCTTCCCCCATGGAACCGCAAGAATTCTGGCGCGAGATGGAGCGCCGCATCGCTCCCTACGATCTTCTCTGTCATCCTCTCTACAAGGCCTGGAGCGCCGGCGAACTCACCCGCGAAGACCTGAAGCAATACGCTTCCGACTATTACCACCACGTTGCGGCTTTCCCCACCTATCTCAGCGCGTTCAACGCCCGCCTTTCCGCCGGGCCGCTGCGCGAGGCGGTGATGGCCAATTACAGCGATGAGCTCGGCGTCGGCTCCCCCGACGGACGCCCCCACGACGAGATCTGGCTCGACTTCGCCGAAGGCGTAGGCGCGCATGCCGCCGAGGTCCGCGCCCAGCAGCCCGTCCAGGAAGTGCGCGACCTGATCGACACTTTCCTGCGCATCGCACGCACCGCATCCAATCCCGAAGTGATTGCCGCGTTCTGGGCCTACGAGTCTCAAGTCCCGCGCCTCGCCCGCGAGAAGTACGTCAAGCTGCGCGAGAAGTACGCGGCCGACGATGTCACTTGCGGCTACTTCGACCTGCACGCCATCGCCGACGTCTACCACGCCCAGACCTGGAAGCGGAAACTGGGCTACGAGCTGCGCGACAATCCTGGCCTCGAAGAGGCCGCGCTCAACGCCGCCGAAGAGGCCGCCAAGGCCCTCTGGCGCGCCCTCGACGGCATCGACCGCAAGCGCAAGCAACGCGTCGCCGCCTAGATGACATAATCTACGACCCGGGTCCCCTGATCGCCATTCCGGTGACCCGGTTTTGTTTGAGCTAGAAGCTAGTAGCTAGGAGCTAGCAGCTGATGCCCAAACCCGTTCCCCCCGGCGCTCGCGCCGAGATTGAAGAAACCGTCACCCACGAGCTCACCCTCACCGCGCACCATCCTGAGCTGCCGCCCGTCTATTCCACGCCCGACATGGTCCGGCTCATGGAGACTGCCTGCTTCTACGCCCTCCAGCCTTACGCCGAGGGCGACGAGATCACCGTCGGCACCGCCATCCACGTCACCCACACCGCCCCCACCGGCATCGGCGCCAAGGTCAAGGCCGAGGCCGTGCTCGAATCGCTCAACGGCCGCTTCTACACCATGCGTGTCCGCGCCTGGATGTCGAACGGCAGCGGCGGCTGGCAGGAGATCGGCTCCGGCACCGTCGACCGCGCCTTCGTCAGCGTCGGCAAATTCCTCGCCCGCATGTCCAAGAAGTCCTAAGTCGATTTGCGTCATCCTGAGCGAGGGCGCGCTCCGCGCCCGAGTCGACGGACCCTCGGCCAAAACTACTTCTTACCGTTGTCATCCTGAAGTGTTGTCATCCTGAGGGGCTTTAGCCCCGAAGGACCTCGGAGCCCCTGGCACGACCAGTGCCGTGAATCGGTTTCTCCGCAAATGTCCGCAACTCCAGCCTTACGACTGACGCCATTCCCCTGTGCTCCTCCGTGCCCTCTGTGTTTAAATCTTCCCTCCCATGCGCAAACTCGCTTTCGCTCTCGTCCTGCTGCTCGCCACCATCGCCACCGCCCAGGTTCGCACCGTCGTCCGCGCCGGACGCCTCCTCGACGTCAGGACCGGCCAGCTCCTCCGCAATCAGGCCATCGTCATCGAAGGCGACAAGATCGTCTCGGTTGGGGCCGCTGCCGACACCAAGGGCGCACAGGTCATCGACCTGCCCAACGCCACCGTTCTCCCCGGCCTCATCGACGTGCACACGCACCTCACTTACGATCCCGGCAACATCGCCATGCAGATTGTGACCAACTCCGGCGCGCGCGAGGCGCTGATCGGCGCCAGGAACGCCCGCATCACCCTGGAGGCCGGCTTTACCGCCGTGCGCAACGTCGGCGCCTACCACTATGCCGACATCGCCCTGCGTGACGCCATCAACGCCGGCGACATCCCCGGGCCCCGCATGCTCGTTTCCGGTCCCGCTCTCAGCATCACCGGCGGACATTGTGACGACAACCTTCTTCCCTTCGAGTACCACCACAGCGCTGAGGGCGTGGCCGATGGCGTCGAAGCCGTCCAGCACAAGACTCGCGAGATCATCAAGTACGGCGCCGACTTCATCAAGGTCTGTGCCACCGGCGGCGTGCTCTCCAGGGGCGACGACCCCCGCCACTCCCAGTACACCCTGGAGGAGATGAAGGCCATCGTCGCCGACGCCCACCGCCTCGGACGCAAGGTCGCCGCCCACGCCCACGGCGCCGAGGGTATCCGCTGGGCCTCCATGGCCGGCGTCGACTCCATCGAGCACGGCTCCTACATCGACGACGCCGCCATCGCCGAGATGAAGAAGAATGGCACCTATCTCGTGCCTACGCTCTTCCTCCAGCAGTGGTTCCTGGAGAACGCGGAGAAGGTCGGCGCCCCCCGCTACGCCATCGACAAGGCGAAGATGGTCTTTCCCGAAGCGCAGAAGAACCTGAAGCACGCCATCCAGAGCGGCGTGAAGGTCGCACTCGGCACCGACTCCGCCGTCTACCCCCACGGCCTCAACGCCGGCGAGTTCGCCGTCTACGTCAGGATGGGCATGACCCCGATCCAGTCCATCCAGACCGGCACTATCAACGCCGCCGATCTCATGGGCTGGTCCGGCCGCGTCGGCGCCCTCGAACCCGGCAAGTTCGCCGACCTCATCGCCGTGGACGGCGACCCCACACAGGACGTCACCACCCTCCAACACGTGAAGTTCGTCATGAAAGGTGGCAAGGTCTACAAGAACGAGTACGCCAAGTAGATTGGGAGACGAGCAATTGGGTAATTGCTTCCCGAAATGGTTCTCAATTACCCGATTACTCAATTACCCGATTTTTGCGTCCTCGCTTCGCCGCGACGCATCTGTCTCTCCCGATGCTCCAAATGTCCCGCAAGTGCGTCCCCTACACGCCGGTCACCTCCAAGCTGGCCGAGCTGACGGTCGCTCTGGTTTCCTCCACCGGCGTCTACCTCATGGACCAGCCGCCGTTCAACGACGACGGCGACGAAACCTTCCGCGTACTCCCCGGCGACCTCAACGTCTCCGACCTACGCTTCAAGCACGGCCATTACGACACCAGCGAAGCGATCAAAGACCCCAACTGCGTCTTTCCCATCGAGCGTCTCCGCAAACTCGCCGCCGAAGGCTTCATCAAGGCGGTCTCCAACAAGCACATTGGTTGCAAAGGATTCTCTACCGACCTCAAGAAGCAGTACGAGATCATGGCCCCCGGCATCGCCAACGAGATCGAGCGCTCCCAGGCCGACGCCGTCGTCCTCACCGGCGGTTGACCGGTCTGCCATCGGGTAATCGTTGCGGTGCAACGAGAGATAGAAGCCAAAGGTATCCCGACCGTGCTCATCACGGTGGTGCCCGCGGAATCGCGGGCCATGCGCCCTCCCCGCGCCGTCTATCCCAGGGGAAACACGCTCGGCCGCGTCCTGGGCTCCGCCGGCGAGCGCGAGAAACAGACGCGCGTCCTCTCCACCGCCTTGCGCCAGTTTGAGTCCCAGCAACTCCCCGGCAGCATCATCGAATTCGAGCCGTAGATTTGCTTTTGTAGGCCGTGCGCCCCCGCACGGCCCCGATCGGCGCCCGCATGGGCGGCCTTGCGAGCGCGCGTCGAGGAGCCTGTCCTGAGCGAAGCGAAGGAACCCCTACCCGCGAAGTCTCGCCGTCCCGGGCTGCTAGAATAGCCGCCGATGTCCCAAGCCACCCAGGCCGAGACCCGTCCCGCCGCCGACGTCGTCCGTTCCGTCGCCGTTTCCCAGGCCCCCAACGGAGTCTGCTACGCCATGTCCGGCGAGACCGCTCTGGCCGCCCACGACCTCGACCGCATGGTCGCCGTTGTGCCCGGCGCCATCGCCGCCGCACTGGAGCGCAAGGCCTACTACTTCGTGCCTCTCACCGTCAGCCGCGGCGACGAAACCCTCATCGCCGACCGCTACGACATCGCCCTCAGCGACCAGGCCGTCTGCCACCGCAATCTCGACATGGGACAGGCGCAATGCGTCTTCATCTCCACCCGCCTCATGGACGACAAGTTCTCCGTCGCCTTCGAGTTCTACATCAACGTCGGACACGCCTTCGTGGAGCGCGCCGGCGTCTCCCGCGACTTCGCCGACCTCGCTTGGAAGCAGGTCCTCGACAAGGCCCGCGGCGAGACCTCCCTCGACGCCCACGAGCTGCGCAAGATCGCCACCACCTCCGGCCCCGACGCCGAGCGCGCCCGCAACGAGTACTTCGAGGCCGCCTTCTCCGACGTCATCGCCATCTACCTGCTCTCCATGTATCTCGACGTGGATTACTACGAACTCCGCGAGCGCGACTATCCCTTGCTCGCTCCCGCCCCCCTGGCCGAACGCCTGCGCAAGATCAACGAGCTCTTCCCACCGAATCCGGGCTTCGAGTTCGCTATCTACTACCGCCGCCGCACGTAGCCAAGAACTTCAGGTTTGTCATCCTGAGGGGCTGGTAGCCTCGGCCTTCAGGCCGAGGTCTCCCCGAAGGACCTCGGAGCAGTTTGCAGCGTCAGTGCTGTGTATCGGCTTCTCCTCTAAGGCTGGCAGCGGCGGCCCACGACTCACGGCTCCCGACCTCTCTGTGATTAAATACCGCCAATGATCGCCCACCTCCGCGGCCGCCTCCTCTCCAAGCATCCCAACCAGGCCGTCGTGGACTGCGCCGGCGTCGGCTACGACGTCACAATATCCATCCCAACTTTCTCCGGCCTCCCCAGCGTCGGCGCCGAGGTCTCGCTCTTCATCCACACTCACGTTCGCGAAGACGCGCTTGCGCTCTACGGCTTCCTGCGTGCGGAGGAGAAGCAGTTATTCGAAAAGTTGATCAACGTCAGCGGCATCGGCCCCAAGCTGGCCATCACCATCCTGAGCGGCATGCCCGCCGAGGATATGGTCTCCGCCATCCGCGGCAACGACGTCGCCCGCCTCACCCGCATCCCCGGCATCGGCAAGAAGACCGCCGAGCGCATGGTGCTGGAGCTGCGCGACAAGCTCGACGCTTTCGCCGCTCCTCCCGCGCGCGCCGCCTCGCCGGTCGAGGACGACGTCCTCAGCGCCCTGCTCAACCTCGGCTACCAGCGCTCCGCTGCCGAGAAGGCCACCGCCGCCGCCCGCGCCAATGGAAAAAGCGCCTCTTTCGAGACGCTCTTCAAGCAAGCCCTCTCCGCCATCAACCGCTAGGTTCATTTGTGTCATCCTGAGCGGAGCGAGGCGCAGCCGAGCGCAGTCGAAGGACCTCTACCTTCTTCCGAGATCACCGGCTCAACTGCTCTTCCTCTGTGCCCTTCGTGCCTCCCTTTGTGTCCTTTGTGTTTAGGTCTTTCTTCGCAACAAGAAAAATGCCCGGGCTCTCACCCGGGCTCTTCACAATTACCAATTACCAATTTCAAATTACCAATTAGAAATCCCTGAGCGTCGCCTTGTGGACTTTCTGCCGGAAATCCTCTCCCTGCATCTCCACCAGCTTGCACATTTCATGCAGCCGCCCAGTCCCGCAGGGACGGTATACGTTAGCCCAGCACGGAAGTGCTGGGTAGGTTCCCATTTAGCAGCGAGAGTCCCTCAGGGACGGCACATTAACGAAAGCTGGCAGACCGGTACTTCTTCCGGAAGTCGTCTCCCGACATTTCGACCTTCTTACACATTTCATGAAGACGAGACCGTAGGCGTTCTCCGATCCGGTCGCCTAGCGATCCCTCCCGTGCCGCAGCTTTTGCAACCTCCGCATCGGAAACGCTACCGCTCCTAGCCTTTGCCGCTGGCTGGTCGGGGAAGTTTGTGGTGATGATCGTCGTCAACTTCTCGTTGTACCGCTGGTTAAGAATGTGACTGACCGTATCCCAGACCCACTCCGTCGGTTTCACCGCCCCTAGCTCATCCAGCAACAACACCTCGGCGCCAAACACCGGCTGGAGCACCTGCATCTCGGTCGTCTGTACCTGAGGGTTGAAAGAGTTCTGGATCTCCTTCAACAGCTCGCGGTAGTCGTAATAAAGACCGAGGACGCCCTTTCTCCGGATCAGTTCCTTGAGGATTCCGACGGCTAGGTGGGTCTTCCCCACGCCGATGTCCCCGATGAAGAGCAGGCCCATGTGCTCGTCGAGAGGGTATTCCTCAACGAACTTCTCCGCCATCACCCTTGCCTTCTGCTGGCTCGGGTGCTGGCCCGGGAAATCGGTCGCGTAATTCGTCAACTCGCAATGCTCGTACCGCGCCGGGATCCGCGCACGTTCCAGCAGCTTCTGCGCCCGCGCGCCCACTACGCAGTCGCAGCGGGTCACCCGCCGTGCCCCGCCCGACTCACCGGGGCCCCCGGCACGCCCGGTGTTGGCGTGCTGGGGTGTCTGGATGTCTTTCCATCCCGTCCCGCCGCACTGCGGGCACACGGCTTGTTGGGGAGTGCTCACGTCTGATTTCCTTCCGGCTGGAACTCTGAATCTACTCCCGGTCCCGTTCTCTCGCAACCGGGACCACCTCGAACAATTGAGAAATTGAGTAATCGGGTAATTGGGTGATTGAAACCATAGCCTCGTGCCCCTCCAATTACCCAATTACTCAATTACCCGATTACACAATGCCCGGAGTCCCGCATTTGGCGCGGAATTCCACAGTTTCCACACTTGACATCCTCTGCCCCCGGGCGCTTAATAGGCCCCCGACACTGGCGTCGGGCCACGGCCTGCTCCCATTCTCCGCCGCACGGCCCCCGCCCTGGAGCGAGTACATGAACAAAGCCGATCTCGTTGAACGCGCCGCTGCTGCGGCCGGCATCACCAAGTCCCAGGCCGGCACTGCCATCGACGCTTGCGTGGAAGGCATCACCGCCTCCCTCAAGAAGGGCGACCGCGTCACCCTCGTGGGCTTTGGCACCTTCTCCACCTCGTCCCGCAAGGCCCGCACGGGACGCAATCCGCAAACCGGCAAGCCCATCAAGATCGCCGCCAAACGAGTGGCGAAATTCTCCGCTGGCGCTGAGCTGAAGAAATCTGTCAACAAGAGGTAAGGATCTGGGGATCCATCCAGGATGGCAGGGCATACGCTCTGCCTTTTTTTCCGTGTCATCCTGAGCGAGGGTGCGCCGCTTTTGCGCACCCGAGTCGAAGAACCCTACCCCCGACCGACGCCTCCCCATATGCCGGAATCCGCGCCAGCCAAACTATTCAACGGTGTCATTCTGAGCGAGGGTGCGCCGCTTTTGCGCACCCGAGTCGAAGAACCCCTACCCCAGACCGACGCCTCCCCATTTGCCGGATTCCGCGCCTCTCCTGTAAAATAAATCTTTTGCACAGAGAGGTTTGAAGTTCCATGAAGGCTGGCATCCATCCCGCTTACCACGAAGTCCGCGTACACTGCGCCTGCGGCAACACCTTTACCACCCGCTCGACCCATAAGGGCGAGATCCACCTGGAGATCTGCTCCAACTGCCATCCCTTCTTCACCGGCAAGCAGAAGCTCGTGGACACCGCCGGCCGCGTCGAGCGCTTCCGCCGCAAATACGCCAAAGTCGAACAGAAGTGACGCCGTTTGCCGGGCGTCTGAGCCCGGCGGTGTCATCCTGAGCGCCCCGCGCGAAGGACCTCAAAGTAGCCCGCGCGCCCGCGCGCGGGCTCTTCCATTTCTGTCATCCCGAGCGGAGCGAGCGTACGCGAGCGCAGTCGAGGGACCCCTACCCTCGGCTGTTTTGTTTCTTTCCTCGTGCCTCCGTGTCTCCGTGCCTCCGTGGTGAATGAACGCTAGAATAGATATGAGGATGCGGAAGCACTGGACCACCCCGTCCCCCGACCGCGCGCCCGCCCAGGCGCCCGTGCCCTCGTGTGTTCGCTTGGGCTCCGTCGAGATCCGCCCCGCCACCGTGCTTGCCCCCATGGCCGGCGTCACCGACACCGTCTTCCGCCGCTTCATCCGTAACGTCAACCTGACGCCGCACCACGACGTCCTGCTCTCCGGCGAAAAATCCGGATGCGGCCTCATCATGACCGAGTTCACCTCCGCCGACGGCGTCATGCGCGCCAAGGACAAGAAGGCCAAGCGCTACCTGCATTTCTACGAAGACGAGCACCCCATCTCCGCGCAGCTCTTCGGCTCCGACCCGCAGGTGCTTTCCGACGCCGCCAGGATGGTCGAGGGCCTCGGCTTCGACCTGGTGGACCTGAACCTCGGCTGCCCCGCGAAGAAGGTCGTGAAGTGCAACGGCGGCTCCGGACTGCTGCGCGACTTGCCGCGCATCGGCGAGATCTTCAAGGCCGTCCGCGCGGCGGTAACGATCCCGTTCACCGTGAAGTTCCGCGCCGGCTGGAACGACGAAGAGATTATCTGCGTCGAGCTGGCGAAGGTGGCCGAGGACTGCGGCCTCGACGGCGTCGCTCTTCATGCCCGCACCCGCGAGCAGGGATACGCCGGCGCCGCGCGCTGGGAGTGGATTGCCTCGGTCAAGGACGCGGTCAAGATCCCGGTCATTGGCAACGGCGATATCCGCTCCCCCGAGGACGCCTGCGCCATGGTCGCGCAGACTCGCTGCGACGCCGTAATGATCGGCCGCACCGCCTCCTCGAACCCCTGGATCTTCCGCCAGATCGCCCAGTACACCGCCACCGGCCGCTACGACGTCCCCGCGGAGGCCGACCGCTACCAGATGATCCGCACCTACTTCGGCATGCTGATCGACGAAGGCTTCCCCGACGCCATCGGCAAGATGAAGCAGTTTGCCTCCTGGTTCACCCACGGCGTGCCCGGCGGCGCCGCCCTGCGCAAAGGCATCTACGATTCCCGCACCCCGGAGGCCGTCATCGAACAGGTGGACCGCTTCTTCGAGCCGCGCCTCACCTCGCCCGCTCCCGCTGGTCATCCTGTTCTTCCGGTCTAACCAACCATTGCACCTGTCTTCCTGAGCGAGGGCGCACGCCCGAGCGAAGTCGAAGGGACCCCTACCCCGTCCCAGAATCTGCAATCTGAACTCATCGATTCGGCCTCCTTGCGCGGTTTCGCAACCGTGAACTCACCCTGGCCGACGACTGACGACTGCCGACTGCCACGCCCGCATTTCCCTTCCCTCTCGCTCCCGCTTGGAGCACAATCCGCCCAGCACTCGGCCCACCATCGCTCTTCGGGAGGTGCACATGGCGCGACGGCGCGAAGACCGCATTAAGGCCGAACTCCAGGTTCGGGTCTGGGGAATGACGGCAGAAGGCCGGCCCTTCAACGAGCACCTCAAGACGCTTGACGTCAGCCGCTTCGGCGCACGCATCGCCTGGTCGGCCTGTCCTCTGAAGCTGGGCGACATTGTCGGCGTGCAGTACCAGTCCGAGAAAGCGCGCTTCCGCATCGCTTGGATCGCGGCCAATAAATCCGAGTTCGGCGTTGCAGTTGCCGAGCCGGGAAAATCCATCTGGGGACCCTTGCCCACACCGGCCGCATCCGTCTCGTCACTTCGCGCGGCTTCAGCTCCGCCCGCCGCCGCACCTGCGCCCCCCGCCCCACCGCCGCGCCAGCAGGAGCGCCGTCGCCACCACAGGTTGCCCTGCCAGGGCGGGGTGCAGATCCGCATGCCCGACGGCTCGACGATCTGGGGGACCCTGTCCGATATCAGCGAAGGCGGCTGTTACGTCGAAACCGCCGGCGCCCTCACCATGGGTACCGAGTCGGAACTGACTTTGAAGGTCGCCGACATGGAACTCCGCTGCCGCGGAAAGGTCCGCACCTCCCACCCGGGGATCGGTGCTGGGATTTCCTTTACCTTCCTCAGCGCCGAGGCTCGCAAGCAGCTTAACCAGTTGCTCGATGTGCTGGTGGGGGGCGCCACCCCGGCCGAGGCTCCCGCCCCTACGGTCGAGGGAAAGATTGATATCACCAGCCGCGTCTATAAGAGCGCCGAGGAACTCCGCGTCCTCGAGACTCTCATGCAGAGCAACACGGCCGATGTCGACCCGCGCATTCTGGCCGAGTTCAGGAACGCGGTCGACCACGCCCGCCAGGCCGCCTGGGCCGTCCAGACCTGGATCGAGTTGCGCAAACAGAAGCGCGACCCCTTCTCGCTCATGCCCCTGGTCGAGAAGCGCCGCATCCGCCATGCCATTTTCCTCATGCAGGAGCTATTAATGGACTACCAATCCCTCGCCGTGACCGTCGAAACAGAAGGCTTCGGGGACCTGAAGAGGGCGGTCACCGATTTCCACCGCGCCATCGAGAAGTGACGTGCGGCGAGCGCCTTCAACCAGCGCTTGTAGCACGGCCGCCCTCGGCCGTATGCGAGTAGCCCGGAACCTCGGTGCCGGCTGGATCGCAAGACCGGGATTTGAGTCCCGCAGGGATGACTGAGATGAAAACTCTGATTGCCTTATTTCTTTTCGCCACTCTCGCCTTCGCGCAACACTCCATGCACGACCACTCCGCCGACGTGAAACAACACGGCGCCGAGGCCATGGGCTTCGACCAGGACAAGACCACGCATCACTTCGTTCTCACCAAAGGCGGCGGCTACGTCCAGGTCGAGGCCAACGACCCCAAGGACGACACCAACGTCAAGCGCATCCGCGTCCATCTCACCGCGCAGGCCGGCAGATTTTCTGCCGGCGACTTCGGCGCTCCCGAGCACACTCACGGACAGGTCCCGCCCGGTGTCCCCACCCTGCAAAAGCTCAAGTCGCAGATCAAATACGTCTTCGAGTCCCTGCCCCGCGGCGGCCGCCTCCACATGACTTCCTACAACCCCAAGGCCATCGCCGCCATCCATGATTTTCTGAGATTCCAGATCAGCGATCACCACACCGGCGACCCGACGTCCGTGCAATAGGCTTCTATAGGCTTGTATTGGTGTCACCCTGAGCGAGGGCGCGTTACGCGCCCGAGTCGAAGGGCCCCTACCCTCGCTCACAACTCATTTTCGCGTGCTATAATAATTTCCAGTTCTGCTCCGCATAACAGCTTGAAATTGCAGCTACTTACACGAAATCGCGACGCGTCGGAAACATCCGCCGCGGTGGCTTCCCGTGTGCGCAGCTACAAGCGGAAATTTCACCTCAGTCTCAGCTTTTCTGAGTACTGAGTACTGAGTACCTCTTATGCCAGACGATCAGAACCCGCAGCTTCCCCTGAATCCCCCCGGTGATGATGGCAAGACTCCGCCGCAAGGTCCCGGCGCCGCCAACATTCAGCCCATCAACATCGAAGAGGAGATGCGGCGCAGCTATCTCGATTACAGCATGTCTGTGATCATCGGCCGCGCTCTCCCCGACGTTCGCGACGGCCTCAAGCCCGTCCATCGCCGCATCCTTTACACGATGCAGTTGATGGGGCTGTATCCGAACCGCGCGACGCGCAAGTGTGCGCGCATCGTCGGCGACGTGATGGGCAAATTCCATCCGCACGGCAATCTGGCGGTGTACGACGCGCTTGTGCGGCTGGCGCAGACGTGGAGCATGCGTTATCCACTGGTGTTCGGACAGGGAAACTTCGGCTCCGTCGACGGAGATCCGCCAGCGGCCGACCGTTACACCGAATCCAAGCTGGGGGCGATCGCCGCCGCGCTGCTCGAAGACTTGGACAAAGACACGGTCGACATGCAGCCCAACTACGACGACAATGAAATCGAGCCCACTGTTCTGCCGACCAAGTTCCCGAACCTTATCGTCAACGGTTCGGACGGCATCGCGGTCGGCATGGCCACCAAGATCCCGCCGCACAACCTCACCGAGATCGTGGACGCCACCATCCTGCTGGTCAACGACCCCAAGACCCCGCTTCTCAGGATCCTCGAAGTCGTGAAAGGCCCGGATTTTCCGACCGGGGCGTACATCTACGGCAAGGGCGGGATCGCGGAGGCGTACAAGCACGGGCGCGGGCGCTTCATCATGCGCGCCAAGGCCGCCATCGAGAACCTGACCAAGGACCGGCAGGCGATCATCATCACCGAGATCCCCTACCAGGTGAACAAAGCGCGGCTCATCGAGCGCATCGCCGACCTGGTCAACGACAAGATCGTGGACGACGTCAGCGACATCCGCGACGAATCCGACCGCGACGGCATGCGCATCGTCATCGAGCTCAAGCGCGGCGCCCAGCCCGAGATCATCCTCAACCAGCTCTACAAGCACACCGCGATGCAGGAGTCGTTCTCCATGATCTTCCTGGCGGTGGTGAACGGCCAGCCCAAGGAACTGGGGCTGATCGCGGCCATCCAGCACTTCATCGATCATCGCGTGGAAGTGGTGCGCCGCCGCACCGCGTTCCTGCTGATGAAGGCCAAGGAGCGCGAGCACATTCTGGAAGGCTACCGGATCGCGCTCGACAACCTCGACGCCATCATCAAGCTGATCCGCGCCTCGCAGTCGCGCCAGGACGCCAAAGAAAACCTGCTCGCCGCGAAGTTCAAGATCACCGACAAGGAGATCGTCGAGAAGGCCGGCGGGCGCGAAGGCAAGCTCACCGCCAAGCAGGCCGACGCCATCCTCGATCTGCAGTTACACCGTCTGACGCGGCTCTCCGCCGACGAGATCCTGAACGAGCTGAAGGACATCCGCGAAAACATCGCGGAGTACGAATCCATCCTGGCCAGCGAGAAGAAGCTGCGCGGCGTCATCATCAAGGAGCTGGAGGAGATCAGGAAACAGTACGGCGACGAGCGCCGCACCCAGATCCTCGACGAAGCCGCCGAGATCCAGCTCGAAGACCTGATCCAGGAAGAGCAGGTCGCGGTCACGGTGACGCACACCGGCTACCTGAAGCGCACGCCCATCTCCACCTACCGCTCACAGCGGCGCGGCGGGACGGGGCGCAAGGGCGCCGGCGTCCGCGAAGAGGATTTCGTCGAGTACCTGTTCATCGCCTCCACCCACGCCTACCTGCTCATCTTCACCAACACCGGGCGGGTGTACTGGCTGAAGGTGTACGAGGTGCCGGACGTGGGCGCCGCCGGCAAGGGCAAGCACGTGTCGAACCTGGTGGCACTGCAGCCGGGCGAGTCGGTGCGCGCCATGCTGCCGGTGCGCGACCTCGAGGAAGCGGGCAAGCACGTCTTCTTCGCCACCCGCCAGGGCACGGTCAAGAAGACGCCGCTGGTGGACTTCAGCAACGTGATGTCACGCGGCATCATCGCCATCGGCATCGAGAAGGAGGACGAGCTGGTCGCGGCCGCCTGCACCGACGGCAACCAGATCATCTTCCTGGCCTCGCACGAGGGCATGAGCATCCGCTTCGACGAAGAGGATGTCCGCCCCATGGGACGTCCCGCCTACGGCGTGCGCGGCATGGACCTGGACAAGAAGGATTACGTCATCGGCATGGCAGTCACCGCCAAGCAACTGGCCAACGCCAATGGCAGCGGCAAGGCCGTCACCCGCGCCGAGACCAAGGCCAAGGCCGACGCCGCCACCGCCGCCGGCGAAGAGCTGCCCCCAGCCGACAAGATCCTCTCGGTCACCGAGAACGGCTACGGCAAGCGCACCCCGGTGGACGAGTACCGCCTGCAATCGCGCGGCGGCAAGGGCGTCATCAACGTCAAGACCACGGAGCGCAACGGGCGCGTGGTGTCCATCCTGCTGGTCAGCGACCAGTCGGAGGCCATGGTCATCAGCCAGTACGGCAAGATCATCCGCATCGACACCAAGGAGATCCGCGAAGCCGGCCGCTCCACCCAGGGCGTCCGCCTGCTCTCCATGGAAGGTGGGGACAAGGTCGCCGCCGCCGTCGTCATCCCCCCGGAGGAAACCAACGGGAACGGCAACGGGACACCATCGCTGATCCAATAGCCCAGAGGGCTGGTGGAAGGGCACGGCTTTAGCCGTGCCAACGAGCGACCAAGAAGGAATGGGGCTTTAGCCCCTGAGGTATGTAGCCCGCGCGCCCTCGCGCGGGCATTCTCTTTAATGTGTCATCCCGAGCGAGGGGCTTGAGCCCCGAGTCGAGGAGCCTGCCCTGAGCGAAGTCGAAGGGACCTCTACCGTTTCCAAAATGTAGCCCGGCCGCCCTCGGCCGGGCATTCTCTTTATGCGTCATCCCGAGCGGAGCGAGGCGCAGGCGAGCGCAGTCGAAGGACCCCTACCCTCACGGGAGTCGTTCGGGGCCAACGGATTCGATCCGCAGCAGGTCAACGCGGATGATTCAGCTAAACTGCAACTAGGAATTGACCATGGCGCCGAAACGGAGATTGTCCACCCACCCCGGCGAAGTGTTGCTAGAGGAGTTTCTGAAGCCGCTGGGCATGACGCAGGCGCAGTTGGCCAAGGAACTGGGGATCTCGACCAACCGGCTGAATGAGATCGTGAGGGGCAAGCGCGGCGTGACGGCCGACACCGCTCTGCGCCTGGCGGATCACTTCAAGACCTCGGCGGAGTTCTGGATGAATCTCCAGACTGCGTACGACCTCAGCAAGGCTCGACTGGGCCGCCCGGCCGCCTGAGAAGACAGGCCCTACGCTCCACCCAGGGCGTGCGCCTGCTCTCCATGGAAGGCGGAGACAAGGTCGCCGCCGCCGTCGTCATCCCGCCGGAGGAGACCAACGGGAACGGCAACGGAACACCATCGCTGATCCAGTAGCCCGGAGGGCTGGTGGAAGGGTACGGCTTTAGCCGTGCCAACGAGCGACCAAGAAGGAATGGGGCTTTAGCCCCTGAGGTATGTAGCCCGCGCGCCCTCGCGCGGGCTTTCCTTCTGACAGAGACAGCTCAGGATGTCGCAGCTTTTAGCGACACAGACAGTTCGATTCGTTCGGCAGGACGCTTGATGCTGACAGCAGCAGTGCCATCCTCGTTCGACAAATTAAATTGACGATCGAAACTGAAAACGATTTGCTGTGCCTCGATAGGGGGCTTCTTGCCTCTACCATTTAGGCTAGCCGCGCTGATTCTGTAACCGTTGTACTCAAAGCTGAAATCCATTTTCGTGCAGAGCAGATAGAGAATCTCGGCATCGGGCTTTGGGCGTGTGCCGCCAGGACGATCACGCAGGTAAGAGCTGAGCCTAGCTCCGCCGCGATTTTCCAGTCCAAGCTCGCGCGCTGCATCGCTCTGTCCGATACCCCTAGCGTTAAGGAGCTGCTGCAACGCATCTCCAAAAGCGTGTGCAAAGTCTTTCGCGGAATCCAAGTCGTCACCCGCCATGGGACGTCAAATATATTTGACACATCGTGAATACGTCAAATATATTTGACACATCCCAATACTGCTCCCAGCACGCAGCTAGGAATCTACAATCGGGGAGAGTGGAGAAGTGGCGACTGCAAACAAAGGCGACGATAGGAAGCTAGCGGAGCTAATCCTCTACATCAGCCAGAAGTGCGCCAACGACCCAACGTTCGGTGCGGTGAAGCTAAACAAGATTCTCTGCTACTCAGACTTCCTCTTCTATGCCTACCACGGTCGCGGAATCACTAACGTTGAATACCAGAAGCTGCCATACGGACCAGCGCCTCGTCGGCTAAAGCCAGTCCGAAATCAATTAATCAAACGGCGTGCACTGGCGTTGCAAGACGTGGTCCTCAAGAATGGTCACGTCCAGAAACGAACTGTTAACCTGCGACAGCCCAACCTTTCATTATTCTCTGGCGACGAGATCGCTCTTGTGGACCGAGTAATTGAGTCAACGGAGAAAATGCCTTCCGGAGTCGTAAGCGACTACAGCCATAATCTAGTAGGCTGGCTGGTCGTGGACGAGGGTGAGACCATTCCATACGACACCATCTTCTTCTCAAATCCACCGCTATCGGAAGACGAAGCCCACCGTGCGCGTGAATTAGCGGCACAGAAGAGCCGCGCGAAGAATGGGAAGAAGGGTAGTGGCCAAGCCGCCTAAGATACGCGAAATTGTCGAGGAGGAACGGGTCACCGAACAACTTCAAGAGTTCGGAGTTTCAGCCCATCGCATTGACAATGTTATCGCCGGACTTGCGGACACTGTTTGTCGCAAGCCAGAGGTTTTTGCAAGGGAAGAGCACACTGGCTGGAGCCGAACCATCGTGAAGGCGTTTCCTCCCGACGTTCCATTCCTTCGGATCTGGTTCACCTATGACGACGATTACGTATATGTTCAATACATCGAACCTCTCGACGAGTTGGGCTCCAGGCAATGACCGAGAAAGGTGACATCAGTCATTCTTGGTCGCTCCAATCCGCTCTGGAGCGCGTGCTGCAAGTCTCCCCTTCGTCGATGCCGGGCGGAGACAAGGTTGCCGCCGCCGTCGTCATCCCGCCGGAGGAGACCAACGGGAACGGCAACAGGACACCGCCGCTGATCCAATAGGACTGGCCGTCCAGGCAGGCGCGCGCTTCGCGCAGCAAGTCAAGGGCGCGACTTGCGCCCTTGCTTCTTTTCTCCGGTATTCGTCAGGAGTCTTTTCTAGCGCTTTCCTGGTACATCCTTACGAGTGGATCTCTCCATGGCTGAGGGAACCGGATGCCGTCGAAAATGTCCTGCGAAGGAAGTCCTAATCCCCCAATACTCGCGATGAGATTAACTGCAAGATGCCCAACAAAAAACATTACAGCATTGCCATATCTCGAGACGTCGTCCGTTGACAATCGAATCTTTTCTCCTTCCTTCCAATTTGTCCACGGCGCTTGTGCGCGAAACTTCGAATCCGCAATTCCGGAGTGATGCACAGTTGCGTTTCGAACTGCACACAATTCCAGCAGATTACGACGGTCGCTTTCGTTGTCGGGAAATGGGAGGTCGCACTCTGCGGCAAGTGACTTGAACGTACCGAACTGAGAAGAAGATCGTGGTAGTTCTCTCTTCACCTCACTCAAAAGGTGGCGCATGCGCTCTCTCGGTTCCATAGCCGTGTAGTCGACGAACTTTATCCTTACTTTTGCGAAAACCTGCTTTTGCACAATCTCAGGGTGTTTCAAAAGCCAACCAACTAGGACTTCCGACATGATGGATTCCCAAGCTGCGAACATGGCGACAGCTGAGTGCATATGCACCGTGGGAAATCCATTCGTGACTTCAGTACGCAGAAATACCGTTAAGTCGAGCGGGTCGGATTTCAGCGAGGTTAAGCCAGGAAGGTTCGCTGCGGCGGGGCTGCTGCAAAATGTGAAAACTTCTTCAACCGTTAAGAAGATGTGGACTTCGTCAGCGAAATACTCGAAGAAATTGCCCAACATCGACGTGAACCACCATTGCTCGGTGCTTGTACCCGGGCTATTCATTCGGGATCTCCTTTATACAATTTCGCCGAGGCAGTGTCCGACTCGAGCGTTCTTCTCCACGACTCAGTTTGTGATAGGCGAACAGTGCTCACCCAATCGGGAGGAGCCCACGGGTCCGGCTTGCGCCCGAGTCGGTAGATCTCACCGGATGGAACCAAGTGATTTCCTTAACCTCCAGCTAGGAATGCTCGGACCGCACCGAGGATCTGCGGTCCAACAACTTCAGGATCTCCCTCGCGAAGCAAGCGGATCGGCACACGATCGTCGAGCTCGGGATTCAGTCCTGTGAGCCAAGCCTGAACGATCCTCTGACCTTCGTACTCGCTCAGCACCTTGGCAACGTGGTACGCCAGGCGCAGCCTGACTTCTGCGCCTTTATAGGGCTCAGAACCATCGATCCAGCGCTCCACGGCGCGAACATCTTTCACGCCGGCGATGTAGGCGGTGAGCTTCTTGCCTAGCATCCCCGCCAGTCCTCTCACGAGGTCCGGAAAAGCTAGCTCGATGGCTTCCCTGTGCGCCCTCAAGTCTGGCCGTGCACGCGAGTGTGCTACTACTGCCATTCGTCCCTCCCCACATGCAGAACTCTAGCTCAATAGCACATGAATGTCAATAAAATATCATACAAATGACAACATAATTGCTATGCATTCACTGGTCTGCTGGATCGTCCAGACTATGTTGTCAATACCTCTGGAAGCTATAAATCCGGCTAAGTGGCTGATTGCGTGGGAAATCGAGGTGACGGCGGGGTGGTACTTTTGGGGTGCTGAAAATGCTATTCTAAAAGAAGAGAGTCAGTTTCGAGTTTCTCGTTTCTAGCAAACCCGAAGAACCCCTCACGGTTCAGCTGTCAATACCCCTGAAAGCTACAAAACCCGCTAAGCCACTGGTGCGGCAGGAAATAGAAAATTGTGGAAAACGTCGGATTCACCCCTGGTGAATTGCTATTCTGGAAGTAGAGAGTTGAGCCGCTTTTCGGGCGTGAGCGCAGCGGGAGCCCGCTGGCGAAATCCTGAGCCGAAGGCGAAGGATCCCGAAAAGACCTACTAGCTGCTAGCTTCCAGCTACTTCCTCCAAAATGCCCAAGCGTCAGTGGAACCCCAAACTAATCGGGGAGCGGGCGGAGTGTGCCTTCATCAAGGCTGCGTTTGACCATGCGCTGATTGTCTCCAAACCCCTCTGGGACAGCGCCCCTTACGACTTCATTGTCCAACTGCGAAAACCATCCAACCGCAGAGGCCGCGGAGACCGCGGAGGTTATCTTTATTCGATTCAGGTAAAAGCCGTCAGTGTTTTGACCCGCTGTGGTTATGTCCTTTCCACCCGCCGCAGCCTTGGTCATCCCTATCGCCGCGGCGACCTCGACTATTTCGCCGGATGGATCATGCCCCTCGACATCTGGTACATCATCCCCGCCTCCGAGGTCATCCCCGCCAAGGCCGCTGCCCTCTACCCCCACAAGAAACGCAGCCGCGGCAAGTTCGAAAAATTCCGCGAAGCCTGGCACCTGCTGAGCGAACCCCAGGTCTTGACCCATTGCCCTCCCGGGCGTAGGCTGCGCTGACTTCCCGCGAGTTCAGGAGGAGTCCCATGGTCTCGCTTGCTTCGTTGTGGCTGCCGATCGTCCTGTCCGCGGTGATCGTGTTCATCGCCAGTTCCGTCATGCACATGGCCCTGAAGTATCACCAGGGCGACTACCGCAAGCTCCCCGACGAAGACAAGCTGCTCCCGGTGCTGCGCGCCGCCGCCCTGACCCGCGGCTTGTACATGTTCCCCTACTGCAAGCACGAAGAGATGAAGTCGCCGGAGATGGCGGAAAAGTGGAAGCAAGGGCCGTGCGGCATCCTCACCGTCTTCCCCACCGGCATGCCGCAGATGCCGAAGTTCCTGGGCCAATGGATCGGCTATTGCCTGCTGATCAATTTCTTCGTCGCGTACCTGGCGGCGCACACGCTGGCCCCCGGTGCGCACTACCTCGCGGTGTTCCGCGTGGTCGGGACCGCGGGCTTCCTCGGCTACGGCCTTGGGAATATCAGCAATGGCATCTGGAAGGGACAGCCGTGGAGCATGGTCATCAAGGAAGTGATCGACGGCCTGGTCTACGGCCTGCTGACCGCGGGCACCTTCGGCTGGCTCTGGCCGCGCTAGAGTTTCACGTTTCCGTTTCGCGGATCGATCCAGACGAGGCCTGCAAGGCTTTGTTCTGAATTCAGAACAGAACCCAGTTTTCTACTTGCGTGGATGCCGTTCGGGGTTAGGGTCGAGGATCGATGCGGCATCCTCGGACCACTCTGCGCGACGTGCTGGCCATCCTCCTGGTCGTGCCGCTGGTGTTGCTCGGTTTCCTGCGGCGCTGGCTGCGGGAGCGGCGGCAGATGGGCGCCGGAAAACCTCCTGACGTCTCCTGACAGCGCCTTCCAACATCGTTAGCACGGACTCCAGCCCAGCCACACCAACCGCGCTTCCCTGTGCTATGCTGCCCGGACTTCCGGGACAGAGGGACAATGATCGGGCAGACGGTTTCCCACTATCGCGTGCTCCAGCGGCTGGGCGGCGGCGGCATGGGCGTGGTCTACGAAGCGGAAGACATCCGCCTGGGCCGCAAGGTGGCGCTCAAGTTCCTGCCCGACGACCTGGAAACCAACCCCGCGGCGCTGGAACGCTTCCAGCGCGAGGCCCGGGCCGCCAGCGCCCTCAATCACCCCAACATCTGCACCATCCACGACATCGACGCGCACCAGGGACGGCACTTCATCGTGATGGAGCTGCTGGAGGGGCAGACGCTGAAGCACCGCATCGAGGGCCAGCCGATCGGGGTGGAGCAACTGCTGGAGTTGGGCATCCAGATCGCCGACGCGCTCGACGCCGCGCACGCCGCGGGCATCATCCATCGCGACATCAAGCCGGCGAACCTGTTCATCACCAAGCGCAAGCAGGCCAAGGTGCTGGACTTCGGGCTGGCCAAGCAGAAGCTGATGCCGGGCGCGCCCAGCGCGATGTCGGCGCAGGCCACCGCCGCCGAAGAGCACCTCACCAGCCCGGGCTCCACCGTCGGAACCGTCGCTTACATGAGTCCGGAGCAGGCGCGCGGGGAGGAGATCGACGCGCGCTCCGACATCTTCTCCTTCGGCGCGGTGCTGTACGAGATGGCCACGGGGCGGCAGCCGTTCTCCGGTGCGACCTCGGCGGTGATCTTCGACGCCATCCTGAACCGCGCGCCCACCGCGCCGGTGCGCCTGAATCCAAACCTGCCGGCGGAGCTGGAACGCGTCATCAACACCGCGCTGGAGAAGGACGCGGAGCTGCGCTACCAGTCGGCCGCGGACCTGCGCGCCGATCTGAAGCGGGTGAAACGGCAGATCGATTCCGGGCGCAGCGCCGCGGTGCAGGCCGCGCCCGCTCCGGCGCCCGCTCCGGCGGCTTACGCACCGCCCGCGCCATCGGGTTCGGCAGCGCCGGCGGCGCCGGCCTCGACACCGTCCACGCCTGCGGTGGCCGCGGCGCCCGCACCCTCTTCCGCCTCCACGGTGGCGGTGGCCGCAGCTTCCTCGTCGGCGACGGTCGCGGCGCAGACGGGACGCTTCCCGCGAGGGATCGTCGCCATCGCTGTGGTCCTCATCGCGGCCCTGGGCGTGGGCCTCTTCCTCTATTCCCGCCGCGCCAAGGCGATGACGGAGAAAGACTGGATCCTGCTCACCGACTTCACCAACACCACCGGCGATTCGATGTTTGACGGTACGCTGAAGAAGGCGCTGGCCGTGGACCTGGAGCAGTCGCCGTATCTGAACGTGGTCAATGACCGCAAGGTGCAGGAGACGCTGAAGTTCATGGGACGCCCGGCGGACACGCGGGTCACCACGGACATCGGGCGCGAGATCTGCCAGCGCGCCGGGGTGAAGGCGATGCTCACCGGCTCCATCGCCAATCTTGGAAGCCAGTACGTGGTGACGCTGGAAGCGGTGAACGCCGCCAACGGCGACTCGATCGCCCGGGCCGACGCCCAGGCCTCGGGCAAGGAAGAAGTGCTGGCCGCGCTCGACAAAGCGGGCCGGCAGATCCGCGAGAAGCTGGGCGAGTCGGTGGCGTCCATCCAGAAGTTCGACAAGCCATTGCAGGAGGCAAGCACGTCGTCCCTGGAGGCGTTGAAGGCCTACACTCTCGCCGACCAGAAGCGCAATATCGGCCAGGAGCTCGAGTCCATCCCGCTCTACAAGCACGCCATCGAGCTCGACCCGAATTTCGCCAGCGCCTACGCCCGCCTGGGCACCGTGTACAGCAACCTGGGCGAGCCCACGCTGCGCCGCGAGTACGCGCAAAAGGCCTTCGACCTGAAGGATCGCGCCAGCGAGCGTGAGCGTCTCTACATCGTCGCTCACTACTACACGGACGGCGGACAGATCCAAAAGGGCATCCAGGCCTACGAGCTCTACCACCAGACTTATCCGCGCGACAGCATCCCTCCCAACAATCTGGCCAATGAGTACGTAGCCCTGGGCCGCTTCGACAAGGCGCTGGAGAATGGGCAGGAGGCGATCCGCCTGAACCCCGATACGCAGTTCGGCTACACCATCACGGCGGCGGCGTATTTTGGTCTCGGACGGGTGGATGAAGCGAAGGCCGTGCTGGCTCAGGCGGCGGAGCGCAAGGCTACCTCTCCTCTGCACCACCGCATGCTGCTGGTAGTCGCGATGGCAGGCGGCGACCAGGCCGCGATCGACCGGGAAACGGCGGCGTTAAACGCGAGCGACGAGGGCCGGTCGCATCTGCTGAGCGTGCAAGCCAACGACGCCATGTTGCATGGCCGATTCCGTCGCGCCTCGGAGATCCATCGCGAAGCCGTCGAACTGCTCCAGCGCCTGGGCGCGAAGCAGCCTGCCGCCGATGTGCTGATATCTGAAGCCATCGACCGTGCTTTGGCGGGGCAGAAAGCTGAGGCGCTTCGCGATGTGGATGCGGGACTCAAGATCTTCCGCTCTCCCGAGCTGGAGCTCTCCGCCGCAGCCGTAGCGGCCGAGACCGGGGATGCCGCCCGCGCACTGTCCGCGGCGGACGCTGCGGCCAAGACGCAGCCCGATAACGAGTGGGTCCGACTTCGGGATGTCCCCTCGATCCGCGCCGCGGTGGAGATGAACAAAGGCAATGCCGCCAAGGCCATCGAAATGCTCGAGCCGGCCCGCAGCTATGACGGGCGTACCTTCGAGACCCAGTATCTTCGTGGCCGGGCCCAGCGGCAGGCCGGCCGATACGACGATGCCATCGCTTCCTTCCGTCACATCCTGGTCGACTTGAAGTACTTCGGAGCGGAAGCGCCGGTGCGCGCCTTCTGCCAGCTCGAACTCGCCCGCGCCTACGCCGGCAAGGGCGACAAGGCCGCCGCCCGCACCGCCTTCCAGGATTTCCTCGCACTCTGGAAAGACGCCGACCCCGACATCCCAGTCCTCGCCCAGGCCAAGGCAGAGTACGCGAATGTGCAGTGATGGTGTCGCCCAGTTAAGAGAAGAAGGCCAGGGTGAAATCGCTTACTCGATGGGCGTGGCCTGCACGCGCATGGTGCCGTCCACTTCGGCGAGGTTGTCGCGGTCGCGCACGAAGCTCACCTTGCGCTGCGGGTCGTCCTCGCTGACCAGCGGATCTATGAGCTTGATCTCCCTCACCATGAAAATGCGGGCGTTATTGGGCCCGATGAACTCGTCGTAGGTCATCGCGTAGGCCAGGTAGGGATGGCCCTTCCATAGGAACAGCCAGGGCGAACCCTCACGGATGGAGACGATCAGGTCGTCGAGCACCGCGGGCGCGCCGTTGGTGTACCTGGCCCGCAGACGCACCTTGCGAGCGACGTCGAGGATGTATTCCCCGTCGACGATCTTGGCCAGTTCCTCCATGGTGCGCAGTTGCGTGATGCACAGCTCTCCGCCGTCCATCTTGGTGACCCAGTATCTCTGGTCGAGGACCACGCCCTGCATGCGCAGCATCAGTTCGACGCCCGCCGCCCAGCCGAAGTTCTCGCACTTCTGGGCCAGCGCCGGCACCTTCAGTCCCTTGATCTCCACCGTCTGATTGGGACGAGCCAGCAGCGTGGGCTGAGGCTTCTTGTCGCCGGCGAAGGCGGCCACCGCCGTCAGCAGCAGCATCAGGAAAATGAGTTTGCGCATGAGCGTACTATACCGCCGCGCCGGTCATCTCGGAGCATCGGCGGTGTTCACGATGGCCCGATCTCGCCATCACCCGATGGTTTTGGCCGCCTTCCCGCCCCACAGCTCCAGGAATTTCCGCGCAGTGGCCGGCGCGTGCCCGGCGTAGTGATTGTTGATGTAGACGTAGTACTCGTCGCCGCCGCGCTGCACCTTGCGGCAAAAGTCCACCCACTCGCGCAGCTCGCGACGGCGGTCCACGATCTCCTTGTCCCAGGTCTTGGTGCGCTCCTCGATGCCGTAGCGGTCGCCCAGCAGCCGTATATAGAGGAAGTCGGCGGTCAGGCAGTCCTTCCCTTCCCAGAATCCCGGACCCGACGGACGGCCCACCGACATCCAGGGATGGTCGATCAGCGCCAGCGCGACCTTGTGGTCGCGCAACAGCTCCAGAAAACCTTCGCTCACCCAGGTCTTGTTGCGGATCTCCAGCGCCCAGCGGTGCGCCTTGGGCAGCTTCTTCAGGAACGGGGCCAAGCGCTTGAGGAATTCGTCCGGCGACTTGAAGGCTTTCTTGTTGAAGTAGGGGAACTGGAGCAGCATGGGACCCAGCTTTTCGCCCAGGCCTTCCATGGCCTCGACGAAAGCCCGCATCTCATCATCGCAGTCCACCAGGACTTTTTCGTGCGTGATCACCTGCGGGACCTTGCAGGCAAAGACGAACTTTTCGGGCGTCTGGTCGCGCCACTTGCGCACGGTGCTGAATGCCGGGATGCGGTAGAAGGTGCTGTCCACCTCGACCGTGCCGAACTGCTGCGAGTAGTAAGAGAGGTATTCCCCGCTCTTGACCCCCTCGGGATAAAACACGCCCTCCCACCCCGCCGCCGTGAACGCCGATGTCCCCACGCGCATCATGCGCTTATGGCCTGCGGCGTGGCGCCCTTCCCCGGCCCGGTCTGCGCCGGCGACGACGCAAGCAACCCGGTGGCGAGCACGGGGGTGCAGGACAACAGGGACCTGAAAGACCGATCCATTCGGGACCTCGGCGAAGATCGGGATGTTGGGGCTGCGACGAACTCGTGGGGCGCTACTGTAGTGTGCCGCGGCGATTCCGGCAACTCCCGGACGACGGATCGCGCGAGGAACAGTCCAGGGCACCCATGTGCTTAAATGCCTGCGTGGACCTTGGCGCCATCGCGTCCCGGCTGGAGCCGTACGTCACTGGGCTGACGGAGGCCCAGCTCGCGCAGATCTCGGAATATCTCGCTCTGCTGATGAAATGGAACGCGCGCACCAATCTGACGTCGGTGCGCGGCGAAGATAATATCGTTACACGACATTTTGGGGAGTCGCTCTTCGCCGCCGGGCAGCTCTTCCCTGCCCCGGGCGCGGGCGCGAGCGCGATCGACGTGGGTTCGGGCGCCGGCTTCCCCGGCCTGCCTCTGAAGATCCATGCGCCCCGATTGCGCCTGGTCCTGATCGAAGCGCAGAACAAGAAGGCGACGTTTCTGAAGGAAGTCGTGCGCGCGCTCGAGCTGGCCGAAGTGACGGTTTTCAGCGGCCGCGCGGAGGATTTCCGGGATCGCGCCGAGCTCGTGACCCTGCGCGCCGTGGAGCACTTTGAGTCGGTTCTGCCGGTCGCCGCCCGCCTGACCGCGCCCGCCGGCCGCCTTGCTCTGCTCATCGGAAAGGCTCAGATACAGCCCGCAAAGGCTCTTTTGCCACGATTTTCCTGGTTCCGGACTGTTGACATCCCTGGTTCCTCTCGCCGCGTCCTGCTCGTTGGTATGAGCCATAAGAGTTAATAAGTAGTAAATAATAGTGGTAAGTAACAACGAGAAATGGTTGGTCTGATGACCAAGCGTCCCAATAAGAGCCGCTCACAGCAGGCAAAGTGGTGCAGACGTATCAGTAGCAACGGCTTAGCCATGTTCTTCCTGTGGAACCATAGTAGGTACGTATCAAACTATAAATAGTGGTACAACTATGTGGTATTTTAGCTATAATGTTGTATCGTGTCCCAAATATCAGCGACTTAGACTGGCTAAAGTGGTACGAGTTTGGCATCCGAACCACATCAGTAAACATTTTGGCTACGCCACGCTAGCCGCGCACCAGGACATACAAGCGCCCGACTGATAAAAAGTGGTCCGTGGCCCACGATCCAGGCCTGGGGGCGAACCCCTGGGTGGGAAATTCCGAGATGTTCCACGTGGAACAATTTGGCCAGCCCCGGCATATCCCATCGGGAATGTTCCACGTGGAACAAATCCACAGTTTCCACAATATTCTTTCCTTGAATGTGGAATGCTCGGCGGATACTCTCGCGTAGCGGTTTTCCGGAAAAGCATGGGACGCGTCATAGCGGTAGCTAACCAGAAAGGCGGGGTGGGAAAGACCACGACCGCCATCAACTTGGCTGCGTCTTTGGCCGCCGCCGAGATCCACGTGCTGCTGGTGGATTGCGATCCGCAGTCGAACTCCTCGAGCGGTCTGGGATTCGATCGCAATCCGGAGCGGCTGAACACCTACCACCTTCTCATGGGGGCGGCCGCCGCCGATGAAGCCGTCCAGGCGACGGACCTGGAAACCCTGTGGGCCATCCCGTCGCACAAGAACCTGATCGGCGCCAACATCGAGCTGGTGACGGCGGAACGACGCGAGTTCCGGCTGCGGGACGTCATCGAACCGCTGCGCGACAGGTTCCACTACATCGTGCTGGATTGTCCGCCGGCGCTGGACCTGCTGACGTTGAACGCGCTGGTGGCGGCGGATTCTGTACTGATCCCCATGCAGGCGGAGTACTTCGCGCTGGAAGGCGTGAGCGAACTGCTGGACACCATGGAGCGCATCCGGCAGAACTTCAACCCGGAGCTGACGGTCGAGGGCGTGGTGCTGACCATGTACGACGAGCGCACCAACCTGGCGCAGCAGGTGGCGAATGAGCTGAGGGGATACTTCGGGGAAAAGTTGTGCCGGACGACGATCCCGCGGAACGTGCGGCTGGCGGAAGCGCCCAGCTACGGCAAGCCGGCGCTGCTGTACGACGTGCGGTCGCGCGGGGCGGAGGCGTACATCCGGCTGGCCAAGGAGATCCTGGAACGGGCGAACGGGCAGGCGACGGCGGCGGAGGTGGCGCTGGGGGCGGAGCCGGGAAGGGAAATTATATCGTGACACGATATAAAACATCGAGGATCGAAGAAGTCAGAGCGCAGAAGTGAATGAGATGACCATCCAGACGACAGAGAAACGGAAGGCGCTGGGGCGGGGGCTGGATTCGCTGCTGCCAAAAACGCAGGTGGCGCCGCAAGTCCCGGTGGCGGGAGCCCCTGCGGTGGCGGCACCGGCTGCGCCGGTGGGCGAGGCGGTGCAGCAGATCGCGGTGGATCTCATCGACCGCAACCCGTACCAGACGCGCACCAGCGTCAACGACACCTCGCTGCAGGAACTGGCGGAGTCGATCAGGTCGGCAGGCGTCATCGAACCGCTCATCGTGCGCACCGGGGAGGGCGGGCGGTACCAATTGATCGCGGGGCAGCGGCGGCTGGCGGCGTCGAAGAAAGCAGGGAAGGCGACGGTGCCGGCGGTGGTGAAGCAGGTCTCGAACGAGAAAGCGATGGAGATGACCATCATCGAGAACCTGCAACGCGAGGACCTGAATCCGATCGACCAGGCGGAGGCGTTCGACCGGCTGTCGCGGGAATTCGGGCTGACGCAGGAGCAGATGGCGGAGCGGACGGGCAAGCCGCGCTCGGAGATCGCCAACTACCTGCGGTTGCTGAAACTGCCGGCGGAGGTGAAATCCAATGTCCAGCAAGGGGCAATCTCGTTCGGCCACGCCAAGGTGCTGATGTCGTTGGAGGACGCAGAGGCGATCACCAAGGTGGCGAAGCAGATCCTGGACGAGGCGTTGTCGGTGCGCCAGCTCGAGGATGTGGTGTTCGATATCAAGGTGCCGACGGAGAAGACCACGGCGCCGCCCAAGCACGTGGACCCGAACGTACGCGCGGCGGAGCAGGAGATGGAGCGGGCGCTGGGCGTGCGGGTTCGGATCAAGGACAAGCGGGGAAAAGGGAAGATCGTGATCGAGTACGGGTCGCTGGAGGACTTCGACCGGGTGGTGGAGATGCTGTCGAAGAAGTAGCTGGTAGTCAGGGCCCGGCGCAGGGCCAACAGGCGGGGCAGCCGGTCGACGAGTTTCCGGAATGCGATAGGGGTCCTTCGACTCGCGCTCGCAAAGCGAGCTCTCGCTCAGGATGACACAACAATAAATCTGTCAGGAAGCAAAGGGCCGGGCGAGGGCGCCCGGCCGGCGTGTTTCTGGGCGCGCTGGGGATGATGATGCCGCGATGGCTTTGTCGCCGGGCGAGCCGGAACCAAATCTTCTCCGGGACCCCACAATCCAGTTTCCAGAGAGAGAATAGCTGTGATCGATGATCTTGCAGGAGGGAGTATGTCACGCGGAACCATGTATCTCGCCTGCTGCATGCTGGTGCTGGGCATCGCAGCCGGGCCGATGGGAGTAGGCCAGACCACGACAGCGAATGGCGCCCCAACGCAAAAGCAATCCAAGAGTCCAAGTGCAAGTCCGCAGAGCGCGCCGTTGCCCGCCGTGGACCAGGCGGAGCTCGAAGCCATGAAGATGGACTTGCAACGGATGAACGTGATCCTGAACCAGATGAGGTCGAACCTCGGATTTGTCACCAACACAACCGGGCCGCTCAAGCACCAGTTCGAGCTGGACATCGACATGTGGCAGATGATGCTGAGCCAGATGGAGAGGCGGGTACAGAGGATGGAGAGCCAAGGGAAGAAGTAGTCCGTCCAAGAACAGGGGCCGGGGAGAGACCGATTCACCGGGCTGGTGGTGCAGGCGGCGTCCGAGGTCTTTCGGGCCTGGAGGCCCTCAGGATGACAGCAGGGAACATCATTTCCCGATGCAGAAGCTGCTGAAGATGAGGTTGAGGATGTCGTCGGCAGTGGTCTGGCCGGTGATGGTGTCGAGGGCGCGCAGGGCGTTGTAGAGGTCGAGCAGGATCATCTCGTGGGGGACGCGGTTGGCGGTGGACTGCGCAGCAGCGTCGAGGGCGGAGATGGAGTCGCGCACCAGCTGCTGGTGGCGGACGCTGGTGAGGAAGCCGGATTCGCGCGCTGCGCCATCACTGCCAACTCTCTTGAGGATCTCCTCCCGCAGAAGATCGATGCCTTCACCCGAGATCGCGGATGTGCGCACATTCTCGGTACTCAGTACTCGGTACTCGGTACTCAGTAAGTCACATTTGTTCTCGACAACTATTGCACGGCGATCCTGAAACCGGGCGATGAGAGCGTCGTCGTCGCTGGTGTGCTGCGACACGTCGAGGACGACGAGGATGAGGTCGGCGTCGGCGGCAGCTTCATAGGTTTTCTGGATGCCGATGGATTCAACCTCGTCGTGGGCGGCGCGGAGGCCGGCGGTGTCCACCAGGCGGACGGGGATGCCGCCCAGCGAGACGGTTTCGCTGACCAGGTCGCGGGTGGTGCCTGGGGTGGCGGTCACGATGGCGCGCTCGCGCTCCACCAGCCGATTGAATAAAGACGATTTGCCGACATTGGGCCGGCCCACGATGGCCAATGTCAGCCCTTCATGCACTACCTTGCCATAAGCAAAAGATCCGGCCAGCTTCTCCAGTGGCACGCGGAGGGCGGCGATGCGGCGGGAAATGTCGTCCCAGGGTAGAACGGCGACATCGTCTTCGGCGAAGTCGATGCCGGCTTCCATGACGGCGATGAGGTTGATCAGCTCCTGCTTGAGGGGCTGGAGGCGCCTGGAGAGCGCGCCTTCGAGCTGCTGGGCGGCAACCTTGGCCTGGTAGAGGGTCTGGGATTCGATGAGGTCGCGGACGGCTTCAGCCTGGGTGAGGTCGAGGCGTGCATTGAGGAAGGCGCGCAGGGTGAACTCGCCGGGCTCGGCGAGGCGCGCGCCGCGGGCGAGACAGAGTTCGATGATGTGGCGCAGGACCACAGGCGAGCCGTGGGCGGAGATCTCGAGCACGTCGTCGGTGGTGTAGGAGTGCGGCTTCTCAAAGAAGGTGACGACGACCTCGTCAATGCGCTCGGCGGTGGAGGGCTCGATCAGCTCGCCGAAGATGGCGCGGTTCGGCTCCAGGTCGTGCTTGAGGCGGAGGAGCGGGGAAGCGATGGAGCGAGCCTCGGGGCCGGAAAGGCGGACGACGCCGATGCCGCCGCGCCCGGGCGGAGTGGAGATGGCGACGATGGTGTCGTCGGGGTGCAACCCAAGGATTTAACCACAGAGGACGCGAAGGACACGGAGGAAGAAGAAAGGCGCGGCCGAAGCCGCGCCCATGCGTGTCACCGCAAGGAGGAGCTAGCCGCCAATGAAGCGGCGGCGCAAGAAGCCGAGAGCCACGAAACCAGTACCGACCAGGGCCAGGGCCGCAGGCTCGGGCGTGCGCCCGATGTATTCCTGGGGTCCGGTTTGGGAGAGGTCGGTGGGAACGACAAGATAAAAGCTCGAATAGTCGAAGGATCCGTTGAAATGCTCGGCGGCATAGAGCCAGGACGAAGCGCTGTTCAATTGCGCATTGGGGCCGATGGTCCAGCCGGAATGGCCGATCACGGCAGGATCAAAGATGGCCCAGAGGGCGAAGTTGATGTTGCCAGCCTGCGAGGGATGGCTCTGCCACTCGTCAAAGAGCCAGAACGCCATCTCGTACTCGTGCAGCGAGGTCGCAGGATCAGCGGGGTCCCAGAAGCGCCCGCTGGAAATATCGCTGAAGGGAACGATGGTGGCGGTCCACGACTCACCGATGGTGACGTCGTGGAGATAGTCGTCGCACATGACGTTGAGAAGCGCGCTGTTGTTGACCTTGAGGAAATACGGGGCGACATAGACTCCGCCCTGATTCGCACCGCCAACGCCGACTAACTTGACCGTGTCGGCGACGGCGGGCGCTGCTACCAGGAGAGCCAGAAACAATCCGAGAGAGAAGAAACGTTTCATAGAGACCTTGCGCATCCAGAGATGAACATGGGCAAAGCATGGCAGGTCGGGGGTGAAAGGTCATGTAGCGAACGTAACGTGACCGGTAATGGCGCGACGGTTACGAAGGAAACGAAGGTAATGCGACCGCCGATGATCAGAGGCCGGCAAATGCAGGTAGCTGGAGCCGCGCCGCGCTCGCCCGGGATGACGTTCTAGGTAGAGGTCGAGCCCACGGAGTTGGCGGAGGTCCGTCTCTCGTGGATGGCGAAATGGGCCTGCATCTGCTCGTAGAGGCGGTCCATCTTGTTGTGGAGCTGGGCGACCTCGAGCTCGGCCTTGAGGTTGATCTCGTAGTCGAGGTCGGCCTTGAGGCGATCTTTTGCGGCCTGGCGGTTCTGGCTCATCATGATGACCGGCGCCTGGACGGAAGCGAGAGCGGAAAGCACCAGGTTCAGCAGGATGAAGGGATAAGGATCAAAGGAGTGGGTGGCCATGTAAAGGTTGACGCCCATCCAGGCGAGCAGCACGAGACCGAAGGAGATGATGAAAGTCCATGAGCCGCCGAAGCTGGCGACGCGATCTGCGATGCGCTCACCGAAGGTGAGGCGCTCCTCTTCTTCCTCATTCAGATTGCGGGTGACGTGGGTGCGCAGGAGCTCGTCGGTGGCGCGCAGGCGGCGTCCCATAACGGTGAGCAGGTCGAGGGCGGCGTGGGGGTGGCGAGTCACGAATTCGAGCAGCTTCTCGCGGTCGAGGGCGAGGCAATCGGTGTCCTCGATGGCGACGGCGGTGGCGGTCCTGGGACCGCCGTCGAGCAAGGAGATCTCGCCGAAGATGTCGCCGGGCTCGTTTTCGCCCAGAAGGATCTTGTCGCCCTGGAAGTTCTCGACGAAGACTTCGACGCGGCCGGAGCGGACCAGATAGAGGCATTCGCCGGCATCGCCGAAGGAAAAAATGGTGTCGCCCTTGGCGAAGCGTTGCTGGTCGAGGAGCTCGCCCAGGGTGGCGCGTTCGTCGTGATCGAGCAGGGAAAACATCGGGACTTCAGCTAGAGCGGAAGCGTCGGTTGCCATCGGCAGAACCCCCTTGCCACTTGGCGAATCATCCCAGTTAGCCGGGCCGAGGGCAACGGGATTGTGGGGCGCGTCTATGATCGGGAAACAGGGTTGGGGACGGCGATCGCGGGGGAGAAGGGTCCTTCGCTCCGCCCGGGGCAGGCGCTTCGACGCGCGCGGCAGACAAGGCTGCGTTCAGAAGGACAACGGATCAGGCCTCATTCGCAGGGGGCCGACCGTTGTTCCTACATATCGTGGTACGATGTAGGTGCGAGCAGACATGACGCTAGAACGGAACCCGGCCGGGGGTGAGGGGCACGAAGTGGCGCGCGCGTCCACGACCAACGGGCTGCCGATGGACGCGGGGCTGGCGCCGACGCTGGAGCAGGCTAGGGCGCCGCGGCAATCGGCGCTGGTGAACCTGCGGGTAGTGTTCATCAGCCTGGTGTCGATCGCCGTTGCAGCGGCGGCGGGCGTGGTCGCGCAGGCCCTGACCCGGCTGATCGGGCTGATCACGAACCTCTCCTTCTACGGACGATTCTCGTTCGAGTTCACCTCGCCGGCGTACAACCACCGGGGAGCGTGGGTGCTGGTGATCCCGGTGATGGGCGGGGTGATCGTGGGGCTCATGGCGCGCTACGGGTCGGCGGCGATCCGCGGGCACGGGATCCCGGAAGCCATGGAGCAGATCCTGTTGGGGGAGAGCCGCATCCCGCCTCGGGTGACGTTCCTGAAGCCGGTGTCGGCGGCGATCGCCATCGGGATGGGTGGGCCATTCGGCGCCGAAGGGCCGATCATCGCGACCGGGGGCGCCATGGGATCGCTGGTCGGGCAATTGCTGAAGATCACCGCGGACGAGCGCAAAACGCTGCTGGCGGCGGGCGCGGCGGCGGGCATGGCAGCGACTTTCGGCAGCCCGATCTCGGCGGTGCTGCTGGCCATCGAGTTGCTGCTGTTCGAATACCGGCCGCGGTCGGTGATCCCGGTGGCGCTGGCGTGCGCTACGGCGGCGGGAATCCGGGTGGCGTTCGTGGGGAGCACGCCCATCTTCCCCATGCCGAACGTGCCGGCGGCGAGCGGATCGGCGCTGGCGATGTACATCGTGCTGGGCGCGCTGGTGGGTGTGGCCTCGGTGTACGTGACGCGCGCCGTGTACGGAGTGGAAGACGCTTTCGGACACCTGCCGATCCATTGGATGTGGTGGCCGGCCATCGGTGCGGTAGCGGTGGGCGTGGTGGGATACTTCTCACCGCACACGCTGGGCGTCGGATACGACAACATCGGGAACATCATCTCGGGCACAATCGTGGGGCGGGCGGCGCTTTTCTTATTCGTACTCAAGTTCATCTCCTGGGCGATCTCGCTGGGCAGCGGGACGTCGGGGGGCACGCTGGCGCCGTTGTTCACCATCGGCGGGGGGCTGGGCTCGGTGCTGGGCGCGCTGGGGATCGCAGCATTCCCGGGGATCGGCATGGACGTGCGGATGGCGGCGCTGGTGGGGATGGCGGCGATGTTCGCGGGAGCGTCGCGGGCGCTGCTGGCGTCGGTGGTGTTCGCGTTCGAGACCACGCGGCAGCCGGTGGGACTGCTGCCGCTGCTGGGCGGATGCAGCGCTGCCTACCTGATCTCGGCGCTGATGATGCGCACCACCATCATGACGGAAAAGATCGCGCGGCGGGGAGCGCGCGTGGTCGCGGATTACACCGTGGATTTCCTGGACCAGGTGCTGGTCAAGGACGCAGCGGCCCGCCAGGTAATCGCGCTGGGCGCCGACGATACCGTCGGAAGTGCGCGGGCCTGGCTGGAATCGCGGGCGCAGGGCACCGGCCACCAAGGATGGCCGGTCCTGGACAAGCAGGGCGAGCTGGTCGGAGTGCTGACCAGGAAAGATATCTTCAGCCCAGAGGCGCGGCTCGACGTACCGCTGCGCACCATCCTGAAGCGGCCGCCGGCGATCGTGTACGAGGACAACTCGGTGCGCGAGGCTGCGGACCACATGGTGAGCGAAGAGGTGGGTCGTCTGCCGGTGGTCACGCGCGAGGCGCCGACCAAAGTGGTGGGATGGTTGACGCGCAGCGACATGCTGAGCGCGCACAAGCGCCGACTCGATGCAGAACGCAACGCCGAGCAGGCCATCGAAGTGAAGCTGATCCGGCTGGAGCGGGCGCCATCGGCGTGAGGGATCGGGTCAACTAGTCATCGAGTCATCGGGCGAGTGGGACAACGAGGCCGGGCGAGGACGCCCGGCCTACGTGTTTTCGGGAGATGTTAGGGGTCCCCTTCGGCTTCGCTCAGGGCAGGCTCTCGACTCGCGCGCAGGACGCGCTGGCTCGGGACGACACAAAAAAGTTACGGCAGGACGCGGGGGGTGGGCTTGGCGGAGGACTTGGGCTTGTAGTCCTTGGGATAGACGACGACGAAGCGGTGGCCGGCTTCGCCCTGGCTCTCGGTCTTGAGCTGGGGGTTGTCGCGCAGGGCGAGGTGGACGATGCGGCGCTCGCGCGCCGACATGGGAGCGAACTGGTAGGGCACGCCGGTCTTGGCGACTTTTTCGGCGGCGACGGAGGCGGCCAGGCGGAGTTCCTCGATGCGCATGGCCTTGAAGTTCATGCAGTCGAAGGAAACCTTCTCGTGCTCCTCGCTGTCGAGGCGGAGCATCTTGTGGGCGACGTGCTCGAAGGAGCGCAGGACCTCGGCACCACGCTCGAGCAGGAGGGCGCTGTCGGGGCCGGAGAAATCCACCAGGATGTCGGGGCGCTCCCAGTCGCGGTCCTCGGGCATGGGCGGATTCACCACGATCCTGTATTTCAGGCGAAAGCCGCCGCTGTGGAGAAGGTCCTTGAGCAGGGCATCGATCTGCCTGGCGGCGGCGACTTTGTCGGGAATAGGCATCGGGAAAAGGAAATTATAGCCGCGCGGGCTGCATTAGGACGAAACCAGGGAGGCCGGAGCTGCCTTGCGCGGAGCCGAGAGCAGCGGCGGGATAGGGGTCCTTCGACTCGGCGCGGCCAAACCCGGGCCGCACCTCGCTCAGGATGACACCTGCAACCACTCCCGTCGGCCTGCGCCTAGATGTCACCGTCTCAATCACTTCTTGGCGCGCTTGATCTGGGCTTCGCGCATCTCGCGGCCGAACTTGGTCTGATTGATGCCCCACTGCTGCACGATGGCGAGCAGGTTGCTGGCGGCCCAGTAGACACCGAGCCCAGCAGGCAAGGTCCAGGAGATGCCGCCGATGACGAGCGGCATCATGAAGTTCATCATCTTGGCCTGCACCGGGTCCATGCCGGCCTGCGGGGTCATGCGTTGCACGAAGAACATGGAAATGATGATGCCGATGGGCAGGACGTGGAGCGGATCTGGGGAGGAGAGGTCGCGGATCCAGAGCCAGGGTGCGTGGCGCAGTTCGACGGCGACGCCAAGCATGGAGTAGAAGGCCACCAGGAAGGGAAGCTGCAGGAGCATGGGGAAGCAGCCGCCCACGGGATTGACTCCCTCGCTCTTGTAGAGTGCGCTCATCTCCTGGTTCATCTCGGCCTTGCGCGGGTCGTTGAATTTGTATTTCTTGTACTTCTCCTGGATGGCCTTGATCTGCGGCTGGATCTTGGCCATCTTCATCGCCGATTTCATGCTGGTGATCTTCAGCGGCAAGGTGGCGACGGTGATGATGATGGTGAGGATGAGGATGGACCATCCCCAGTTGCGCACCCAGTGCTCGTAGGTCCACTTCAGCCACAAGAAGAGGGGCTTGGCGATGAAGCCGAAGACGCGTCCGAAATCCACGATGCCGGTAAGATCGGGGCCGTGATACTCGCCTTCGCCGCCGCCGCCGGGGCGCACCGCGGCGCGCTCGGACTTGGTGAGCGAAGCGTGGACGGCGTCGAGCACGTCGAGCGTCTTGGGGCCGACGAAGAGGCGCTGGCGGGTGTCGCCATGGACGTTGCCCAGGGCGGTGCCGAGCACCGGGACCTTTTGCAACTCGGTGGCGACCGGTTTCTCCGGGTTCTTGGGGACCTCGACCTCGTTGTGGAGCGTGACGAGATCGGCGCTCTCCGGCTCGTCGGGGAGGAAGACGGCGGCGAAGTACTGGTCGGAAGCACCAGCCCAGTGGAACGGCCCGCTGAGAGTGGCGCCGCCGGAAACTTTCTTGGGCTCGATGCGCGTGATCTTGTCGGCGGACTGGTACTCGATCTTCTGCCCTGCGTAGCCAGGCAAGTTGACTGTGTCGCCGAATCCGGCGGGCCAGGCGGGATAGGCGCGGACGGGCTGACCGCCCTGGGTCACGGAGGCTTCGACCATAACCACGTAGGAGTGGTCAAAGGTGAATTTCTTCCGAACTGCAACATCGCCGTCGGAGTACTCGAAGGAGAGGGAGACCGGGGCCTCCTGCGGGCCGGCCGCGCTGGCGACGTAGAGCGCCGAGCTGAGCTTCTCGCGTAGAGCGGCATCGTACGTCCACAGGGAGAGCGGGTAGCCGAACTTGGCGGCGGCAACGGAGTTGACCAGGTCGAGCGGCTTGCCACCGGGCTGGTCCAGATACCTTTTCAGGATCCAGGACTTCACCTGCGCACCGCGGTTGCTGAAGGTGATGCGGTAGAGATCGTTCTCGATGACGGTCTCGGATTCCGCGGGAGCTTGCCTGGCCTTAACGACGGCGGGCGCGGGCGCAGCGGCGGGCTGCGCTGAAGCGGTGGCGGGCGCCGCGGCCGGGGCGGGCTGCTGCTGTTGCTGTTGTTGCTCCGCCGGCTTGGCCTCCGGCTGGGGACCGTACTTCTTTAGTAGCGGCTGCATCAGCATGATGACCGCGAAGGTCAGTACGAACGCGATGAGCAGACGCTTCTGCGTCCCGGGGTCTTGTTGCGGATTTTGAAAATCTTGCAAATTATTTTCCGTGCGAATGGGTGCGTGTTGAAGAAGAAGTACTCAGTACTCGGTACCCAGTACTCAGAACAGGATCGTATCCACCCTTGGCGAAGGGATGGCACCGAAGAAGTCTCCAAATCGCCATGCCAGAACCACGAACCGTGCCGTGGCGCTCGATAGCTTCCATGGCGAACTCGGAACAGCTGGGGACGTAGCGGCACGACGGCGGCAGCGCGGGAGAGATCCAGCGCTTGTAGAAACGGAGCGCGAGTTGGAGAAGCGTCTTCATTCTGCAGCGTTCCCCGGCTGACGACCGGCGACGGACGGCGGACGGCTGATCTTTTCGAAGGCGCGTGCGACTTCGCGGTCGAGTTCGGCGAAATCCGCCGTAAGCACCGACTTCTTCGGGTTGATGACCACGTCCACCGGAGCGGCGAGCCCGGCGAGGTGTCGCCGCACCGCCTCGCGCAAGCGGCGCTTGATGCGGTTGCGGTCCACCGCGCCGCCGAGGACGCGGCCGACGGTGAATCCGACGCGGGGCCCACCGGAGCTACGCCGCAAGTAAAAGACGGTCATGTGCCCGGAAAAATGTCGCTTGCCGCTCTGGTACACGTGGTCAAAATCTGCGTGCTTGAGGAGCCGTACGGACCTGGGAAAACGGGCTCCAGCAGAAGGCATTGCAGACCAGGCGATTACTCGCGGAAGCCAGGCTTCACGGAGACGCGCTTGCGTCCCTTGGCACGGCGGCGCGAGAGCACAGCGCGGCCGCTCTTGGTCTTCATGCGGCTGCGAAATCCGTGCGTCTTCGAGCGACGACGGCGGTTGGGCTGGAATGTCCGCTTGGGCATTGAAAACAGTGCGCTCCTAAGATGAAATTTCGGGGGTGACCAAACGGTAAGTATAAATGAAGGGGAGGAGGGCGGCAAACGCGCAGCAGGAAGCAGCAGACAGGATGCGGGAGGTGTTGCGTCGGGGAAGACCGCTCGAAGAAGTTGCACCATGCGCGCGACATTAACTGACTAACTACTTGACACGAAATCGAAGTGCGCGTTTCCTGCCACATCACCTGAGAAGGCCGCGGGAAGAATTGCACACGCAAAAAAATATTCGTGCTAGTATGCGGTTCGGCCGTAACGCAAATCGTTTGTTGACTCTGCACCAGCTCCGTGGCATTCGTCACGGGCATAGCCTGATAAGAATTCCGGCCTGACCCGCGCGAGAAAGGATCGCGCCGGCGGGGAAGATATTTTTCGTCATGATCCCGGCCATCGGTACGATGGCGACTTTTTGAATAGATCAATGTCCCTCTCCTCGACCGCTACCGCAGCCGCGAATCCCTGGATGCGAATCCTTGGGGCCCTGGAAAAAAAGATCAATCGGCACTCTTACGACACCTGGCTGAAACCCACGCGATACAGCCACGCGCAGGGCAGCGTGCTGTTCATCCGCGTGCCCACGCCGGAGTTCCGGCACGTGGGAGAGAAATACGCGGACCTGATCCACGAAGCGATGGACGTGCTGAAGCTGGAGTTCGACGAGGTGAAGTTCGTCACCGCCGAGGAGGACCCCACGGCGACGCCGGTGCGGCATGACGGGGGGTTCGCCGCGGTCGGGACGCAGTCGGCGCCGGCGACGGCGGGCGCGCGGGGGGGACCCCAGGCGAAGTTCGACTGGGATTCGGCGGCGCAGCTCAACCCGCGGTACACCTTCGAGGGGTTCGTCATCGGCTCCAGCAACCAGTTCGCGCACGCGGCCGCGCTGGCGGTGGCGGAGCGTCCGGCCAAGGCCTACAACCCGCTCTTCCTGTACGGGGGCGTGGGCATGGGCAAAACGCACCTGATGCAGGCCATCGGGCACGAGGTCAAGAAACGCCAGCCCCAGTCGCAGGTCTTGTACCTGTCGGCGGAGAAGTTCACCAACGAGATGATCAACTCGTTGCGCTACGACAAGATGACCTCGTTCCGCGACAAGTACCGCAACAACATCGACGTGCTGCTGGTGGACGACATCCAGTTCCTGGCGCAGAAGGAGCGCACCCAGGAGGAGTTCTTCCACACCTTCAACACCCTGCACGAATCGCAGAAGCAGGTGGTGATCGCCAGCGACCGCCCGCCGAAGGAGCTGGCGGAGATCGAAGACCGGCTGCGCTCGCGCTTCGAGTGGGGGCTGATCGCCGACATCCAGCCACCCGACCTGGAAACGAAGGTCGCCATCCTGCAAAAGAAGTCCGAGTCGGAGCACGTGACGGTGCCGAGCGACGTGGCGCTGTTCATCGCCTCCAACATCCGCTCGAACGTGCGCGAGCTGGAAGGAGCGCTGATCCGGCTGATCGCGTACGCTTCGCTGACCGGCGCCGAGGTGAACCTGCTGAACGCGCAGCAGGTGCTGAAGAACTTCATCGACGCGCAGCAACGCAAGGTCACAATCGACCAGATCCAGAAGGTGGTGGCCGAGCAGTTCGGCTTGCGGGTGGCGGAGATCAAGGCGAAGAACAACTCGCGGGCCATCGTGTACCCGCGGCAGATCGCCATGTACCTGGCCAAGCACCTGACGGAAGCGTCGCTGCCGGAGATCGGAAGGCAGTTCGGCGGCAAGCACCACACGACCGTGATGCACTCCATCGACAAGATCGAGGAAGTACGCAAGTCGGACAAGGATTTGAACAGGCTGCTCAATAAATTGACCGAGACGTTGAGTGGTTAGGCGCGGTTTGGCGCTCGATTTCCACGGTGCGGCCACCTATTCCTACGAGCATGGTGTGGACAGGCTGTGGAAGCTGTGCAGGAAGAAGTCAGAATCCAGGTTCGGTCCCGGCAATACACTCCAGCCCACCGCCGGCAGGCTAGGAAAGCACCACGGAAATCGCTTCAGAGACGCACGTGTGGCGGTTTGGGCAGCGATTCCCACATTTCCTGAGCGCCTATGATTACTGCTGTTTTTAGTGATTTTGATTTGGTATAAGGAAGTTCGTAATAGTCCTAAAGGGAAGAGTCATATGGAGATCAGCGTCAACAAGTCCGATCTGCTCAAGGAACTGACGGCGACGCAGGGCGTGGTGGAGAGAAAGACCACGATCCCGATCCTGTCGAACTTCCTTTTCGAGGCGGCGGGGGACAGGCTCTCCATCACGGCGACGGACCTGGACCTGTCATTGCGAACGTCGTGCGCGGCGAAAGTGAAGAAGGACGGCGCGTGCACGATCCCAGCCCGCAAACTCTATGACTATGTGAAGCTGCTGCCGGACGGGGAGATCACCATCAAACTGTTGGAGAACCACTGGGTGCAGATCCGCTCGGGGCGATCCAATACGAAGATGGTGGGCATGGCGCGGGCGAATTTCCCGTCAATCGCGGCCTTTCCGGCGGCCGGGGTGATCAAGATCCCGGTGGATGTGCTGCGAACCATGATCGCGAAGACCATCTTCGCCATCTCGAACGAAGAGTCGCGGTACACGCTGAACGGGGCGCTGATGGTGCTGAAGCCGGAGTCGGTGACCATGGTGGCGACCGACGGGCACCGGCTGGCGCACATCGAGAACAGCCACGCCAAGATCGAAGGCGTGAGCGGCGGCGAGATGAAGATCCTCATCCCCAAGAAGGCGATGAGTGAGCTCAAGATGCTGCTGGATCAGGGCGAAGCGGAAATGGTGGAATTTGCGCGCGACGAGTCCACGCTGTTCTTCCGTGTGGGCGGGCGGGTGCTGACCTCGCGGCAACTGACCGGGCAGTTCCCCAACTATGAGGCGGTGCTGCCGCGGGACAACAACAAGATCGTGACCGTAAAGTGCGAGGACATCGCCTCGGCCATCCAGCGCGTGGCCCAGTTCGCAGACGAACGCTCGGGAGCCATCCGGCTACGGCTGGACAATAATGAGATCAAGATCTCGTCGTCGTCCACGGAGACAGGCGAGTCGGAAGACTCGATCGAGACCACCTACCAGGCCGAGGCGCTGACTATCGGGTTCAACTCGCAATACCTGCTCGACTTCCTGAAAGCCTCGACCACGGGCGAGGTGCGGCTGGAGTTCAAAGACCCGCAGTCGGCAGGGCAGATGCGTCCCAACGAGAACGGGGACGACTACAAGTACCGCTACATCATCATGCCGATGAGGATCTGAGAAGAGGACAGAGATTCGTGTGAAGGAAGGCCGGGCGGGGACGCCCGGCCTACTTGTTTTTGCGGACGGGTAGCGGTCCTTCGACTCGGCCGCAAAGCGGCCTCGCTCAGAATGACACCTCCCAGCTTAGTGTCGGCTGAGTGAGGCTGCTGTCCCACACCAGACAATAAAGCCCGCTCGGGGGCGAGCGGGCTAGAAATTCGTTAAGGAAAACTTACGGCTTCGGAGGGGGCGGAGGCGCCTGGCCGGGAGGTGGCGGAGGATAGCCTTCCATCCCGGAACCCATGCCGGACCCGGGGCCCTTACCGCGGCCCATGCCCATGCCTTTGCCATGGCCCGGGCCGTGGTGCTGCATGGCATCCATCATGTGGCTCATGTGGCCGAGGATCACTTCCCAAGCGTCAATATTGGCCTGCCAGCGGTCCCTCTCGGCCTGATTCTTCTCGCTGGCGATGCTGGCCTTCATCTTATCGAGGGAGGCTTTGAGCTTGTCGAGGTCGGCCTTCATGGCCTCCATGTGCTGCTGCCTCATGTGCTGCATGTGGTCGCGGCGCTGGGAGCGCATCATGGAGCGGCCGCCGGGAGCGCCCGTCTGGCCGCTGGCGCCGGGGCCGGGGGGCGGAGGCGGGGGCTGCTGGCCGGACGAACCGGCCTGGGCAAAGCCAAGCGACGAACAGGCAAACAAAACGGCGACGAGAGCAAATCGGAGCTTCATCACATTTCCTTTCTCACAATAAGGTGCCGCATAAGTATAGATGCTGGGGGCGTGGCCGCCAGCAGGCAACGGCCCTCTCCCTTAGCCGTAACCCCTGAAGGGGGCAGTTGTTGCGGGAACCGCCCGCATTTCCGAACAAAGAAAGCCGGCAGGGATGCCGGCTTTGGAACAGCGGAAAGCGCTGTTACTTCTTGGGAGCGATGGTGTCCTTCACGGCCTTGGCCACGCGGAACTTCACAACGGTCTTGGCCGGGATCTTGATGGGCTCGCCCGTCTGGGGGTTGCGGCCGATGCGGGCTTTGCGGTTCGACTTCACCAGGCGTCCGAGGCCGGGGATGACGAACACGCCGCTCTTCTTCGTCTCTTTGATGGCGGTATTGGCCAGCGCCTCGAGGAACGCGGCCGCGGTCTTGTTGTTCGTCTCGAGCTCGCCGGCCAGGTGGCGGACAAGCTGAGTCTTGGTCATGCCAGAAGCCATTTGGAACTCCTCCTTCAGAGTGTCAAACGAGTGCTACGGGGTAACTCGGGAACCCTTATACCACAGCGCCCGGAAAAAAAGCACGTTTCAGGCAGATTTTATGCGGGTTTTCAACAGGTGGGAGTTTGCACAGCGGATAGGGCAATCCGGCGGGATCGCGAAATACTCGGCGAAGCTGGTAGTCTGAGGGCAAAGGGGATGTCTCCCAAGCGAGGCAGGGGTCCTTCGACTCGCGCCGCGAGACGCGGCGCTCGCTCAGGATGACGTCACAAGATTCATGGAGTTGTGCCATTGAGTTGCGCGATCTGTGACACGAGGAAAGAGAAACGGTTCTGCCCGGCGGTGCACGGCAAGATCTGCCCGGTGTGCTGCGGGACGGAGCGCGAGGTGACGCTCGACTGCCCCAGCACGTGCCCCTACCTGCAAGAGGCGCGCAAGCACGAGAAGCCGCGGGAGCTGAGCGAGGCCGAGCGCGACGCGCTGTTCCCCAAGGTCGAAGTGAAGCAGGCGTTCGTGTACGAGCGCGAGCCGCTGGTGGTGGGGATGACGTACGCCATCGCCAAGACGGCGCGGGCAGAGCGTAGCCTCAACGACCGCGACGCCATCGCCGCCGTGACCGCTTTGGCGAAGAAGTACGAGACGCTGGTCGGATCGGGGCTGGTGTACGAGAACGCGACCGCCAACATCGTGCAGCAGCGCATGGCGGACGAGATGGAGACGATGGTCCGCGAATATCGGGAGATGGAGCAGAAACACCTGGGGTACAACTCGCTGCGCGACTCCGAGGTCCTGCGGGCGCTGGTGTTCGTGGTACGCATGGCGCATGGGAAAACGTCGGGGAGGCCGAAATCACGGGCGTTCCTGGAATTTGTTTTGGAGCGCTTCCCGGAGAAAGAACCCGGGGTGGCAGCGCCGCAGGGATCGAGCATCATCGTGCCTTAGGAAAAATCCACCACAGAGTCACGGAGAACACGGAGAAGAAGTGGTATAAAGAACTCATCCCCGCCTGAAGTCGTACCCTCCCACCAAGCAGTTGCCGGTTTTCCAGTTTCTTCTCCCCAACCTTGTGCCCTCCCAGGGTGCAGCCCGGCTGCAAGGCCGAGGAGTTCCGGCGTTCTCTGTCCAGCTGATCCCCGACAGCGGGAGACCGGATGAGGAGGAGCGATGAACTCGGAGCAAGTCAATACGCCAAGAGTGCAAGTCAACGTGAAGCGATTCGGGCCGGTGATCCTGTGGACGCTATTCGGGTTGCTGGTCGTGATGATCCTGGCGGCGATCGCCACGCCAAACCTGCTGCGGTCGCGGATGGCGGCCAACCAGGCGGCGCAGTTTGCGCGAGCGGGTGGGCCGGAAATGATGGCTGAGCAAGAGGCGGCGTACGCCTCGGGGGGCGCACTGGCGACGAAAGACGCGCGCTATGCGGTGGGCGGCGCGAAAACGATCCAAGATCTGCGAAAGATCGCCAAGACGGCGACCATGGACCTGGAGGTCGCGGACGTGGCGAAGGCGGTGTCGCAAGCGGTCGAGGTGGCGCGGAAGTTCGGCGGGTACGTGGAGCAGTCGCGCGTATCCGGCTCGACGGGCGCCACGCTGACCCTGCGGGTGCCGGCGGAGAACTTCGACGACGCCCGCGCCTCGCTAGCGGGCTCCGCCAAACGGGTGAACAGCGAACAGGTCAACGCGGCGGACGTCACGGCGCAGTACGTGGACATCGAGTCGCAGCTGCGCAATGCCCACGCGGAAGAAGCGCAATACCTTGACATCATGCGCCGGTCGGGGACGATCAAGGACACGGTCACGGTCGCCGAGCGGCTGGCCGAGGTGCGCGGGCGCATCGAGCGCATGCAGGGGCAGATCAACCTGCTGTCGCACCAGGTGGAGATGGCGACCATCTCGCTGTCGATCCGGACGGTGGCCACGCCGGTCGAGCGCGCGCTGCAATGGCATCCGGTGAAGCAGGCGAGAGAGTCGTTCCTGGACGGCGCGCAGGCGCTGGCCGACTACGCCAACACGATGATCGCTCTGGCGCTGTACCTGCCGGTGGTGCTGGCCTGGTGCGGGACCATCGTGTTCGGGTCCCTGATCGGATGGAAGGTGGTGCGCTGGATGTGGAAGCGGTGGTTCGTGACGGCGCCGGCGCAGGCGTAAGAGGTGGGCGGGTCGAAGACCCGCTCCTACCTGAAAGTTTCAGGCAGGGATGGCGTGGGCGCGGGCGGGCGGGCGCTTGCGGAAGATGACGCGCAGCTCCTCGCGCCAGTTCTCGTGGATGCCGAGCAGGCTGTAGTCGATCTGCGGTGACAGGTAGTGCAGGAGCGTGTCGGTCGCTGGGTGGACATGCAGTGCGGGCGCGACCAGGAAGAGCAGCGGCGCTGCTGAGCTGAGTTCCGCGCCCGCGAAATACCCGAACCGCTGGAACTCGCCGCGCTGGTGGTGCCAGAGGACGCGCGCCCAGTAGTCGAGGCCTTGCAGCGGGAGGTGGATGTCCTCGTCGGCCTTCAACTCGACCACGGCGAGGCGGCGGTCGCGGGTGGTGGCCAGCACGTCGATCATGGCGCGGTCGGAGGCGGAGAAGGCCGGCACCTGGGAATAGACGAAGAGCGGGTCGAGCTGCGGGTCGATGACGGTGATGTCGCGTAGCACCAGCGATTCGAGCCAACGCTCCGACTGCACGCGGAAGATGGGATTGTCGCGCGGGCCGCCGGGGCGGCGGGTCTCTTCGATGGTGTTGGCGAAGTTGCTGAAGTCCTGGAGGTTGGCGTCGGTGACCGCGGTCTCGCAGCCGGCGACGCCGAACACCAGTTGCTCGGCGGTGCGGAACGAGCCGGCCTCGGGGGCAAGGCGAGCGCGGGCGAATTCCAGGCCGCGCAGGCGGAAGCAGACTTCGCTGGCCGACAGTACGGCGACCTCGCAATCGGGTGAAAGGTTGCGGACACGCTGCACAGAGGCGTCGAAGCGGCGGAGCGTGGCGTCGTGGTCGGGGCAATGGCCTAGGCGGGTGGCGATGTTGCCGAGGTCGGCGGGATCGACCTCGCTGGCCGAGAGGTCGCGCTCGTCGAGCTCATAGAGCTGGAACTTGGCCGCGGCGTGGTCCAGGTGGGCAAGGCGGGCGCGGGTCACCGCGGTCGTGCCCGGCGGCAGAAAGAGCTTCACGCCCTCGACCAGGCCTCGGGCGGTGTTACGGCAGTCGTCGAGCCAGAGCAGGGCGAAGGTCAAGGCGGCGTCGATCGAGGGCTGGGTCTCTTGTGCATTGACGCCGAGGACGGCGAACATGGTGTTGCCGCGCGCGATCACGCCTCGCGTGTAGATGGGGCCGAAGCTGCGCTCGAGGTCGGCGGCGGAGGACATGCGCTCGATGGTCCAGCCGGGGAAGCTGCGCTCCAACACGCGGCGAAGCAAGCTCTGGTAAGCGTCGCGGGAGTGCTTGCGGGCGGAGGGCGTGCGCCGGTCGCGGTCGCGGCAGATCTCGAGCTTGGCGGGCTTGGTCTGGCCGAAGCGCTGGACAGAGAGATGGAGGACGTCGTGCTTTATCTCGGCGTCCAGCACGCGGCGCACGATGTTGCGCTCCTCGGACCAGAGATGGAGGACGCAGCGGCCGTGGTCGTCGGAGACGGAGAAGCGCGCGGAGGAGAGGTCGAAGAGGTGCTCGCCGGATTCGAGCACGACCGCGTCGCGAGCTTCCGCCAGGAAGCCCTGCAGGGTGCGCGTAAGCGCGTCGGGCGTCATGGCGGGAGGATTATAACGCTGTAAGAGCTGAGTTTGCGGAGACGAGTACCTCGGAAGGGTTAGGGGTCCTTCGACTCGGCCGCGGAGCGGCCTCGCTCAGGATGACACCTGCAAGTAATTGTTCCAGTTCAGCCGAGGGCGTCCGGGCCACATGATCTCTGGTCTGTGAAATAATCGAGCGATTGGTTGCGAAGGTGGGTCGAAACGGCGGCCTTCGCATCCAATCCTGAGGCCCATGACACAGACGCAATCCTTCTTTCAAAAGTACGGTGTGACGGAGCGCGACCTTGAGAAGTACCTGGGGGCGGCGCTTTCGGCCGGCGGAGATTACGCCGACATCTACTTCGAATACCTTTTCTCCACATCCATTTCGGTGGACGAGTCGCTGGTGAAATCGGCCAGCCAGGGGATCTCCGCGGGCGCAGGCGTGCGCGTCATCTCCGGGGAGCGCACGGGATACGCCTACACCGACGACCTGTCGCCGGAGCGGATCGTGCACGCGGCGCGCACCGCGGCGCTGATCGCCAGCGGGCCGGCCAAGGAGCCGGTGGTCGGCTTCAAGCGCGGCGAAGCTCGGAATCTGTACTCGGTGACGCCGACCGTGGATGCGGAGATGGCGCAGAAGCTGGAGCTGGTAATGCGCGCGGACCGCGCGGCGAGGGCCTACGATCCGCGCATCTTCCAGGTGCGGGCCGGCTACGCGGACGAGATCCGGCGCATCCTGGTCTGCGGCTCCGACGGCAGCTTCGCCGAGGACACGCAGCCACTGTCGCGCATGAGCGTGTTCTGCATCGCCAAGTCCGATGGGAATTCCGCCCGGGGCTCGTCGGGTGGCGGCGGGCGCGTCAATTTCGACTGCTTCCTGACGGAAAAGACGCCGGAGCACTTTGCGAAGGAAGCGGCCCGGCAGGCCATCATCCAGCTCGACGCGCGTCCGGCGCCGGCGGGCGAGATGGAAGTGGTGCTCGGCCCCGGTTGGCCGGGAATCCTGCTGCACGAGGCCATCGGACACGGCCTGGAAGCCGATTTCAACCGCAAGAAGACGTCGGCGTTCGCGGGGCTGATCGGGAAACGCGTGGCTAGCGAGAAGTGCACCGTGGTAGACAACGGCACCATGCCGTCGCGTCGCGGCTCGCTGAACGTGGACGACGAGGGCATGCCGACGCAAAACACGGTGCTGATCGAGAAAGGCATTCTGAAGGGCTACATGAGCGACAAGCTGTCGGCGCGGCTGATGGGCATCCACGACACGGGCAACGGGCGCCGCGAGAGCTACGAGCACATCCCCATGCCGCGCATGACCAACACCTACATGCTGGCGGGCCAGGACGATCCCCAGGACATCCTCCGCTCGGTGAAGAAGGGTGTATTCGCGGTGAACTTCGGCGGGGGCCAGGTGGACATCACCAACGGCAAGTTCGTGTTCTCGGCCTCCGAGGCCTACATGATCGAGGACGGCCAGGTCACCGCGCCGCTGAAGAATTGCACGCTGATCGGCAATGGGCCCGATGTGCTCACAAAGGTGTCCATGGTCGGGAACGATCTGCAGCTCGACGAAGGCATCGGGACGTGCGGCAAGGACGGACAATCGGTGCCGGTGGGCGTGGGCATCCCGACTATCAAGGTGGACCGGCTGACGGTGGGCGGGACGGGAGAAGAATAGATCCATCGCCGCGGATTCACGCGGATCGCTGGAACAGATAGAGGTCCTTCGACTCGGTGCGGCAAGGACAGCCGCACCTCGCTCAGGATGACACCAGCAAAGCGAATTCATGGGAACGACCGGACTAGAAACGAGAAACTCGAAACTCGAAACAGATCTGCGCGAGCTGGCGCAGGACGTGGTGCGGCGGGCGATGCAGGGCGGCGCGACCTCGGCCGAGTGCGTGGTGCGCGAAGGCTCGGAGTTCTCGACCGTCGTGCGGCTCGGGCAGGTGGAGACGCTGAAAGAGTCGGGCGCGAAGGCCATGGGCCTGCGCGTGTTTTTCGGACAGCGCGCGGCATCCACCCACACCAGCGATTTCACGCCGCAGGGCCTCGACACGCTCATCAAGGGCGCGCTGGAGCTGGCCAGGATCACCTCGGAAGATCCGCACGCCGGGTTGCCGGAGCGCGAGCAGTTGGGACAGATCGCAGGCGATCTCGACCTCTACTACGAAGACGTCTATTCGCTTCCGGGCGAAGAGCGGATCGCGTACGCGCGGCGGGCGGAAGAAGCGGCGATGAAGGCCGACGCGCGCATCAAGAATTCCGAGGGCGGCTCATTCGACGCGGCGACCGGACACAAGGTGCTGGCGAACTCGCTGGGGTTCGTGGGCGAGTACTCGCGGTCGTACTGCTCGGTGGCGGCGGTGCCGGTAGCGCAGGACGAGGACGGCGCGATGCAGCGCGACTACTGGTACTCGGTAGCGCGCAGCCTGGGGCGACTGGGATCGCCGGAAGAGGTCGGCCGCATCGCCGCCGAACGCACGGTGCGGCGGCTGGGCGCACGCAAGGTGAAGACGGCGAAAGTGCCCATCGTGCTCGATCAGCAGGTATCCCGGTCCATCCTGGAAAATATCTTCGAAGGCGTGAACGGCGACTCGATCTACCGGCAGGCTTCGTTCCTGGCGGGCAAGCTGGGCGAACAAGTGGCGGGCGAGAACGTCACCGTGGTCGACGACGGCACCATGCGCGGCGGCTTCGGCACCAGCCCCTTCGACGGAGAAGGTGTTCCCACCCAGCGCACCACCGTGATCGACCGCGGGGTGCTCAAGTCGTATCTGCTGAACACCTACACGGCGAAGAAGCTCGGGCTCAAGACCACCGGCAACGCATCGCGCGGCCTGGCAGGGAACCCGGGCATCGGCGTGGGGAATCTCTTTCTCCAGCCGGGGACGAAGACCGCCAAGCAGATCATCGGGGAGATCAAGGACGGGCTGTACGTGACCGAGTTTCTGGGATTCGGGGTGAACCTGGTGACCGGCGACTTCTCGCGCGGCGCAAGCGGGCTCTGGATCGTCAATGGCGAGCTGGCGTACCCAGTGGAGGAGATCACCGTCGCGGGGAACCTGAAAGACATGCTGAGGAACATCAGCGAGATCGGCAGCGACCTGGAATTCCGCGGCTCGGTAGCGGCGCCCACCCTCCGCCTGGACGGACTGACGGTCGCGGGCGAGTAACAGATCGGGTCCTCCGGCCATCGGGTCACCGGGCGAAGTCTCCGGAGATGCTGATGGCCGGGTTGCGTTTGGGCCAGGAGTAAAATCGTGGCCATGGCGGAGCTGGAACCGCTGCAAACGAAGCCGGAGCAAGAGAGCGAAACCGCGTGGGTGGCGATCGGCGTCGGGATTGCGATCATGGCCATCGTGGTGGGGGCGCTGGTGCTGTTGAGCCGCTCCAAGCCCGCGGGAACGGCAACCGTCGATCCCTACGCCGCCAAGCTCCAGGTCTCCGAGGTGAAGATGAGCGCGGCGGAGAACTTCGTCGGCGGGACCGTGAGCTATCTCGAGGGCAAGATCAGCAACACCGGCGACAAAGCGGTGGCAGATGCCGTCCTGGAAGTCACCTTCCGGAACTCGCTGGGCGAGGTGGTGCAGAAAGAGGCAATGCCGGTGCGCGCCTTGCAGCCCCACTCGGTCACGGGCACGGCGGAGATGTTCGATCTCCACATGGCGCCGCTCCAGCCGGGCAAGACCATCGATTTCCGGCTCACCTTCGAACACATCTCGAACGACTGGAACCACGAGTACCCGCAGCTAAAATGGGTGAGGGTGGCGACCAAGTAAGAAGTCAGATCGTGCCATCCGGCCAGCGGACCTGGCTCGATGGCCAGATTCCGATAGAATCCATTCCATGACAGACGTGAAAACGGTCCGCCTGACGGAAGCGGTGAAGGCGGCGGGTTGAGCGTCCAAGCTGAGTCCGGCGGTGCTGGACGCGGTGCTTGGGAAATTAGCCCGGCAACAGGACGAGCGGGTGCTGGTCGGCTTCGACAAAGCCGACGACGCCGGGGTGTATCAACTCGACGAAGACACGGCGCTGGTGCAGACGGTGGATTTCTTCACCCCCATCGTGGACGATCCGTACACCTTCGGGCAGATCGCCGCGGTGAATGCGCTGAGCGACGTTTACGCGATGGGAGGCCGGCCCATGAGCGCGTTGGCCATGGTGTGCTTCCCGGAGAAGGGCGACGTGGCGGTGCTGGAGCAGATCCTGGCAGGCGGCCTGTCGAAGATGGTCGAAGCCCAGTGCACGGTGATCGGCGGGCACAGCATCCGCGATGAGGAGATCAAGTTCGGTTACGCGGTGACGGGGACGATCCACCCGCAGCGCGTCCTGACCAACTCGGGTGCGGAGGCCGGCGACGAGCTGATCCTGACCAAGGCGCTAGGAACGGGCGTGATCTCGACCGCCATCAAGCGCGGGAAAGCGGAGCCGGGGTGGGTGGAAGCGGCCACCCGTTCCATGATCACGCTGAACCGGGTTGCGGCGGATGTGGTGCGCGAGAGCTACGCCGGGGTGCACGCCATGACCGACATCACTGGGTTCGGGCTGATCGGGCACGCGCGCGAGATGGCGCTGGGCAGCGGCGTCGGCTTGCGCATCCATTCCTCGGCGGTACCGCTGCTCACCGGGGCGCTGGAGTGCGTGCGCGCGGGGTTCGTGCCGGGCGGGCTGAAGGCCAACCGCGAGTTCGCGGAGTGTTTGGTGGGGTATGCCGGCGGGGTCAGCGACGAGCGCAGGACTATCCTCCACGATCCGCAGACGTCGGGCGGGCTGCTGATCTCGGTGGCGGCGGGCGACTGCAAGGGTTTGCTGGACAAACTACGCCACCAGGGCGTGGAAGCCGCGGAGATCGGAGAAGTGGTTGCGCAGGCGCAGCCGCTGATCAGCGTAGATTGAGGTACACCGGTTCGCCGGCCAAGCCCAGGACATCGAGCAGGCGCCGTAAAAGGGATCCAAGCCCGAGTTTGCGCGCGATCCAGAACGCCAGGAATAACAAGGATCTATACCTCAGAAAAAGCAAATCGCCCTTGCAGGCGAAAGCGCGATTTTAGCCTGCCGGACGACCTTACTGTCAAGAGGATAGAAGCCGCGACGGCCGATTCGGGAACCACCCGCCCGGCGAGATTCTGGTAACGATTCGGCTCAAAGTGCATCTTTACAGATAGGGCGTCACCCGCCGGATCGGCCGCCGACGTATTCCTAGCGGAGCCCCAGCAGGTACAATTAAGAGTTCATGTCCAGTCTTCCACTTCCCATAGCAGCGTTCATAGCCGGGCTGCTGTCGTTCCTTTCGCCGTGCGTGTTACCGCTGGTGCCGGGCTACGTGTCGCTGATCTCCGGGGTAGGGGTCGAGGAGCTCAAGGAGACCGATGCGAAAACCCTGCGGACCGTGATGCTGCACTCCGTGATGTTCATCCTGGGGTTTTCGCTGGTGTTTATCGTGCTGGGAGCGGCGGCGACGGGCCTCGGTCAGGTCATGCAGCAGTACAAGCGCTACCTGACCTACCTGGCCGGGATCATCATCATCATTTTCGGGCTGCACCTGACCGGCATTTTCAAGATCACGGCGCTGTATGCGGACAAGCGCATGCACGCGGTGAAGGGGGGAGGCACGCCGTGGGGCGCCTTTGCCGTCGGCTTCGCCTTCGCGTTCGGGTGGACGCCTTGCATCGGGCCGATCCTGACCGTGATCCTGACCTTTGCGGCGTCGGAGGAGAAGGTGATGCAGGGCGTGCTGCTGCTGGCCATCTACTCGGCGGGGCTGGCGGTGCCCTTCCTGCTGACCTCGCTGGGGGTCGACCGGTTCCTGGCATTCTACGGCCGCTTCCGGCGGCACTTGCACACGGTGGAGGTGGTCAGCGGCGTGCTGCTGATCGCCATCGGGGCGCTGATCCTGACGCGGCATTTCACCATGCTGTCGGGCTATCTCGCGTTCCTCAATCGATTCGCACTCTAAGGATGGGCTCAGATTGAAACGTAACATCTTCATTCTTCTGATCGTGATCTTCACGGTCACGCTGATGCTGGTGGTGGGGCGCCGCGCGGCGCAGAACCGTGGCGACTCCGGGCAACTGATGTCGGGCCGCAACCCGCGGGGTTCCATGGCCCCGGACTTCGAACTGAAGAGCACGGAGGGCAAGACGGTCCGGCTTTCGGATTACCGCGGCAAGGCGGTGCTGCTGAATTTCTGGGCAACCTGGTGCCCGCCGTGCAAGATCGAGATGCCGTGGTTCGTGGACCTGCAAAAACAGTACGGCACGCAGGGGTTGCAGGTGATCGGCGTGGCCATGGACGACGATGCCGACAAAGAGTCAGCCAAGATCGGCGAGTTCGCCCACCGCATGAACCTGAATTACATCGTGCTGCTGGGCAACGAGCGGGTCGGTGATTCCTACGGCGGCGTGGAGGGCTTGCCGACCACGTTCTATATCGGGCGCGACGGGAAGATCGTGGCCGCGGTGAGCGGCCTGGTGAGCCACTCCGAGATCGAAGACAACATCAAGAAGGCGCTGGCCGAGAGCCCGGCGGTGGCCAATGCCGGCAGCCAGGGGCGATGAAGCGAGCAGTCATCGGAGTGCTGGCGTGGTGCATGACGGCGCTGGCCGCAGCGGCCGCGCCGGACATCACGGGAGTGCCCGAGCATGTCGTTTTCCTCGGCCCGACCGCCCCGGTGAGGGTCTCGGCGGGACACTCGAGCAAAGTGGCGCTCGAGTTTCGTGTGAGCCCCACCTTCCACATCAATTCCAACACGCCCAAGTCCGAGCTGCTGATCCCCACCCAACTGCTGCTCTCGCCGCCCAGTGATACGGCCATCGGACAGATCCGGTATCCGCCCGGGGTCGATGCGAACTTTGCTTTCGCACCCACGGAGACGTTGAGTGTGTACGCGGGACGGTTCGTCATCACCGCCGTAGTCAGCGCCGCGCGGACCGCGGTCCCCGGCAAGTACCGCGTGCATGGGACCTTGAAATACCAGGCCTGCGACAACCGGGCCTGCTACCCGCCCAGACAGTTGCCGGTGGAGTTCGATGTGAATATCCAGAAGTCGTCGCTGTCGGCCCCTCGGCCGAGCAAACCAAAAGGCACTCATCCACAGTAGGAACCAGCGGCCGGCGCGTTCTCACTCCGTCTTGATCTGCATGGTCTCGTCGATGCTGATGCGCCTGGGGGCGCCGGTGTCGGGCGGCCCGTTGTAGGTGGCGACGATGCGGAAGCTCGTGCCGCCACTGACCTCGGCGCTGTAGGTGTACGGTGGGCGGCTGGTGCGCGACCTGCTGATGGAACCCTTCGAGACCAGTTCGTCCAGGGTGGCGTACTTGCCCTCCAGGGCCAACTGACCACGTTCGGCGTTGGCCAGCACCAGCAGGTCGCTCTTCACCCCGGCGATGTCGATCGTGGTTCTGGTGACACCGGCTCCCTGCTCCGGCCCGCCACCCTGATGGGTGTAGAGGTAGGCGCCGACCCCCAGGGCAATCAGGATCCCGATCATTCCCACCGCTCTCCCCATGCTTCCTCCTTACTTGCGCTTGGTGGATCTCTTCTTCGGCTTCGTCTTCGGCGGCTCCCAGAGCTCGATCCGGTTTCCCTCCGGGTCCATGATCCAGGCGAAGCGGCCGTAGGGGTACTCCCGGACCTTGGCCACGGGGATGCCCTCGGCGCGCAGGGTCTTCACCAGGGCGCGCAGGTCGGCGACGCGGTAATTGAGCATGAAGGGCGCGTGGCTGGGTTCGAAGTACTCCGTGTAGTTGGGGAAGAGGGACCACAGGGTCATGCCGACGTCACCGCTCTTCGCATCCCGCCAGCCGAAGACCACGGCGCCCTGCTTGCGGCGCCGCTTGAGTCCGAGATGGCGCTCGTACCAGGCGTAGAGCTTCTCCGGATCGCGCGCCTTGAAGAAAACACCGCCCAGACCAGTCACACGTTTCATGTGTTCTGTATCCTTGACATCCAATCCGGCGGGAGAGCAGGATGCGCCCGCCGTCCCTGGTGGCAACAATTATAGGCACCCCGGGGCGCTGAAGGAGACGGCAATGCCCGACCCGTGGCCGACTGATTACCTCCCTCATATGGCCAGTCCGGCCCAGCTGTTCAAACCAGGAGGACCGAAAATGATGAAAGAGTTCAAGGAATTCGCGCTGCGCGGCAACGTGCTCGATATGGCCATCGGGATCATCCTCGGGGTGGCCTTCGGGCGGATCGTGACCTCGTTCGTCGAGGACATCCTGATGCCGCCGCTGGGGCTACTGCTGGGGAAGGTGGATTTCTCCAACCTGTTCTTCAGCCTGACGGGGCGGCACTTCGACACGCTGGCAGCCGCCAAGGCCGCGGGCGCGCCCACGATCAACTACGGGATGTTCGTCAACCACGTGTTCAACTTCGTGATCGTGGCGTTCGCCATCTTCCTGCTGGTGCGGCAGGTGAACCGCCTGAAGCGGCAACCGGCGGCGGCGCCGACGACGCGCGAGTGCCCGTTATGCCTGTCGCAAATCCCCATTAAGGCGGTGAAGTGCGCACACTGCACCTCAGAGGTGAAGCCGGCGGCTGCGGGCGCTTAGGTCAACGCAATCGCCCGGCCGGCGGGCGACTCGCACTATATAATGCGCGCCACCATGCCGATCGCAGTGGGGACGAAGCTGGGGCCGTACGAAGTCCAGGGTATTGCAGGCAGCGGGGGGATGGGCGAGGTGTACCGCGCCCGGGATTCGCGGCTCGACCGCACCGTCGCGGTCAAAGTCCTGCCCGACGCGGTGGCGGCCGACGAAGACCGCCTGCGGCGCTTCGAGCAGGAAGCGCGCTCCATCGCCGCCCTGAATCATCCCAACATCCTTTCCATCCACGACACCGGCGCCCTCGACGGCACGCGCTACATCGTCACCGAGTTGTTGGAGGGGGACACGCTTCGGGAGCGCCTCGCCAGCGGCGCGTTGCCGGTCCGCAAGGCCGTGGACTACGCGTTGCAGATCTGCCGCGGCCTTTCCGCTGCTCACGAGAAGGGCATCACCCATCGCGATATCAAGCCGGAGAACATCTTCATCACCCGCGATGGGCGGGTGAAGATCCTCGATTTTGGGCTGGCCAAGCAGGAGGGAGCTGCAGCCGCAGCGGCGGCGACGGTGACGCACAGCCGCCCGGTGGACACCTCGCCCGGCACGGTGATGGGTACGGCCGGCTACATGTCGCCGGAGCAGGTGCGCGGCAAACCCGTGGACCAGCGCACGGATATCTTCGCGCTGGGCGCGGTGCTGTACGAGATGATCTCCGGCAAGCGCGCCTTCCACAGCGACACCGCCGCGGACACGATGAGCGCCATCCTCAAGGAAGACCCGCCGGACCTTACCGAGACCAACCGCAACCTGCCGCCGGGACTGGAGCGGATCGTCCGCCACTGCCTGGAGAAGAACCCCGAGGAGCGCTTCCAGTCGGCGCATGACATCGCGTTTGCGCTCGATGCGCTGACCGGAGTAGGCAGCTCCAGCGGCGCTGCGGCGAAGGTGGACCTGGGCCCGCGGGTAAAGGTGCGGATGGTAGCGGCGGTGATCGCCGTCGCGATCGCGCTGGCATTGGGGATCGCCATGGGAAAGGGGGCTATGCGCACGACTCCGCCCAGCTTCCATCCGGTGACCTTCCGCCTGGGCTGGATGGGGGATGCTCGCTTCACGCCCGACGGCGACATGGTCTACTCCGCCGCGTGGGATGGGAAGCAGCGGGAGCTGTATGTGGGCCGTCAGGGAAGCCCCGGGGAGCGCTCGCTTGGCATCCCTGACGCAGAGGTGCTCGCGGTCTCGAAGAACGGCGAGCTGGCGGTGCTGCTCCACCCCGTGCTCATCTCCGGCCAAGCCAACTTCGGCACTCTGGCGCGCGTTCCACTGAGCGGCGGTGCACCACGTGCGGTGCTGGAGAACGTTCAGTTTGCCGAGTTCTCGCCGGACGGCAGCCAACTGGCCATCGTCCGCTACATCCCGGCCACCGGCGCCTACCGTCTGGAGTACCCCGTGGGAACAACGCTGTATGAGACAAAAGGATGGCTCAGCCACCCGAAGATCTCGCCCAGCGGCGACCGGATCGCCTTCATGGACCACCCCGCCCCTCAAGGGGACGATCGCGGAGAAGTCGCGGTCACCGATCTCAAAGGCCACAAAACCACGCTCTCGAGCGAGTGGGCGAGCGTACAGGGACTGGTGTGGCACGGCGACGAGATATGGTTCGCTGCAAGCCGCGCCGGCATCAGCCGACAGCTGTACGCGGTGACGTTGTCAGGCAAGCAGCGCCTGTTGATCTCCGCTCCCGCCAACCTGCTGGTCGAGGACCTCAATAGCAAAGGCCAGCTCCTGGTGCGGTCGGAGAAGCCTCGCTTGGGTGTGCTCGGACTCGCGCCTGGCGAGACTCGCGAGCGGGAACTGGCGTGGTTCAACTTCAGCATCGTCCAGGACATAACCCCCGACGGCAAGACCATCCTTCTCGACGAGCAGGGAGATGCGGGAGGATCCAATTACCTGATCTACCTGCGCGCTACAGACGGCTCACCGGCCGTGCGGCTGAGCGAAGGAGAAGCCATCAAGGTCTCCCCGGATGGAAAGTGGGTGCTCAGCACCCTGCCTGGTAGCGGTCAGCCGTTGCGTTTGATCCCGGCGGGAGCGGGAGAGCCACGCGACATCACCCACGACAGGATGGATGATCATGGCGACCCCGTCTGGCTCCCCGACGGCAAGCGTGTGCTGTTCGTCGGAATCGAGGCCGGGCACGGTCCCAGGAATTACCTGCTGGATGTCGACACTGGACAGGCAAGAGCCGTCACTCCAGAGGGCACGCGCGGGACGGTGCTCTCTCCCGACGGAAAGGTCGCGGCAGTGCTGACGGCGGACGGTAATCAGGCGCTCTGGGCGCTCGAGGGCGGCGAGATGCGTCCCATCAAAGGCATCGACAGCAAGGAATGGGCCTTCGCCTGGACGTCAGACGGGAAGTCGCTGTATGTCACGCCCAGCTCCGGTCCGGACGCTCTCCCGCGCAAGGTATTCATCTTAGACCCGGTCAGCGGCCAGCGGCGGCTGTGGAAGGCCCTCGCACCGTCGGATCTGACGGGCATCAAGTCGGTGTACCCACCTGCCATCGCGCGCGATGGCGCTGCCTATGCCTACACCTACACCAAGTCGGTGGGAGACTTGTACATCATCGAAGGCGTGAAGTAGCTCAGCCGCGCTTCTCGATCTTCGCCCAGGTGTCTTTCAGCGTGATGGTGCGGTTAAAGACCAGCCGTCCGGGCGCGGAGTCCGGATCCACACAGAAGTAGCCCAGGCGCTCGAACTGGTAGCGTGCGCCGGGTTTCGCGCTGGCCAAGCTGGGCTCCAGCTTGCAGGCGGTGAGGATCTCCAGCGAATCCGGGTTCAGGTTCGCTGTGAACTCCTGTCCTGCTTCGACCTGGTTGGGATCGGGCTTGCTGAACAGCTTGTCGTAGAGCCGCGCCTCGGCGTCGATGGCGTGCTGGGCGGAGACCCAGTGGATTGTCGCTTTCACCTTGCGTCCGTCCGGGGGATTGTTGCCGCCGCGCGTCGCGGGATCGTAGGTGCAGTGAACCTCGACCACCTCGCCCGCCGCATCCTTCACCACGCTGGTGCAGGTGACGAAGTAGCCGTAGCGCAGACGCACCTCGCGTCCCGGAGACAGGCGGAAGTATCCCTTGGGCGGCTCTTCGCGGAAATCGTCTTGCTCGATGTACAGCACCTTCGAAAACTGGACTTTGCGCGTTCCGGCATTCGCATCCTCGGGATTGTTGACCGCCTCCATCTCCTCGACCTGGCCTTCGGGATAGTTGTCGATGACCAGCTTCAGCGGCCGCAGCACGGCCATGGTACGCGGCGCGCGCTTGTTCAGGTCCTCGCGCACGAAGTGCTCCAGCATGGCGATGTCGGTGGTGCCGTTGGTGCGCGAGACGCCGGCGGACGTAACGAAGTTGCGGATCGCCTCGGCGGTGTAGCCGCGGCGCCGGATGCCGCAAAGCGTGGGCATCCGCGGGTCGTCCCAGCCGTTGACCCGCTTCTCGTTGACCAGTTGCAGCAGCTTGCGCTTGCTGAGCAGCGTGTACGTCAGGTTGAGCCGGTCGAACTCGATCTGCTGTGAGGGGAAGATGCCGAGGTTCTCGATGTACCAGCGGTAGAGCGGCTGGTGGTCGGCGAACTCCAGCGTGCACATGGAATGCGTGACCCGCTCCAGCGAGTCCGATTGCCCGTGCGCGTAGTCGTACATCGGGTAGATGCACCACTTGTCGCCGGTGCGATGGTGCTCGGCTTGCAGGATGCGGTACATCACGGGGTCGCGCATGTTGATGTTGGGCGAGTTCATGTCGATCTTCGCCCGCAGCACCTTGGCGCCGTCGGGGAATTCGCCTTTGCGCATGCGTTCGAACAGGTCGAGGTTCTCGTCTACTGAGCGGTCGCGATAGGGGCTGTTCTTTCCCGGCTCGGTCAGCGTGCCACGATAGACGCGCGTCTCGTCTGCGGAGAGATCGTCCACGTACGCCTTGCCCGCCTTGACGAGCTGCACCGCCCATTCATAGAGCTGATCGAAGTAGTCGGAGGCGTAGTACAGGCCGTCCCACTCGAAGCCCAGCCACTTGACGTCCGCCATGATGGAATCGACGTACTCGGTCTCTTCCTTCTCCGGGTTGGTGTCGTCGAAGCGCAGGTTGGTGCGGCCGCCGAATTCGTCCGCCAGTCCGAAGTCGAGGCAGATGGCCTTGGCGTGCCCGATGTGCAGGTATCCGTTGGGCTCGGGAGGGAAGCGCGTCTGCACCACCGCGTCGCCGAACTTCTTGGCCTTGAGATCTTCGACGATGATGTCGCGGAGGAAATTGGACGGGCGCGGCTCGGGTGCGGTTGAGGCCCCGGGTTCAGCCGCAGGTTGTCGTGTGGCAGTCATTAGTCTGCTTATCCTATTGCATCCCCTGTAGCGCATGCTCGATCCGCGCCAGCGTCGTTTCCCGCCCCAGCACCATCAGCGTTTCGAACAACGGCGGCGCGGCCGTGCGCCCCGTCACCGCCACGCGGATCGGCGTGAACATCAGTCCCGCCTTGAGTCCCAGCTCTTTGGCGGCGCCGCGCAGCGCCTGGTCGAGGGCGTCGTGGTTGAACTCGGTCTTGGCCAGCACCTCGCGGGCGCGCTCCAGCACCTTGCGCGCCATGGCCGCGTCGCCCTTCTGCGGGATGAGTTGCGCGGTGTCGTAGGGCGGCAGGTCTTTCCGGAAGAAAAAATCGGCGACGGTCAGCACGTCGTTCAGCAGGCGGATGCGCTCCCGGATCAGGGGCGCGATCGCCTTCATCTTCTCCAGGTCCACCTCGTACCCGGCCCCGCGCACGATGGGCAGCAGCCGTCCGCCCAGCTCGTCCACCGGCATACTGTAGATGTACTGCGAGTTGAGCCAGATGGCCTTGGGATCAAACGTCTCCTCCGGGGTCGCGGCCGGCTCTTTGAAATTGACCACGGCGTTGGCGCGGTTGATGTTCTCCAGGGAGAACGCTGCGACGATCTCGTCCAGCGGCATGAACTCGCGGTCGTCCTTGGGCGACCACCCGAGCAGGCAGAGGAAATTGATGAAGGCCTGCGGCAGGAACCCGGCGTCGCGGTAGGTGGTCACGCTGACCACTGGGCCGTGCTTGCGCTTCGACAGCTTGGCGCCGTCGGGCGCGACCAGCAGCGGCAGGTGCGCGAATTGCGGCGGCTCCGCTCCTGCCGCGCGGAAGATCAGGACGTGCTTGAACGTATTGGGTAAGTGGTCCTGCCCGCGGATGATGTGCGAGATGCGCAGGTCCACGTCGTCGGCGCAAGACGCCATGTGGTACGTGGGCAGGCCATCGGAGCGCAGCAGGGCGAAGTCTTCGATGTCGGCGGTGGACTTGGCCTGCTCGCCGTACACGGCATCGGTGAACCGGATCTGCTCCTCAGTGTCGCGGGGCACGCGGAAGCGCAGCGCGAACGGCTCCCCGGTGGCAGCGCGGCGGTCGCTCTCCGCGCGCGACATCTCTCGCATCTCGAGACTGAAGAGCCACGGGCCCTCGGTGCGATCCCGTTCGCCGACGCTGGGTGGCGTGAAGTCGCGATAGGCCAGGCCTTTGTCGAAGATCGCCCGCGCCATCTGCTGATGCAGCGCCAGGCGCTCCGATTGCCGGTACTCCTCCTGCCAGTCCAGGCCGAGCCAGCGCAGGCCGTCGAAGATCGAAGTCTCGCTGGCATCGGTATTGCGCTCGACGTCGGTATCGTCCAGCCGCAGGATCATGGTGCCGCCGGTGTGGCGGGCAAACAGCCAGTTAAAGATGAACGTGCGCGCGCTGCCGACGTGCAGGAACCCGGTCGGAGAAGGCGCAAAACGGACGCGGATGTTGGCGGTATCAGCCATCAATATTCTTGGGCCCCTAAACCTGCGATGTTACCAGACGTCCGACCCGTGACGCAGCGCACCGACAGGCGTGCAGTGCGCGTGGCACCCTTTGGCAGGATGACGCAGTACGTGCGAAGCCGCTCCGATTTCGAAGCCGCATACGTTGGGCTGTGGCGGTCCGGGGAGCTGCGGAAACGCGCGGAGACAGCCCTCGCACAACTGGCCGAGTGCAGGCTCTGCCCGCGCCAGTGCGCCATCGACCGCCGTACCCAGCCGGGCACAGTGTGCCGGACGGCGCGCCACGCCGTCGTCAGCTCACACTTCGCGCACTCCGGCGAAGAGGACTGCCTGCGCGGCACCCGAGGTTCGGGCACCATCTTCTTCACCCACTGCAACCTGAGGTGCGTCTTCTGCCAGAACTACGAGACCAGCCACCTGGGCGACGGCCGCCCGGTCTTGGCCGAGGAACTGGCGAGCATGATGCTCGAACTCCAGGCCCAGGGCTGCCACAACATCAACCTGGTGACGCCCTCGCATGTCGTGGCGCAATTCCTGGAAGCGCTGGTGATCGCCGTCGAGTCCGGTCTGCGCCTCCCCATCGTCTTCAACACCAGCGGCTACGACCGGGTGGAGACGCTTCGACTGCTCGACGGTGTGGTGGACATTTACATGCCGGACTTCAAGTGGTGGAGCGATCAGGCGGCGGAGCGCTACGCCGACGCGCCGGACTATCCGGAGGTGGCGCGGGCGGCGATCCGCGAGATGCATCGCCAGGTCGGGCCGCTGGTGATGGACGACGAGGGCGTCGCCCTGCGCGGGCTGCTGCTGCGCCACCTGGTCATGCCGGAGGGCGTGGCGGGCAGCCCCGAGGTGCTGAAGTGGATCGCGCGCGAGCTGGGCCCCGACACCTTCGTCAACCTCATGGCGCAGTACTGTCCCGCGGGGCAGGTGACGCCGGAACGATTCGGCGAGATTGCTCGCTGCATCCGGGCGGGAGAGTTCGTCCAAGCGCAGGCGGAGGCCCGTGCCGCGGGGCTCTGGCGCCTGGACCAGCGGCGGCCAGCAAGAGGCCTGTTCTGAGCGGCCTGGAAGAATCCGCTCCCCCGTCCATGTGTCCCCCTGTGCCTTCAGAATCAATACTTTAGTCACATCCCAAAGGCGCCGAACCGGTTGAGTGACCCAGCCCCGTGCGGTATATTTAGACACCCGCGTACGGGCCGTAAGACGGGTGTGAATTCACCCGGTAGCAGGCTGTAAGACGGCTCTCTCCCTGTGCTGAGAACCAGCCGCTGAAAGAGGCGAATGGTGGACGGCGTTTTTGTCGGAATCATCCTCGTACCCAGCATCGCGGCGATCGTACTTTTCGCACTCTTCACCTACCTCTACCAGCAGACCCAGGAGACGTACTTCCGCGCTTGGCAACTGGGCTGGGCCGCCTATGTGCTGTACTTCGGGCTGGTCAGCTGGAACATCTTCGGGCAGATGACGATGCTGTCGCGCTGGGCGGCAAAGCTGTGCTTCGTCGTTACCGGGCTGGCCATCTTTGTGTCGGTGCGCCTGGTGAAGCTGCCGCTCCATTTTCACTGGTATGACGCCGCGCTGGCTCTGACCGGCGCTGTGTGGTCCTACCTGAACGTGCGCTCCGCCGCCACCCGCGCGCCGCTGCTCGTGATCGGACAGCTGGAGATCCCTTACCTGGAGATCGAGGTCGGGATTGCCGTTCTGCTGGCCTGCTGCGGCTACCGCTTCTTTCAGTTGGGACGGCAGCGCGACTCCATGGGATACCGCTTGCTGGGGATTTCGCTGGGGTTCTGGAGCGTGTTGCTGTTCTCGCACCAGTTCCACGACGTTTTCGAGAAGTTTGTCGGCCGCATGGGGCATGTCTTCGGACCGATCCCGCAGATGCTGCTGGGTATCTCCATGGTGATGGTGCTGTACGAGAACGAGCGGCGCAGCGTGCAGGAGAACCTGCTGGCCTTCTCCAGCCTGGACGTGGAGTCTACCAAGCTGATGTCGGCGCCCGAGCTCGCGCCCAGCCTGCACAAGATCCTCGACCGGCTGATGACGGCGCTGAAGGTGGAGCGCGCCGCCATCTGTATCCACAGTCATTGGCGAGAGATCCTGCCCTCCGTACAGCAGGGATTTTCTCCTGAGTTCCTCTCCAGGATGACGGACGGTGACCTCTCCGACTCCATCAGCACTTTCGTCTTCCGCCGCGGGGGCTGGACGGTGTTCCGGGACCTGAAGGAAGACCTGGCGCATCTCCCCCTTACCGGCGATGACCGCGTGCTGCGGCTGCGCGCCATCTTCGAGCGGGAGCGAGTGGAGGCCATGACCTGCATCAGCCTGCAGACCCGCGACCGCGCCTTCGGTGTCATCCTGCTGCCCCACAAGGTCGTCAAAAAGAACTTCGGGTCGTCGCACATCCGCCTGCTGCTGGGCCTGGCCATGCAGATCGGCATGACCCTGGAGAACTACGTGCTCATGCACAAGGCGCAGCGGCGCACCAAGGAGTACGAGCTGCTGACCCAGATCGGGCAGGTGGTCAGCTCGCGCCTGGATTCCGACGAGGTGCTGCGCACCGTGCACAAGGAGCTCGGCCTACTGTTCGACACCGATACCTTCTATGTCGCCTTCATGGATGGCGATGAGATCCGCTTTGAGTACGAGTTCGACGACGGGCAGCTCATGCCCAAGCGGACGCGCCGCGTGGCCAACGGCCTGACCGAGCACATCGTCAGCAGCGGCCAGCCCATCCTGTGCCGGTCGAACATGGAGGAATTGCGCCGACAGTTGGGCGTCAGGCCGATGGGCCGGCCGGCGAAGTCCTTCCTGGGTGTCCCCATCTACCGCTACAACCAGGCGATCGGCGTGATGGCGGCGATGAACTACGAGCGCGAAAACGTCTACGACCAGCGCGACCTCGAGGTCATGGAGACCTCGGCGGGCCAGGTGGCCGTGGCCATGGAGAACGCGCGGCTGTTCGCCGATGAGCAGCGCCGGGCGCGCTTCCTCGCCTTCCTCAATAACGTCTCCAAGACCGCCATCTCCAGCCAGGACGCGGACCAGATGCTGGCCGAGATCGTCAGCGAGATCCAGAAGAACTTCAGCTACGACCATTTCGGCATCGGCCTGCTGGATTACGCCACCAAGGACATCGAGATCAAGGCCGAGGCAGGCACCACGGCCAAGGCGCAGGGCAAGCGCGTGCCCCTGGGCGTAGGCATTCTGGGGCGCGTGGCCCGCACCAACGAGACCGCCCTGGTGCAGAACACCAGCGAGAGCGGGCACCTGATGGGGATCCTGCCGGACGCGCGCTCGGTGCTCTGCATCCCCCTCACCTACGCCGAAACCTTGATGGGCGTGCTGAACGTGGAGAGCAAGCACGAGAACGCCTTCGCCCAACAGGACGTGCTCATTCTGCGCACGCTTGCCGACCTCCTCGCCACCGCCCTGCACAACGCCTTCGTCTTCCAGAAGATGCAGCAGCAGTCCATCACCGACGGACTCACCGGCATCAAGACGCGGCGCTTCTTCCTGGAAGCGGTGCAGGCGGAAGGCAAACGCGCCTCCCGCTCCGGGCGTCCGTATTCGGTGGTCATGATCGACCTGGACAAGTTCAAGGAGGTCAACGACACCCTCGGCCACCTGGAGGGCGACCTGGTGCTGGCCCGGGTGGGACGTCTGCTGGAACAGAAATGCCGGCAATCGAACGTGGTCGCGCGCTACGGCGGTGACGAATTCGTCATCCTGATGCCGGAAACCGGCGTGGAGCAGGCGCAGATCCTTTCGGAACGCCTGCGGCTGTGGCTGGCGACCGACCCCATGCTCAACGAGCGGCGCATCACCGGCAGCTTCGGCGTGGCCAGCTTTCCGGTGCACGGTTCGACGGTCGAGGACATTGTGCGCGTGGCCGACGCCGGCATGTACGTCTCCAAGAAGGGCGGCGGCAATCGCGTCTCTACGGCGGAGGAGTTCGCCGAGGGTGAGACCTCACTGCAGCAGCGGCAGCTCATCGCCTCCTACGTGGAGGGGTTCCTGCAGCGCGAGCACACCGGGCCGGAGTCCGCGGACGAGCTGGTCACCACCCTGCGCAAGCTGGGCAGCTCGGTGAAGGATGGCAGTGCCGCTGAGGTGCTGATGGACGCGGTGCGCACGCTCAACCGCGCCGCCGAGGCGCGCGAGGTCGCCGCCGGCCACGGGGAGGCCGTGGCCCGCTACTCCGATATCATCGCCCATGAGCTGGCACTCTCGGACGAGGAGGCCAGCGACCTGGTCTTCGCCGCGCGCGTGCACGACGTCGGCAAGATCATCGTCCCCGAGCAGATCCTCAATAAGCCCTCCTCGCTGACGGAGGACGAATACCACCTGGTCAAGACGCACACTATCGTCGGCGCGCAGATCATCGCCACCATCCCCGGAAGCCAGCGCATGTGCCAGTTCGTGCGCCACCACCACGAGCGTTTCGACGGGGCAGGATATCCGGATGGACTGAAGGGCGAGCAGGTCCCGCTGGGCGCCAGGATCATCGCGGTGGCGGAATCCTACGTGGACATGATGACCGACCGTCCGTATGCCCCGGCACGCCCGCAGAACGAAGCCATCGCGGAACTGGAATCGCTGGCCGGACTGCAGTTTGACGGCATGGTGGTCCGCATCCTGGTGCGCCAGCTCCGCGGCGAGCGCATTGCCCGCGCCGGCACCAGCGACTAGCACCCATTCCGCAAATGTCGGCGAGCCGGTCTCCGGCAAGCGCATCCCGCTCTGACTGGAGGGCGCCGAGCACCGCTCTTTCCCCGGGCCTGGTGAGCAGCAGCGACCGTACCTCCGCGTCACGCTCCAGTCGTCTGTCGCGCACGCTCGAACGTGAGCCCCGTCACCGCATGCCGTCGCGCGCAGTGGTATTCAGCAAGAAGGCAAATTGTGTCTGAATGCCGCCGAGGAGGTTCAGGTGCCCATCATCACTATTTCCAGAGGGTCCTTTAGTGGGGGCAAAATGCTGGCCGAGGGCCTCGCCAAGAGGCTGGGCTACCGCTGCATCGATCGCGAGGAGATCATCCAGAAGGCCGCGATATGGGGCGTATCGCAGGATGACCTCAGGACCGCGATCGAAAAGCCGCCAAGCTTTCTGGGACAGTCCCAGCACACAAAATACATTTACCTCGCCTTCATCCAGGCGGCGCTGACCGAGGAAGTCAGGACCGGGAACACGATCTACCACGGCCTTGCGGGCCACCTGCTGCTGGGCACTGGGCCTCATCTCCTGCGCACCCGCATCATCGCTCCCATGGAGTTTCGCATCGGCAAGGTGCAGGACCGGCTGAAGTGCACTCGCAAGGAAGCCATTGCGTACATCGAAAAGATGGATGAGGACCGGCGCAAATGGACCCAGTTCCTCTACGGAGTCGATTGGAGAGATGCTTCCCTCTACGACCTTGTGCTCAACCTGGAGCAGATGGACCTGGCAGAAGCGTGCGACGTTATCTGTACCGTTTCGCGGCTGAAGTGCTTCGAGTTCACTCCCGAGAGTCAAAGAGCGATGGACGATCTCGCCCAGGCCAGCCGCGTCAAAGCGAACCTGGCGATGGATCGGGCTACCTCGGACCTTCAGTTCGAGGTGATCGCGCAAGGCGGATCGGTGTCCATCAAGGGGGAAATCGTGAGTCCCGATCAGGCTAAGAAGGTCGCCGGCATCGTCCGGGCGGTACCTGGCGTCACGGAGGTCCACCTGAACGAACTGGCGCTGGCGACTCGATTCTGAAGCACTACGACTGGTGCAGGCCGCTCCAGTCCTCCGCCACCACGATGGAGTCCCCCGGGTTTTGCGGATCGTACTTCACCGAGGTCGGGATCCCGAGCTTGCAGGAGTGCAGGTCCACGCGGTGGCGCAGGTAGGTGACGTCCTGGGAGCACTCGTACTGCACGCCCGCGACGTCGTACTGGTAGATGAGCAACTGCATGCCGGCATGGCCGTTGGAAGCGGCCTCGTTGACGTCCAGCACGGTGCCGTCGGTGATGCGCCCGAACGTGTTCAGGCGCGCGCGGCGTTCCTGCTCGATCTGTTGCGGCGTCCGGCGCTGGCGCAGCGCCCAGTACATGATTCCCGCGACGATGGCGGCCGCCCCGCCAAAAAGGTAGGAGTAGAGACGAAGTGAAGTCATGCCCACCCGATCACTCTGATGGAAAGAATGTACTACGAAGGGAAGAGCGAACGCATCCGCAGGCAACCCTGGAACAAAGGCAGATTGCAGAAGTCCGATCGAAGAAGTAACTTCTGCGATCCGACTTCCTACTTCTGACTTTTTTTGGGCAGCTTCTCCCAATCCTTCAGGAAGTTCGCCAGTCCGATGTCGGTCAGGGGGTGCTTGAACATCTGGTCGAGCACCTTGGCGGGCATGGTGGCGACGTGCGCGCCGGCCAGCGCGGCGTCGATCACGTGCAGCGGATGGCGCAGCGAAGCCGCCAGCACCTGCGTCTTGTAGTCGTAGTTCTTGTAGATGGTCAGCAGTTGCCGCACCAGGTCCATACCCACGTGGCCGATGTCATCCAGGCGCCCCAGGAAGGGGCTCACATAGGTGGCGCCCGCCTTGGCCACCAGCAAGCCCTGGTTGGCTGAGAAGCAGAGCGTCAGGTTGGTGCGGATGCCCTGCTCGGAGAGGCACTTGCACGCCTTCAGCCCCTCGCGCGTGGTGGGCAGCTTGACCACGATGTTCTTGTGCCAGGTGGCATAGTCCTGCGCTTCCTTGCACATGGTGCCGGCATCGGTCGCGATCACCTCGGCATTCACCGGCCCGTTCACGATCTTGCAGATGTCCAGGATCTGCTCTTTGAACGGCTTGCCTTCCTTGGCCACCAGCGACGGATTGGTGGTGACGCCGTCCAGGATGCCCAGCGCGGCGGCTTCGCGGATCTCGTTCAGATTGGCGGTATCCAAAAAGAATTTCATCGTAGACCAGCCCAGTCGTCGAGGATTGGTGATTTGTGAATTGTAATTTGTAAAGTGGCCTAAATATCCGGAAATTACAATTTACAAATTACAAATCACACATCCAACTTTTCATCCACCACCGGATTTGCAAGCGACCCGATCCCTTCCACCCTGACTTCGACCGTGTCCCCGGCCTGCAACTGTCCCACGCCGGCGGGAGTGCCGGTGGGAATAAGGTCTCCCGGGAACAGCGTCATGACCCGCGTGATGTAGCGCAGGATCTCTTCGATGGAGAAGATGAACTGTCGCGTGTTGGCGTCTTGCCGAAGCTGGTCGTTGACGCGCGTCTGCACCTGCACGCCCGCCCAGGGATCGATCTCGTCGGTGACGATGGGCCCCACCGGGCAGAAGGTGTCGAAGCCCTTGCCGCGGGTCCACTGGGTGTCTTTCTTCTGGATGTCGCGCGCGGTGACGTCGTTGGCGCAGGTGAAGCCCCGGATGTATGGGCGCACGTCGTCGTCGCGGCGCAGGTTGCGGCACGTCTTGCCGATCACGATGGCCAGCTCGCCCTCGTGGTCCACGCGTTGCGACATGCTGGGCCGCACGATGCGCTCTCCTGGCCCGATCACAGTTGAGGGCGGCTTCAGGAACGTGAGCAGCTCTTCCGGTACGGGATTGCCCAGCTCCTTGGCGTGCTCGCGGTAGTTGCGTCCCACACAGACGATCTTCGATGGGCGGACTGGCGGGAGAAGCCTGAGCTCCTGTAGGGATCGAGGTTCCGTGAGTGACAACGCCCAATGCTCTTCCGGAGGGCCATAGCCAAAGGGAAACACCGTCTCGTGGCCGGCCTTCGTTTCCACAAACCCGTAGTGAATGCCATTCGGTTCCAGAAATCGACAATAGCGCATGGGGCGATCAGTCTAACCCGGACGACTGAGTACTGGGTATTAAGTACTGGGTACTTCTATTGCGGCACGGTCTCGTGCGCCTCTTCCGACCGGCCGCTTTCGTTGCCCCGTAAGTCTACCGCTGAAACGGCGTAGTAGGAGGTGGTTCCGGCCGCGACGTCGGCATCGCGGAACGCGGGCGTCTTCACCAGTTCCGAGTTGGCTTTCCCTGGCGCTGCGCCTCCTACATGCCGATAGACGTTGTAGCCCGCCAGATCGGATTCCGTGTTCGGCGCCCACGTCAGGTCGATGAACCGCTGTTGCTCCAGCCCGGAGAACACGGCTTGCAGGCCGGTCGGAGCGGCCGGCGGGAACGAATCGTGGACCAAAACCTTTAGTGGCGGCGAGTCGTCGCCTTCTACCTCAGCGACGACCTCGCTTCCGTGGGTCACGGTGGTCACCACCGTGAGGCGATACAGGTACGTCTTCTCCCACTCGAAGTTCCGGTCGGGCATGGCAACCGCGGGCTGGTTGCGCAGCCTGACCTCGCCCAGGACCGCGTCCGTCTCCGTGCCCTCGAGGCGCCGGTACACGCGGAAGAAGTGGCCGAGATCGGGGCTCTCGTGCTCGTGGAGTTGCCCCGTCCACATCAGGACAGGCCCGTCGGGGGTGACCTGTGCGCGGAAATCGGCGGGCGGCGCGAGCGTCGGTGCGACCGTGACGCGCACCTGGTTCGAGAGGCCGGCGCTGCGGCCACGGTCGTTGACGGTTTCCACGGCATACGTGGCGAAGGCGGTCGGGTTTTCTCGCTGCAGCTGCCGGGCCAGCGCATCGCTATATGCGACCTTGGCCGATACCGGCGTTTGGGAAGCTTGGAGCACGCCAATGGGCTGCGGGCACTCGTTGATGACCGGCTCGCCGACGCTGCGGCAGACCCGCGTCGGGCCAAGACGCTTGAGATTGGCCTTGTCAGTGGTCTCGCGCGGGACGGTCCAGGTCAGAGACACCTGGTCGCCCTTGCGCGCCGCCTTCAGGTCGGAGACCGGCTGGGGGAGATACAGCGAAGGCGGCATGGGCGCGCCCGGCGAGCCGCAGGACACCAACCCCAGCAGCGCCATCGCGACAAGAAGGATTTGTGCCGATCTCATGAAACGCGCAACAGCGTATCAGCAACCCCTCGCTGGTCGCTAGTCGTTCCTCGCCGGACACCGATCTCGGCCTTGCACAAAGGTACTAACTGCCATGCACCATCGGCATCTACGAAGACGCCGGTCGTTGCGGTATGAGTAGTCTTTGCACTCTTACGTGCCAGGAGACCGGTCATGAGCCGCACGCTGATGAACATCATCGGACGCTGTTCGCACGAATTTTCCTGGCCACGCCGCTGGTCCGACGGCATGTATTACCAGGTGTGCCTGCTGTGCGGCGACGAGTGGAGCTACGATTGGAAGAAGATGCGGCGGACGGAACGCATCACCGCCAGCCGCTTCGCCGAGCGCGTGATGGAGGGCATCCGCAAAGGGCCCGCCCGGCAATCACATGCGAGCAAGAAACCCACGTGGTCGCCACGGGCCCGGCGGCTGAAGCTGGAGAACCGCGAGATGAAGTTCCGCGAGCGCGGCAGCAGCGAATGGCTCCCCGGCGAGGTCGAGAACATCAGCAACTCGGGCGTGTTCTTCCGCACCGACAACCCGGTGCGGGAGAATGCCGCCGTCGAATTGATCCTGGAAATGCCCAAGGAGATCACCGGGCAGGAGCACAGCACGGTCTTGTGTTCGTGCACCGTGGTCCGCACCGAGGCACCCGAAGAAGAAGGCAAGCCGAAGGCCTACGGAGCGGTGCTGTGGGATTATCGCTTCCTGCACGAACATCGCGACCGCAGGCACTCCGTCCTGGCCTGTGATGGCAATCACTGACATCCGTTCCTGATGGCGCGAAGCTACCTCCAGAGGTGAGGTATGCCCATCCTCGTCATGGGGATCGTCGCGTTCATCACGTTTGTGATCATCGTGGGTCTGTGCGTGGCGGCGGCGCTGGAAGAGCCCAGCGCGCCGGAGGCGACCAAGCCCGAGGAAGTGAAGGGGAAGCCCTTCAAGCGCGCAGCGTAGCGTGGCCAGGATTCAGAGGATGTAGCGCGACAGGTCCTGGTCCTTCACGATGTCGGCGACCATCTTGCGCACGTAATCGCCATCCACCTTCACATCCTTCTCTTTGAGGTCCGGTGCGCCGAAGCTGATCTCGTCGAGCACCCGTTCCATGATGGTGTGCAGGCGGCGGGCGCCGATGTTCTCCGTCCCCTCGTTCACCCGGAAGGCGAAGCGCGCGATCTCTTCCAGCGCCTCGCGCGAGAACTCCAGCTTCAGCCCCTCGGTCTCGAGCAGCGCGGTGTACTGCTTGACCAGCGACGACTTGGGCTCGGTGAGGATCTTGATGAAGTCCTCGATGGTCAGCGATTGCAGCTCGACGCGGATGGGGAAGCGCCCCTGCAACTCGGGGATCAGGTCGCTGGGCTTGGAGACGTGGAACGCCCCCGCGGCGATGAACAGGATGTGATCGGTGCGCACCATGCCGTAGCGCGAGTTCACCGTGGTTCCTTCGACGATGGGCAGGATGTCGCGCTGCACCCCTTCGCGCGAGACGTCGGGCCCGTGGCCGCTCTCACGCCCGGCGATCTTGTCGATCTCGTCCAGGAAGATGATGCCGGACTGCTCCACGCGCTCCACCGCTGTGCGCGTGACCTGGTCCATGTCGATGAGGCGGTGCTCCTCTTCCTGGATCAGGTAATCGAAGGCCTCGCTGACCTTCATCTTCCGCTTCTTGGTGCGCTGGCCGAAGATGTTGGGCAGCATGTCCTTGATGTTGACGTCCATCTCCTCCACGCCCTGGTTGGTGATGATCTCGAAGGCGGGGAAGGACTTCTCGCGGACGTCGAGCTCGACCACGCGGTCGTCGAGCTTGCCCTCGCGGAGCTGCTGGCGGAGCTTTTCGCGCGAACGCGTGTAGGACTCGCCGGTGCCGCTCTCCAGCACGAACCCGGCGCCGCCGGCATGGCTGGGGGCGGGGGCGGGCGGGGGGAGCAGCAGGTCCAGCAGGCGCTCCTCGGCGTTGAGCTCGGCTTTATCGGCGACGTCGTCGAGCTTCTCCTCGCGCACCATGTCGATGGCGATCTCCACCAGGTCGCGGATCATCGACTCCACGTCGCGGCCCACGTAGCCCACCTCGGTGAACTTGGACGCCTCGATCTTCAGGAAGGGCGAGCCGGCCAGCTTGGCCAGGCGGCGCGCGATCTCCGTCTTGCCCACACCCGTGGGGCCGATCATGATGATGTTCTTGGGCAGGATCTCTTCCGCGAGGTCCGGCGGGAGCTTCTGCCGGCGCATGCGGTTGCGCAGGGCGATGGCCACGGAGCGCTTGGCGTTCTTCTGGCCCACCACGTACTTGTCGAGCTCGGCGACGATCTCGCGCGGGGTCAGCTCGTCCAGCGAGAGGGTCTCTTCTTCAGCGGTTCCGGGTAAGTAGATGGCCATAAGAGAAGTACTCAGTACTTAGTACTCGGTACTCAGTTCACCCCGAGTAGTCCCCCACATTCATTAGACGCCCAAAAGCTCGTTTCGCTGCAGGACGTTCCGCCCTGCATCGCCGCCGACCGACGACTGACGACTAGAGTTCCTCGATCGTCACCTTGTCGTTGGTGAAGATGCAGATCTTGGCCGCGATCTTCATGGCCTCCTCGACGATCTTGCGCGCGGGAAGCTGGGTGTTTTCGAACAGGGCCCGCGCTGCGGCCAGGGCGTACGGTCCGCCGCTGCCGATGGCCGCGATGCCATCGTCGGGCTCGATCACGTCGCCGGCGCCGGAGATGAGGAAGGTCTGCGTGCCGTCGGCGACAAGCAGCAGGGCCTCCAGGTGCCGCAGGGCCTTGTCGGTGCGCCATTCCTTGGCCAGCTCCACCGCGGCCCGGCCCAGGTTGCCGTGATACTGCTCCAGCTTGGCTTCAAAGCGCGAGAACAGGGAAAAGGCGTCGGCGGTGGAGCCGGCGAACCCCGCGAGGATCTTGTCCTCGTAGAGGCGGCGGATCTTGCGGGCGGTGTGCTTGACCACACCTTCGCCCATGGTGACCTGTCCGTCGCCGGCCATGACAACTTTCCCGTCACGACGGACGGCCAGCACGGTCGTCGAACGCACTGGTGGTTTCTTTCTCATGAGGACAATCTCTGATTATAGCAGCGGGGCAACAGGAGGCAGGGAGCAGAAGGCAGCGGCAGCAGCAGGTCCGCGCCGGCATCCTGCCTCCTGCACGCTGGTCTAGTCTCCGCCCGGGGCGTCGTTGGACATGGCGATCTCGATGGAGTCGAGCTGCTGAGTGAGCTCGTCGATCTTGGACTGGAGCAGATTGCGGATAGAGAGGATGCCCAGCAGCACACCGTTCTCGTCCACGATCGGCAGATGGCGGTAGTGGGTATTGATCATGGCGGCGAAAGCCTCGCCGGGCGAAGTCTTGAGTGTGGCCATGTCGAGGTTGGAGGTCATGTAGTCGCGGACCATGACCTTCTTGGGGTCGAGGCCGCTGAGGGCCAGCTTGCGCAGGACGTCGCGCTCGGTGAAGATGCCGGCCGGCTTGCCGTCGCCGTCCACCACGCAGACCGCGCCCACGCGGCGGTCGACCATGGCCTGGATGGCTTCGGCGCAGGTTGCACCCAGAGGCACCTTGGCCACGGGCTGATCGCACAGGTTGAGGATGCTCATGATGTCCTTCCCCCAAAGACCACAGGGAGATTTGGGCATTATGCGTATGTAGACGCAAGAGTCAAGGGCTCTGGCTACAAATTAATCTGCTGTTATCCATCCATCTGGCGGAGGCCGGCCGACCGTGCCGAGCAAAAGCAAGTAAAAAGGCAGAAGTCAAATTGCAGATGCGAGGCACTCGCGAGCGCAGTGGTACTTCTGCAGTCTTCGTTCTCACTTCTGCGATGCCTTGGTCGTCGCCGCGAAAGCGCCTATCTCGCACCCGCCAATTCGTTCTTGAATACCTTCCCGTCCTTCATGACGAAGCGCACGTCCTTGAGCACGCTGACGTCGTGCAGCGGGTCACCTTGGACGGCGATGATGTCGGCGTAAGCGCCGGGGGCGATGACCCCGAGTTGTCCCTGCATGTCGAGCAGCTCGGCGGCGCGTGCGGTGGCCGACTGGATGGCCTGCATCGGGGTCATGCCGAACTTCACCATGTAGCCGAACTCCTGGGCCATGGACTCAGTCCACAAGAAGCCCCCGACATCGGTGCCAAACGCGATCTTCACGCCTGCCTTCAGCGCGCGGTTGAACGACGGCCCGTGGAGCTCGACGCGCAGGCGGTCGCGCTTGCCCTCGGGAGTGTTCTCGGGAGCGTTGTGATAGTAGTAGGCGCTCAAGGTGGGGACGAGCCAGGTCCCTTGTTTGACCATCTGTGCGATCGCGGGGTCGTCGAGATCGAGTCCGTGCTCGATGGAGTCGCAGCCGCCGTCGAGTGCGCGGTGCAGGCCGACGCCGCCGTAAGCGTGGCAGGCGACCTTGTGGCCGTTGGCGTGCGCCTCGTCGGTGATGGCCTTGATCTCGTCCAGGGTGAGCGTGGGCTGTACGCCGAGCTTGCCGTCGGGTGTGGCCCAGGAGCGGTGCGTCATGTACACCTTGATCCAGTCGGCGCCCAGCTCGAGCTGCTCGCGCACCGCCTTGCGCGCTTCGACGGGGCCGTCGATAAGCTGCGCGCCCTTGGGGATGGTGAACTCGATCTCCGGGGCGTAGCCCTCCAGCGGATAGCCGTAGGTGGTGGAGATGGCGCGGGTGGTGGCGAAGATGCGCGGGCCGGGAATGTATCCGCCGTCGACCGCCTGCTTGATGCCGACGTCGCCGGCGCCGGCGCCCTCGGTTTCGACGTCGCGGATGGTGGTGAAGCCCTGCTCCAGGCAGCGGCGCGCGGCGACTGTGGCGCGCGCGGCTCGGAAGGCCAGACCGTGCTTCAGGAGCTGCGCGTCGTAGCCGCCCTCGGATGGCTCCTCGCCTTGCAGGAAGATGTGCGTGTGCGTGTCGATGAGGCCGGGCAGGACGACGGCGTTGCCCAGGTCAATCACCTTTGCCCCGGCGGGCGCGGCGCCGCCCACGCTCACAATGCGGTTGTCCTTGATGACGATGACCTGGTTGTGCAGCGGCTGGGCGGACTTGCCGTCGATCAGAGTGCCGGCGCGGAGGACGGTGATGCCGTCAGTTTGGGCGTATGCGGCGAGTGAGAACAGAAGAACAGCGAATACGATCTTGCGCATCTCGGGGCTTCTCCTGGTTCAAGAGGGGTAAAGGAATACGCCGAGCCGCGACATTTATCAATAGAGTAGGGGTCCTTCGACTCGGCGCCGCCAGCTCCAGGCGGCGCCTCGCTCAGGATGACGCCATCAAGATCCCTTTCTAATCCGCAATATCGGCGTCGATCAGCGCCGATAAAGTTGGCCCGGAGCTAGGACGACACCACTGCGTCCACCTCGATCTCGACCAGCATGTCGGGATCGACCAGGCGGGTAACGGCGACCAGGGTGGCGGCGGGCCGGACGTCGCGGAAAATGGTGCCGTGCGCCTTGCCGACTTTCTCCCAGTCATTAATGTTGGTGACGAACATGCGCGTGCGCACCACGTCGTGCAGGCTGGAACCGGCCTTCTCCAGCGCCGTCTGGATGTTCTTGAAGATCTGCATGGCTTGGACATAGGCGTCGCGCTTGCCCACGATCTTGCCCTCCGGCCCGACGGCGGTAGTGCCGGCGACGAAGACCTGATTGCCGATCCGCACAGCACGAGAGTAACCAACCACCGGTTCCCATGGTGTGCCTGAGGAGATGTTCTGTCGTTGCATGCTGGTCATACCTCATTCAGGATGAGCGAGATTGTCGCATTTGACGCGGTTTCTTGGCAGCAGTCGGCAGGCGAGAGTGCGAAAACGACGGGGAAGGAAACCGGGATGATGCTTTCGGCTTCTAACCGAGCAAGAGTCCCCGCGGGGGAATAGCCGCCAGGGGTGCGGTGTCCGAAAGATACTTGCGTCTGCCGGGGAACTGCGTTAAGTAACGCGCAAAGCACCGCGAATCGGAGTGGGGAGGACAGGATCTGAACATGGTCCCGGAATCACATCCGCTGAACCAGTTGTTCCTGGAGCTGGTACGCCGCAACTTCGAGGAGTTTGTGGGCTTGCGCGACCCCGAAGTGGGCGCGTACATCGCGAACCTGCTGGGCGAGTTCTGCCAGACGGAGCAGCTGTACAGGATCCGCGATGCGGCGGGACGCCCGCTGCACGACGTGGGCGAGATGCTGTTGGAGTCCAACCCCATCTATGGGCCGGCGCCGTCGTTCGACCGTGAGCGCCAGGTGCGCAAGCACATCGGCGACTACTCCCTGTTCTTCACCGGGATGTTCCCGGAGAGCATCAACCGGTGGCGTCTGCGCCGGCAGCGCCTGGAGAACTTCATCGACTTCATGCGAGCGGGCAAAGAGAGCTACTTTATTGTCTCGAAGTTCGAATACTTCGAGTACGCGAAAGTCGCGCCGCTGTTCAAGAAGCTGTCGCACGAATTCGAGCGCTGCGTCGTGGGGCTGAACATGGTGAAAGCGGAGCTCGACGTGATGCAGCACCCCATCGCGAGGCAGGCAAGAGAAATCATCATGTGACGCCGCTTGGCGGGGCGTCTGAGCCCCGCCGGCGTCATCCTGAGCCGAAGGCGAAGGATCTCACGGCACGGCTGAGGTCGCCCGTCGCTACACAATCCTGTAGAAGCTGAGCACGGCGTCGCCCTGCTTGAGCGTGCGGGTGCGCTGGAGGGAACCGAAGCGGTCGCCGGGATCGAAATGTTTGTCGTGTTCCGCGATCACAAGCGACGAAGGCAAAAGCAGGCGCGAGGTGGAGAGGAAGCCGAGGGTGCGGGCGTAGGCCTGGTGCATGCGATAGGGCGGATCGAGGAAAAGAAAATCGCAGGCGACGGCCTGTGACTCGAGCAGACGGAGGGCGGGCTCGGCCCCACGTTCGATGACCTCGAATCCTTCAGCGACGCCAAGCGAGGCCAGGTTTTCGCGGATCAGAGCGGCGGCCGATCTCGCTGCCTCTACGAAGTAGACGTGGCGCGCGCCGCGGCTCAAGGCCTCGATGCCGACGGCGCCGGTACCCGCGAACACGTCGATCCATAGCGATCCCGCAAGGCTGGCCGCCACCACGTCGAACAGGGTCTCGCGCAGGCGGTCGGAGGTGGGACGCAAGTCCGTGCCCGGCAGGGACTTGAGACGGCGGCTGCGGAATCGGCCGGCGATGATGCGCATGGGAAAAATCTCACCACAGAGACACACAGCGCGCAGCGGATCCGTTTGGAACTGCCGTTTCTGGCGCGGCGTCTAATCAGTTATACAATCGAGAAGGGAGAGAAACGCAGCCAAGCATGAGAAGTTGGTCCATTCCGGCGGGACAGCTTTTCGGAGTCGAGATCCGCATCCACCTCACGTTCTTTTTCCTGCTTTTCTTCGTGTGGATGACGGAGTCGGTGACCAAGGGCGGGCCTGGGCCGATACGCGGCCTGGCGCTGGTGGGGATCATCTTCGGGTCGGTGATCGCGCACGAACTGGCACACGCGCTGGTGGCGATGCGCAGCGGGATACCGGTGCGTGCCATCACGCTGCTGCCCATCGGCGGGGTGACACAAATGGACGAATCGGCGGGGCCGCGCGGGCTCGATCCGGCGCGCGAGATACGCATCTCGCTGGCGGGGCCGCTGATGAACCTGCTGCTGGCGGCGGGAGCGGCGACCTTCGTCCTTGCCTTGTATCCGCAGGCCAAGCTTCTGGGATCCCCCCTGGTGCACTCCTCGAATCTGCTGCGCAGCCTGGTGTGGGGGAACGTGTTCCTGGCCGGGTTCAACCTGCTGCCGGCGTATCCCATGGACGGCGGGCACGTGCTGCGAGCGGTCCTGGCGCGCCACATGGATTACCTGCAGGCGACGCGGCGCTCGGTATTCATCGGCCAGGGATTCGCCATGGTCTTCATGTTCCTGGGATTCGTGTGGAACGTGTGGTTCACGCTGACCGGCTTCTTCCTGTTCGTGGCGGCGCAATTGGAAGAGCGCAGCATGGTCTTCCAGTCGATCCTGGAAAACGTGCGCATGGAAGACGTGATGCTGACCGACTTCGCCACGCTCTCGCCGGCGGACACGCTGGAGGACGCGCTGGCCAAGGCGGTGCACACCCTGCAGGACGACTTTCCCGTGATCCGCGGCAGCGACATGGTGGGCGTGGTCTCGAAACAGAAGATGCTGGAGGCCCTGCGGGGCAGTGGTAACGGCTACGTGCAGTCGGTGATGAACCGCGCCTTCGAGGTGGCCCAGCGGAACGAGACGCTGGCCTCGGCTTTCCGGAAGATCACGCAAAAGGGGATGACGCTGATCCCAGTGGTGGAGAACGACCACCTGGTCGGGATCGTGACGTTGCAGAACCTGATGCACAGCATGGGCTTGCTGGCGGAGACCAAGAAGCTCCGCTCAGCAGCCCAGCAGCGCGATTAGAAGATGTCGTTCACCATAGTGGCGATGTTCTTCGCCAGGTTAAGGGTCACGCGCAGGTTCTCGCCCAGGAAGTGCAGGTTTCCCGCGACGTCCTTCTCCAACAACGTGCTGCCGTTCTGGTCCTTTAGCTGCACGTGGACGTGGATAGAGCTGGCGCCAGACACGGTGGTCACCTGGCGCTGCCGCGCACTGCCTTCCTTGAACTGGTAGATGACAGGCTCCAGGATCACCAGGTCCGAAACGCTGTCGGCCCGCGTGTCGCCGTCGCGGTACACCTCCTTGAAGCGGCCGGTCTGCCGGATCTGCTCGATGGTGTTCTCGTACATGGCCATCTGGAACTGGGCCGGGACCTGGATGTCCTTGGGCTTGAAATCCTTGACCAGGATGGCCGACGCCCGGATCTTGATCTTGGTTTTGGCATTGGCGGGCGGCTTGGAGGACGACGAGCTCTTCGCATCGGCCGCGGTCTTGGGATCTGTCTTTTTTGCGGAATCCGCAGCCGGTTGCTGGGACTGCGCGGCGACGATCAGAGCGGCGAGCATCAGTGCGGCAAGGAAGAATGCGTGTTTCATTACTTGTCCTCCTTCTTGTCGGCGGCGGGCTCCATCTTCTGGTCGGACTTGTCCTTGGCTTCAGCGGGCTTGGGCTGTTCCAGGGGAGTGGTGCTCTTGGCGCCGGCTGCCAGCAGAGCCTTCTTCACCGGGGCAGCGTTGCCGGGCGCCATGCTGAAGATGGCTCCATGGAGGCCGCCGTTCTCGTCGCGGAAAGTGATCGTCAGGACGTCGAGCTTTTCACGGAAGAGGCTGAGGAAGCGGCCGCTGCCGTAAGGCGCCAGCATGGTCATGGTGCCAACCGGCCCGCCGAAGGTGCGCTTGCTGTCGGCGCCGATGGAGATGTCCTGGATCAAGCTGGCCTGGACCTCGGCGGTGGTGCCAGAAGACGAGGTGAACTGTAGCTTGCCGTCCTTTACGGACAGGGAGCCTTTGACATTGTGCTTGAGGTCTCCCATTCCAAGCACTTGGAGGACTTGCGTGGGTTTGGCTGCCTCCTGGGCGAACGCAACGCCGAGCCAGGCGCAAACGCAGAGTAGCAACGTCCATCGGAGTTGCCGATACATGTAGGTGCTCCTCATGTTGCTGGATTCAGGGGACGAAGTATGCCCGGTCAGAAGCGATTGGTCAAAGCAATTCGCGCGCTACAGCCGTATGGCCCTGGCCAGGGTGATGGCCTCGATCTTGCGCAGAGCGGCCAGCACGTTCTCCGGGACCCTGCTGTCCACATGGACCACGGACACCGCCTCGGGCGGGCGGCCGTGCTCGCGGCGGCCGAGCGAGAAGTTGGCGATGTTGATCTCGTGCTTGCCCAGGATGGTGCCGATCTTGCCGATGACGCCGGGCACGTCGCGGTTGCGCAGGTAGATGAGATTGCGCTCCAGCGGCGCCTCGATGTCGATGCCGTCGATGCCCAGCAGGCGCGGCGAGCGGCCGTGCAGCACGGCGCCGCTGGCCAGATGCTCCTCGTGCGTGCTGCGCAACAGGATGGAGAGCACGTTGCTCGCGCCCCCGTCGGGCACTTTTGCCTTCTTGACCTCGCCCCAGGCGATGCCGCGTTCGGTGGCGATGGAGGCAGCGTTCACCAGGTTCGCCGTCTCCGAGAGCATCTGGTTGAGGATGCCCTTTAGGCCCGCGTTGCGAATGAGATCGGTCTTCCACTCCGCGATGGGGCCGTTGTAGCGGATGGACACCTCCAGAAGATTGCCCTCGGTGGCCTGCGCCAGGAACGAGCCCAGACGCTCGGCGAGCACGATGTAGGGCTGCATCTGCGCGTACTCTTCCTCGGTGACCGAGGGCACGTTGACCGCGTTCTGGATGACTCCGTGCTTGAGGTACTCCTTCACCTGGACGGCGATCTGGTAGCCGACGGCGTCCTGGGCTTCGCGGGTCGAGCCGCCGATATGGGGCGTGGCGATCACGTTCTGGAGAGCGAGCAGGGGCGAATTCTTCGGAGGTTCCTCGGCGAAGACGTCGATGCCGAGGCCGGCGACGTGGCCGGACTTCAGCGCGTCGGCCAGCGCGGCCTCGTCCACCAGCTCGCCGCGGGCGCAGTTGACGATACGCACACCCTGCTTCATTTTCCTGATCGTCTTGGCGTCGATCATGTGGTTCGACTGCGGGGTGAGGGCGAGGTGGAGCGTGATGTAGTCCGCCGCCGCATAGAGTTCGTCGAGCGAGGCGAGGGTGGCGCCGGCGTCGTGCGCGATGGTGGTGGAGACGTAGGGGTCGTGGGCGAGGATTTTCATGTCGAAGGAGGCAGCGCGCTTCGCCACCTCGACACCGATCCGGCCCAGCCCGACGATGCCCAGGGTCTTGCCCCGGAGTTCGGTCCCTTGCAGCGATTTTTTCTCCCACTTCCCGGCGCGGGTCAGGGAGTCGGCGCGCGGCAGGTGGCGGGCGAGGGCCAGCATCATGCCCAGGGTGTGTTCGGCGACGGCCACGGCGTTGGCGCCGGGCGTGTTCATCACCGCGATGCCCTTCTTGGTGGCGGCCTCGAGGTCGATGTTGTCCACGCCCACCCCGGCGCGGCCGATCACGCGCAGTTGTTTGGCGTGGGAGAGCAGGGCGGCGTTGGCGTGCACAGCGGAGCGGACGATGAGGGCATCGGCGGTCTCCAGTTCCTGCGCCAGCCGTCCCTCGAGCTGGTCGTGCGTGACCACCGTCCAGCGCGACTCTTCCTTAAACAGGTCGACGGCCGCGGGAGCGATCTTCTCGGCGATGATGATCTTCATGGGAGGGGGAGATTGTAGCGCGAGTGCCGGGTCACCGAGCAGACGGACAATCACAGAGGCATGTGATGGCAGTTGCTCGACGGGCCAGTGCCGTGAGGGAGCCCGGCCGAGGGCGGCCGGGCTACAACTGCATTGGAATCGGCGCGACTTCTGCGGTTACCGGCTGGCGACCAGCGACTGCGGAGAGGCCGTGCGGATGTACACCTCCTGCGCAGCGCGCAGGCCGGCGCCCAATTCGAAGTGTTTCGGCGAGATGACCTTGGCCAGCACGTGTTCCAAGGCGCCAATGATGCCGATGGTGTCGAGGTAGTCGTAGAAGCCGAGGTGGGCGATGCGGAAGATCTTGCCCTTCATCTCCCCCTGCCCGTTGGCGACCACGGCGCCGAAGCGCTCCTTGAACTCCTTCACGATCGCGCCGGAATCGATATTGGCCGGGGGAACGATGGCGGTAAGGGCGTTGGAAGGAGCGTCGGCGGCGAACAGTTGCAGCTTCAGGGCGCGGGCGGCGGCGCGGGTCATCTCGGCGGCGACGTCGGCATTGTGGATGAGCGCGTCGCGTCCGGCGGCGAGGTCGCCGTTTCCGGCGGCGCGGATGTAGTCGAGGGCGGCGCCCAGCGCGGCCACCAGCGAAATGGCCGGCGTAAAGGCGGACTCGCCTTTTTCCCCGGCGGCGCGTTCCTTGCGCAGGTCAAAGTAGTAGCGCGGGTTCTTACTGGTCTCCATGGCCTTCCAGGCGCGGTCGCTGACGGCGCAGTAGGCCAGCCCGGGAGGGATCATGACCGCTTTCTGCGAGCCGCCGATGATGACGTCAATGCCCCAACCATCCACGTCGAACTCGGTGGTACCGAGGCCGGTGATGGCGTCCACCACGAGCAGGGCGCCGGCCTCGCGAACCAGGCGGGCGACCTGGGCTACGGGATGGCGCACGCCGGTGGAGCTTTCCGTGGCCTGCATGAAGACGACGCGGATGCCGGGTTCCAGCTTCGCGCGCACGGCTTCCAGAGAGATGGATTGCCCGTACTCGGCGGTGACGCGCTGCACGTCGCAGCCGTAAGCCTTGCCCAAGTCCCGCCAGCGTTCTCCGAACTTGCCCGCGGTCAGCACCAGCACCTTGTCCCCGGGCGAGGTCAGGTTGGCGACCGACGCCTCCATGGCGCCGGTGCCCGAGGAGGCCATGAGCACGACCGGATTGCGGGTCCCGATAAATATCTGGAGATCGGCGAGCACGCGCTGGTACAGAGTGCGGAAGTCCGCGGTGCGATGGTGCACGTCGGCTGCGGCCATGGCTTGGACGGCAGCCGGGAGCAAAGGCGTGGGGCCTGGAGTAAAAAGACGGGATTTACGAAGCATAAAGAGTCCTTCTAGTATCTGGCGCGAATCATATCTCTCCGATGGGTGGGAGGCAATCAAATCGGCCGCTGAGTACCGGCCGCTGCGTACCGGCATCTATAATCCCCGCCATGCCTATCCCCGAACAAGTGCAGAAAGACATGGTCGAGGCCATGAAGGGCAAGGAGGAGCTGAGGCTCTCTACCTTGCGCATGGTCAAGGCAGCGCTGAAGAACAGAGAGATCGATAAGCGCGCGCCGCTGAACGACCAGGAAGCCATGGCCGTGCTGAACACCCTCATCAAGCAGCGCAAGGACTCGATCGAACAGTTCACCAAGGGCGGGCGGCAGGAACTGGCCGACAAGGAGGCCGCCGAGATCAAGATCATCGAGGGCTACCTGCCCAAGGCCGTCGGCGAGGAAGAGATCGCCTCGACGGTGCGCGCGGTAATCGCCGAGATGGGTTCGCCCAGCCTGAAAGACACGGGCACGGTCATGAAGAACGTGATGGCGAAGTTCGCCCAGTCGGGCGCGCGGGTGGACGGCAAGACTGTCAGCGAAACGGTCAAGAAGGAACTTTCCAAGTAGCCGCGGCATGAAGAGTGTGACCATCACCACCGACGGGGCCTGCATCGGCAACCCGGGTCCCGGGGGCTGGGCCTGCGTGCTCCGGTCCGGCGGCGTGACCGGCGAGATGTACGGCTGTGAGCCGCACACCACCAACAACCGCATGGAGCTGACCGCCGTCATTCGCGCGCTGGAAACCCTGACCGAGCCCTGCGCGGTCACCCTCAATACCGATTCCGAATACGTCCAGAAAGGCATTACGCAGTGGCTGCGCGGCTGGAAAGCGCACGACTGGACCCGCAAAGAAGGTTCGCGGCGCGTCCCCATCGCCAATCGGGAGCTCTGGCAGGAGCTGGACAATCTGATCGGCACGCATGAGATCGCGTGGAAGTGGGTCCGCGGCCACGCGAGCCACGCCGACAATATCCGCTGCGACCGGTTGGCCAACAAGGCGGGGCGGGAGCAGATCTCCTCGGGCGGGATGCATCACCTGAAACCCAGGAAAAGCGCGAACTAGCGGCCGTCGGCCAGGCGGGTGGCGAGGCGGTCGGGAAGCTTGGCGGCGAGGATGCGCTGCTGTGCGCCCTCGATGTTGTAGGGCACGCGGTGGAATGTGAAAGAGAAGCTCTCGGTGTCGAAGACGGCGAAACCGGCGCGGCGGTCGCCGTCGCGGGGCTGTCCCACCGAACCCGGATTCACCAGATATTTCATGCCGCGCTCGAGCTTCACCTCGTAAGTGTCGCGGGCGTCCTTGGAGCGGTACATGGGGCGCATCATCTCGAGCTGGTTCTCCTTTACCGAGAAGATGCACTGGATATGAGTGTGACCAAAGAAGGTAAGCGGGACGGTCGTGCGCATGAGCGGCTCGATGGCGTCGCGCAACACGATGATGTACTCATCCTCTTCGATAGGAGAGCCGTGGACAAGCTGCACCGCGGCGATGCCGTCCAATGGGATCGGTCCCCGGGGCAGGTTCTTGAGGAACTCGAGGTTTTCGGGGGAGAGCGCCTGCTTGGTCCAGAGGGCGGCGAGACCGGCGATGGGGTTGAAGCTCTCCACACCCATCACGCCGGTGCAGGCCTTGTCGTGATTGCCGCGGACGAACAGCCCGCCGAGCTTGCGCGAGCGGTCGGTGACTTCGTTGGGGCTGGCGCCGTAGCCGACGATGTCCCCCAGGTTCACCACTTTGTCGCAACTGGGCGCCACCTCCAGGCACGCTTCCAGGCCCTCGAGGTTCGAATGTATGTCGCTCAGCAGGAGTACACGCATTGATTTAGGGGTCGGCCCTCAGCCTTCGGGGTTTCGCCGGGGGAGGCGAGAAACGGAATGATAGACGAACGCCCGGAATTTCGCGACTGACCTTTGTGCCTAGCGGGATCGGGCTTTCTTGAGAGCCGACGGCTGCTGACTGATGACCACCGGGCAGCGGGCGTAGTGGCTGGGACCGACCTCCACCAGTGGCGGAAGTGCGTGGGCGCATTGCCGCTCGGCGAACTCGCAGCGCGGCACGAAGGGGCAGCCGGGCGGGAGCGCGGCGGGAGAGGGCACCACCCCCTCGATGGTGCGCAAGGGGACGGAGCGGTCGGTGCGCAGGGTGGGGACCGCGCCCAGCATGCCTCGAGTGTAGGGATGAACGGCGTGACGGAAGATGTCGCGTACCGAGCCTCTTTCCACGATCGAGCCGGCGTACATCACCGCGACCCGGTTCACCAGCTGCGATACCAGGCCGAGATCGTGCGAGATGAAGAGCAGCGACAGGTTAAACCTCTGGCGCAGCGCATTGAGCAGCCCGACGATCTGGGCCTGGACGGTCACGTCCAGCGCGGTGGTGGGCTCGTCCGCGATGAGCAGCTGCGGGCGGTTCACGATGGCCATCGCGATCATCACGCGCTGGCGCTGACCGCCGGAGAGCTGGTGCGGGTAGGCGCGGGCGCGGAGCTGGGGATCGCGGAAGCCGACGTCGCGCAACGCCTCCAGAGCCCGATCCCAGGCCACGGCCTTCTCCAGCGAGCGCCGGCCGAAGGTGGATGAACCGTGAGTCAGAACGGCCTCGGCCACCTGCTCACCCACGCGCATCACCGGATTGAGCGCGGTCATGGGCTCCTGGAAGATCATGCTGATCCGCTCCCCGCGAAAGGTGCGCATCTCATGTTCGGGAAGAGATAAGAGCGCGGTGTGGTCGAAGAGGATCTCGCCCGAAGTGCGAGCCTGGCGGGGCAACAGGCGCATGATGGCCAGCGCCGTGACGGATTTCCCGGAGCCGGACTCACCCACCAGGGCCAGGGATTCGCCCCGGCCGATATCGAACGAGACGTCGCGCACCGCAGGCAGAGCACCATTCCGTGCGACGAAATCGACGCTCAGGTTCTTGAGCCGGAGAAGGTCGGGCACGGCATTATCCTAGCAGCCGTGAGTGGCGGTCCGTGAGCGCGAGACGAAGAGAAAAAGCCCGGCCGCAGAGCGGTCGGGCCGGTTGTACCGTCGGTGTCACGCGAGTCCGAGAACCTTGCGGACACCGTACCAGGGGCAATCCGGGCGGTGCTGCTCGAGATCGTGGGGATCGCTGGACTCGATGCGGGCATTGCAGAAGCGACAGAGACCCATCTCGAAGTCCACTGCTCTGCGGTCATCGGAAACCAGTTCCATGACCAGGTCCATGACTTTTTCATCTGCCAAAGTTGCCATTAGCTGACTCCCGAGATTGCAGCTAAGCTGCGGTAAAGAATTGGAATGGAATGCGGTGGATACCGCGTGCAACGGAGTCGATTGGCCGTGGGGTCTAGCGGATCAGCGCGCACTCAAGCTCGAACAGCGGAACACCCGAGGTGAGGGCGTGGGTCACCTCATGCCTGAGCGCGGCAAACACGATACCTGCCGGCGGGCTGGCCAACGCAAAAAGCGCAGCCACGGGCACCAGCAGTTCGATGAGCGGGAGGTCCTGGAGGTCCTGCAAGTCCCATGCGGTCCCGTTCACCGCCGCATAGATAGCGATGGTGGACGGCAACAGGAACACCGCAACCGTGGCAATAACCATCAGCCCTGAGAGGACGCGCACGAACTGCCCCCTGAACTCCAGAGGTAGGAGACCCTAACTCCGGGGGAAAGCAAAGTCAACGGCTGTTCTGCGGTTGCTTAGGCGCTGACCAGCTTTTCCTGATTGCCGGTGAGGCGCTCAATCATGGCCAGAGTCCGGGCGAAGTCCGAAATCGGCAAGTTGACGAATTCCAGCCCCATCCTTTTGCCGTGGGTGTGGCGAACCACGGCGCGCAGGCTCAAAAGATCGGTTTTCGAATTGCGCGAACGGAAGCGGAGTACCAACTCCGTTCCCGCGGGGTATGCGGTCTCGCCGACGATCCCGATGCCGCCGGCACTAACGTCCACCAACTCGCCGGTGATGAGTTCGTCGTTGGTTCCGTAGCGAAGGGCGAGGTTTACCGGAATGCGCGGATTGGAGCGGCGGTCGGAGAGTGGTGAATTATCGCTCATGGCAATTCGTTAACACTAGAACAGTCCGAGTCATCCCGCAAATGACGTAAGTAACTGCAGTGGGTGGACTTACGGCGACCCGCATGGGGAAAGCGGTGCCATGCTTGGGAGCCCACGTGGTGAAGAGGCTGGGCGTGGCGGAAGTGTCGGGGCCCACGCAACAAGGCAATCGCCGGAGCCGCGCAAAGTGCGGTTTTGAATGCGATTTGCACAATCGGAAAATGCGCCAAGCCGCGTCAGCAGCGGCTCCCCATCGCTGTTGAAAACTGCTGCTGCACCACGGCAGTTGCATACGGCTGTGAATGAGCTGCACTCGATTGAAAACAAAGCAGATACAGTCCTACGAAAATCGTTGACTTAAGAATACAGGAGCGTAAAAGGACACTCGTTCTTTGACATTTCTTAAGTTTCTCCGGTTGGTGGTGAGTCCGGGGCTGAAGCCACAGTCACCGTCCACGCTCTCGAGGCGGATGGGACGGAGGGCAGGCGACGGTCTATAGCGAGCTGCTGGTCGAGGGGAACGAGAAACACGTCGAAGGCAAGATAGAGTCCCGAGGCGTTACCCGGTTTTTCCGGTTGGTGGTAAGCCCGGAGCCCGAGCTGAGGCGCAAGCTTCTTAATGATCGCGCCAGCGCGACCCGCAAGGAAGTGCTGGAGGCAGGTCGGCAAGGGTCTACAAGCGAGCTGCTGGTCGAGAGGAACAGGGTAACAGCACCTCGGGACTCTTAATTTGTTGACCTCCTACCTACGCGTACGATTCCCGAAATAGGCCCATAGCCGGGCGCCCAGCCGGTCTATAATCTGCGCCACACTCGGGGGCGACTCAGTCCTACCGCACCACGGCAACCAAGGAAGAATGGCACTCACAGCGGGCGCACGTCTGGGACCGTACGAGATTCAGGGCTCTATTGGCGCGGGGGGCATGGGCGAGGTGTACCGCGCCCTGGACACGCGGTTGAGCCGCGCCGTCGCGATCAAGATCCTTCCCTCCGATTTCTCCGCCGACGCCAGCCGCCTACAACGCTTTGCGCAGGAAGCGCAGCTGCTGAGCACGCTGAACCACCCCAACATCATGGCCGTGTACGACGTCGGCGAGCAGGACGGCATCCCCTACCTCGTCTCGGAACTGCTCGAAGGCGAAACCCTCCGGGAACGGATGGAGCGAGCGCCGCTTCCCCTGCGCAAGGCGGCCGAGTACGCAGTCCAGATGGCGCACGGGTTGGCGGCTGCGCACGAGAAGGGGATCATCCATCGCGACCTGAAACCGGAGAATGTCTTCATCACCACGGACGGAAGGATCAAGGTCCTGGATTTCGGTTTGGCGAAGGGGACGCGGCATGGGGCCGCCGCGGCCGGAGATGCGACCCAGGCCACGGTCGCAAGCCAACCGGGCCTGGTCCTGGGTACCGTCGGGTACATGTCCCCGGAGCAGGTTCGGGGCAAGCCCGCCGACGCGCGGTCAGACCTCTTCAGCTTCGGCACGGTGTTGTACGAAATGATTTGCGGGCAGCGCGCCTTTCACGGCGATTCCTCGGTCGAGGTGATGAATTCGATCCTGAAAGAGGACCCGCCCGAACTGGCGACCGCGGAACGGAAGGTGCCTCCGGCGCTGGAACGGATCATCCGTCGCTGCCTGGAAAAAAACCCGGAGGAGCGCTTTCAGTCGGCGCGCGACGTGGCCTTCGCGTTGGAAGCGATCTCGGGCACGAGTGAATCGAGTTCGGCGCAGCCTGCGCTGACGGCCGTGGTCCCAGGCCGTTGGCGAAAATTTGCCATGGTGTCAGCCCTTTTGGCCATTGCGTGCGCGCTCTCCTACGTCGTGGGATCGCGGACGAGTTCCACACCAGTCGCGGAAAACGTCACCTTTCGGCTGTTGACCTTCCGGCCGCAGGCGATCTTCCGGGTCGCGTTCGCCCCCGACAAGAAAGCGATCATCTTCAGCTCGGCGACCATGGGGAATGTGCCGGAGATCTTCACCCTGAGTCCGGAGTACCCGGAACCGCACTCGCTGGGACTGCACGATGTTCAGCTCCTGTCGGTGTCGTCGAAGGGAGAGATCGCACTGCTCACCAAGGCGCGCTACGTCGGGCATCGTCTGTTCAGCGGGACGTTGGCCCGGATGCCGATCGGCGGCGGCGCGCCGCGGGAGATATTAGAGGGTGTGCGAGAGGCGGATTTTGCTCCAGACGGAAGCGACTTGGCCATCATCCGCGACGTAGGCGGAAAGGACCGCCTCGAGTATCCCATCAGCCACGTCCTGGTCGAATACGGGGGCTACTTGAGCGACCTGCGCTTTTCGCCAAAGGGAGACAAGATCGCGTACATGCTGCATCCGTTCCGGTATGACGATCGGGGCGGCGTGGCGGTCGTCGATCTGGCCGGCAACGCGAAAGTGCTCTCCGACGGCTACTGGGGCGTCGAGGGCCTTGCGTGGTCGCGTTCGGGCGACGAGGTACTTTTCTCGGGCGGACGATCGTACAGCTCGTTCGTGGTACGCGGGGTCACGCTCTCCGGCAAGACACGCGTTGTCCGGGACAGTGCCGGCGGCTTGACGATTCACGACATCTCTGATGACGGGCGCTGGCTGGTGACGCGCGACGACATCCACCGCGAAGTGTTCGGCAATGGGCCGGACGTGAAGGGCGAGATCTCGCTGGCATTCCTGGATTACACCCAGCCGATTGCTCTGACACCCGATGGCCGCACCCTATTAATGACAGAGGAGAGCGGGATCTTCGGCGACTTCTACAGCGTGTGCATCCGTCAAACGGATGGCTCGCCTGTGGTGCGGCTGGGCGAGGGCTGGGCGGCAGATTTGTCCCCCGACGGAAAATGGGCACTCGCTCTGATCGCTCGCTCCCCGGATGAATTGTTCCTATATCCCACCGGGGCAGGCCTGGCGAAGAAGCTGTCACTGGGGGCGGTGAAAGACGTCAGCACGGCGTACTGGTTCGCCGACGGCCAGCGCATTCTGCTCTGCGGCACAGAAGCTGGACACGGTTCGCGATGCTACGTCCATGACCTCACAGCAGGTCCGCCACGCGCCGTCACTCCCGAAACCACGACCGATGGGATCCCGTCGAAAGATGGCAAGCTGGTGTTGGCGCAGGATTCAGATGGACGGTGGATTGAGTTGCCCGTCGCTGGAGGTCAGCCGCATCCGGTGACCTCGCTAAAGGCCGGTGACGGGGTGCTCCGCTGGCCCGGCACGCAATGGGTGTTGGTACGCGGACCAAAGTCGGATCTTCCGGTGCGGGTCGAGCGCGTGGACCTCGAAACCGGGAACCGGACTTTGGTACGCCAATTCGCTCCGGCAGACCTCACGGGCACAATGTCGAGCCAGTCGGTCGCCATCACGGATGACGCCAAGTGGTATGCGTACTCGATTCTGAAGCAAAACTCGACGCTGTTCGTGATCGAGCCAACCAAGTAACCGAAGCTATAATTGCGCGCACAGCCGCTCGGGGGGAGCGGGGATGGCACTCACATCAGGCACCAAGCTCGGGCCATACGAGATCGTCGGCGCATTGGGCGCGGGCGGCATGGGTGAAGTGTATCGCGCTCGCGACACGCGGCTGGACCGCTCGGTCGCGATCAAGGTCCTGCCGTCCCACCTGTCCGGTGATCCCGAGCTGCGGCAGCGCTTCGACCGGGAAGCGCGCACGATCTCCAGCCTCTCCCATCCGAACATTTGCACGTTGCACGACGTCGGCCACCAGGGTGGCGTGGACTTCCTGGTCATGGAGTACCTGGAAGGCGAGACGCTGGAGAAACGGCTGGAGCGGGGCGCCTTGCCGCCGGAGCAGACACTGAAGATCGCCATCGAAGTGGCAGAGGCGCTGGACAAGGCGCACCGTCAGGGCGTCATCCATCGCGACCTGAAGCCGGGAAATGTCATGCTAACGAAGTCGGGGGCGAAGCTGATGGACTTCGGGCTGGCCAAGCTGCGCCGGGAGCCGGTACCGGCGGTGGCGGCGCTGACAGAGATGACGGCGGCGGGGAACAAGAACCTGACCACGGAAGGCATGATCGTGGGCACCTTCCAGTACATGGCGCCGGAGCAGCTGGAGGGGCAGGAAGCGGACGTGCGCAGCGACCTGTTCGCGCTCGGTGCGGTGATTTATGAGATGGCGACTGGACGTCCAGCGTTCAGCGGCAAGACGAAGGCGAGCCTGATCGCGGCCATCCTGTCGTCGCAGCCAAAGCCGATCAGTGAGTTGCAGACGATGACACCACCGGCGCTGGACCGGGTAGTGCGCACTTGCCTGGCGAAAGACCCGGACGAGCGCTGGCAGAGCGCGCATGACATCAAGCTGCAACTGGAAGGCATCCGCGACGGTGCAGAAGTTGCGGCAGGGAAGGCACGGGCGGCCGGGCCCCTGTGGCGCTGGGCATTGCTCGCTGCGCTGCTCGCGGGGCTGGTCGGATATGCGGGCGGACGGTGGGGACGAAGCGAGCCCGCCAAAGCCCCGGTCTACCGCACAGCGCTCACGCCGCCTACGGGGCATTCTTACGTCGCCTATGATTTCGCGATCTCTCCCGACAGCACTCGACTTGCATTCACGGCCACCAGCGCCGATGGAGTGACCACATTGTGGGTGAAATCGCTGGCCACCAGCTCCGACCAGGAGGTATCCGGGACGCAGGGCGCAGCGTTTCCCTTCTGGTCCCCCGATTCCCACCAGATCGGTTTCTTCGCGGAACGAAAGTTGAAGAAGGTCGACCTGGGGACAGCTGGCGTGCAGACGATCTGCGATGCAACCCTGGGTCGTGGCGGGACATGGAACCGCGAGGGCACAATCGTCTTCGCACCTTACATTGGGGCGGTCCTGCTTAGCGTGCCGGCCGATGGAGGGGTCCCCGTCCCAGCCACCAAACTCCACCAGAGCGTGGGCGAGAGCCACCGCTGGCCCACGTTCCTCCCGGACGGGCGCCATTTTCTCTACTTCGTTGACTGGTCGGTGGGCCGCGACGGCCTTTACATCGGAAACCTCGACGCGAATGAAGGAGTACTGCTGTCCGCCGACATCCGCGGCAACACTGCCTTTGCCGCCGGGCACCTGCTGTTCGTGCGCGACGGGACCCTGTTCGCACAGCCGTTCGACACCAGGAAACTGCGTTTCACCGGTAATCCAGTGGCGATCGTGAACCAGGAAATGGAGCAGGAACTCGGATTCAGTAGATCGGGGTTTTCGGTGGCCGAGTCGGGCGCACTCGTCTACCAGTCGCGGCACACCTACAGTTCCCGCCTGGTCTGGTTTGACCGCTCCGGCAAGGAATTGGGAACGGTCGGAGATGCAGCATCGTACGAGCCGAAGCTTTCGCCCGACGAGCACGAACTCGCCGTGACGTTGGATCAGGCGACCAATGGCCACGCACGGGTATTCGTGATCGATATGACACGTGGCACCTCCTATCCCCTCACGGCGGAGACCGACCGCAACCTAACGCCGGCTTGGTCGCCCGATTCGAGGATGCTGGCCTATACCTCACAGGGAACCACGATCCAGCGCAGGGCGGCGGACGGTTCGGGCGCGCCCGAGACGTTGGTCGAAGGAACGCGACTCATGCTCAATGACTGGTCGCGCGACGGCCGGTACCTCGCATACATGAATTTTCTGGAGGGCAGGCCGGAGGTCTGGGTCTACGATCTCGCGGAAAGAAAATCTTCGCGGTTCTGTGGATCGAGTTGCGCCGAGGCGCGGTTCTCACCGGACGGGCACTGGATCTCCCATACCAGCGGCGCCCGAGGCGGTACGCCGGCGGTCATCGTGGAAGCTTTCCCTGGCCCCGGGTCGCAGGTCCAGCTCTCCTCGGCATCGGGCGGGACCCAAGGCCAGTGGAGAGCTGATGGGAAAGAGCTGTTCTACGTAGACTCCGACAAGCGGCTGATGGCGGTGCCCATCAAACTGGGCCCGAATAAGATCGAAGCGGGCACGCCCCACGCGTTGTTTCAGACGCGCATGCACGGCGCGAAATTCGCCTTGTTCCAATATGCGGTTTCGCGGGATGGCCAGCGGTTCCTGATCAATTCTCTGCCGCGCGAAGATGCGGCTGCACCCATGATGCTGCTCACCGATTGGACGGCGGTGCTAAAGAAATGAGCATTGCGACTGGAACGAAACTCGGGCCATACGAGATCGTCGGCGCATTGGGCGCGGGCGGCATGGGCGAGGTGTATCGCGCGCGCGACAGCAAGCTGGACCGCCCGGTCGCCATCAAGGTCCTGAGCGCGCAGTTCTCCAGCGACCAGGAACGTCTGCAGCGCTTCGAGCAGGAAGCGCGCGCCGCCTCCGCGCTCAATCACCCCAATATCGTGACTATCCACGACGTCGGGCGGCAGAACGGCACGTCGTACCTGGCGATGGAATTCGTGGACGGCAAGAACCTGCGCGAAATGCTCGACGCCGGCGGCCTGACGATGAAGAAGACGCTGGCGATCGCGGCGCAGGTGGCGGACGGACTGGCCAAAGCGCATGCGGCCGGGATCGTCCACCGCGACCTCAAGCCGGAGAACATCATGATCACCGGCGACGGGCTGGTGAAGATCCTGGACTTCGGGCTGGCCAAGCTGGTCCCCGGGGTTGCGGTGGGGTCGGACGCGGCCGCGACCGCAGTCGTGCCGGCAACCCATCCCGGGATGGTGCTGGGCACGGTCGGCTACATGTCGCCCGAGCAGGCGCGTGGCGCGACGGTGGACTTCCGCAGCGACCAGTTTTCCCTGGGCACAGTGCTGTACGAAATGCTCACCGGCAAGCGGCCGTTCCAGCGCGAGAGCTCGGCGCAGACCATGGCCGCGATCATCGAGGACGAGCCACAGCCAGTGACCGAGCTGAACCCGAAGACGCCCCCGCCGGTGCGCTGGATCGTGGAGCGCTGCCTGGCCAAGGAACCGGATGAGCGCTACGCCTCCACCCGCGACCTGGCGCGCGACCTGCAACGGGTGCGCGACCACCTGTCGGAGGCGAGCAGCGGCTCGGTGCTGGGCTTGGCGGCCACGGCTGCGAGTCCCGCGCGGAAGCGCTGGGGCCCGATGGCGGCCGGCATGACCGTCGCGCTCGGGCTGGGATTGTTGCTGGGCGCCGTGGTGTTCCACACCCGTCCGGCGGAGCCGCCGGTAATGCAGAACCTGACTTTCTCCGGCGCCGACTGGGACCCGGCCGCCGCACCGGATGGACGTTCGGTCGTATTCGGTTCGGGGCGCGACGGCAAGGACCGCATCTGGTTGAAGCAGCTGGGCAGCGGGGGCGAAGTGCCCATTACCCAAGGTCCGGACGGTTCTGCGCGATTGTCGCCGGACGGCTCCATGATCGTATTCACTCACACGGAAGGTGGAAAGGCCTGGATCTGCCGCGCGGCTGTAGTGGGCGGAGAACTGCGCCGGCTGGCGGAAGGCCGGGCCCCGGACTGGTCCCCCGACGGAAAGCAGATCGCCTTCGTCCGCGGAAGCTCGATCTGGGCGGTTTCGCCCGACGGCAGTGGGGCGCACGAGCTCCACCACATGGAATCGCCGGATACGGCCGTGCGCGCGCTGCGCTGGTCGCCCAACGCCCAGTGGATCGCAGTCGAGTCCATCGCCGGAGGAATCACCTCGGAGAACGTTACCTTCTCGCTGTTGAGTCCGGATGGCAAGCAATTCGTCGACGTGAAACCCGCATTTCCCGGCGGGGATATCTCCTCGGTGACGTGGATCGCCAATGATGAAGTGATCTACGCGCGCAGTGTATCGGTGAGCAGCATCGGCCCGGTGAACACCGGCGCCAGCCGTCTGATCCGCCAGAAGGTGCCCACCGGCCCTGCGAGCGTGCTGCTGTGGCTGCCGGGAGGGACAAGCATCGTGGAACCGCTGGGCCCGGGGCGGTTGGTGCTGGACAACATTATGAGCCGCGAGAATGTGCGGGAAGTCTCGCTAGAGAAAGGGGCAAAGAAGACGGAGTCGGAGCGCTGGCTGACCCATGGCAGCAGCGTCGATCGCCAGCCCTTCTACTCGCCGGACAGCGCCTGGGTGGTGTTCACTTCCAACCGCAGCGGCAACCTGGACATCTGGGAGGTCTCCACGCACGATGGAACCGTGCGGCGACTGACCGATGATCCCGCCGACGATTGGGACCCGACGTTCACGCCCGACGGCAAATTGCTGTGGACCTCGCACCGCAGCGGCAATTTTGAGATCTGGATGGCGGAAGCCGACGGCAGCGGCGCACACCAGGTGAGCCACGACGGAGTGGATGCCGAAAATCCCACGGCGACCGTGGATGGATGGGTCATCTACAACTCCGGGAACCCCAAACAACGTGGATTGTGGAAGGCGCGTGCGGACGGCAGCCAGGCGAGACGGCTGGTCCCGGGAATCACGAACTGGCCGGAGGCCTCGCCCGACGGCCGCTATGTCCTTGCGACAACGGGCAATACATCGATCGGGGTGTATCGCGTCGCGGATGGATCGGAGGTCGCCAAGATCGCGATCAATAGCGTTGATCCAAGGCCGGTGGGTAACGGCCGTGCCAAGTGGATGCCCGACGGCAAGACCGTCCTTTTCGTGACTAGCGGCGCCAACGCGGCGACCGTTATCTACGCCCAGGACTTCATCCCGGGGCAGGACACCTCAAGCAGCCGCCGGCTGGTGCTGAGCGACCCCGACCGTGCTCCGGAGACCTTCGCCATCTCTCGCGACGGCAAGCGGCTGGTGTTCGGTGTGATCGACGTCCAATCGAACCTTCTCACCCTGAGCGGTGTAGCGGGAATCACGAAGTAGGTATCCATGGCACTGACTGCTGGAAATAAGCTCGGGCCCTACGAGATCCAGTCCGCGGTGGGCGCGGGCGGGATGGGCGAGGTGTACCGCGCCCGCGACACGCGGCTGGATCGCACGGTGGCCATCAAGATCCTGACCGCGGGACATGCGGCTGGCGCGGAGATGCGCGAACGATTCGAGCGCGAGGCGCGCACCATCTCCAACTTGTCCCACACAAATATCTGCACGCTCTATGACGTGGGGCGGCACGAGGGCACCGACTTCCTGGTGATGGAGTACCTGGAAGGCGAGACGCTGGAAAAGCGGCTGGAGCGCGGGCCGCTGCCCAGCGAGGCGGCGCTGAAGATTGCCATCGAGATCGCGGACGCGCTGGACAAGGCGCACCGACAGGGCGTCATTCATCGCGACCTAAAGCCGGGAAATATCATGCTCACGAAAGCAGGCGCGAAGCTCATGGACTTCGGGCTGGCCAAGCTACGCAACGATCCCGTGCCCGCAGTCTCTGCCCTCACCGAGATGGCCGCGACCATGGCGACCAAGAAACTGACCGCCGAGGGCATGATTGTGGGCACATTCCAGTACATGGCGCCGGAGCAGCTCGAAGGCAACGAGGCGGACGCGCGCAGTGACATCTTCGCCCTCGGCGAGGTGATCTACGAGATGGCGACGGGCCGGGCGGCGTTCACCGGCAAGACCAAGGCGAGCCTGATCGCCGCCATCCTTTCGTCGGAGCCAAAGCCGATCAGCGAGATGCAGCCCATGACCCCGCCGGCGCTGGACCGCGTCATAAGAACCTGCTTGGCAAAAGATCCCGAAGAGCGTTGGCAGACGGCCCACGATCTCAAGCTGCAGTTGCAGTGGATCGCGGAGGCGGGCTCGAAAGCCGGGGTGCCGGCGCCGCTCATCGCCAAGCGAAAGAACCGCGAGCGCCTGCTCGGCATCGTGGCAGCGCTCGCTGTGGTGATAGCGATCGTGCTTGCAGTAGCGTACTGGAAGGCGGCACGGACCCCGAGTGTGGTGCGCGCGGAACTCGTCGCACCGGAGGGCGGGCACTTCAACTTTGTGGGAGACAACAGCGGCCCTCCCGTGCTCTCGCCCGACGGAAGCCGCCTGGTGATGTCGGTGATGGCGGAGGGGAAAACCCGCCTCTATGTACGGGCGCTCAACAGCACTGGTGGACAGCCAATCGCCGGGAGCGAGAACGCGACCTTCCCCTTTTGGTCGCCGGACAGCCAATGGGTGGGATTCTTCGCGGAAGGAAGACTGAGGAAGGTGAGCATCAACGGCGGGGCGCCCATCACGCTGGCAGAGGCGCCGGATCCGCGGGGCGGATCGTGGGGGAAGGACGGCACGATCCTCTTCGCACCTCGCTTCCGGGGCGGGTTGAGCCGCGTCTCCGCCGACGGGGGCGCGATCGCGACTCTGACCAAAAGCGACGATGGGAAATACACGACCCACCGCTGGCCGCTGTTCCTTCCCGACGGCAAACACTTCCTCTACTTCGCGGGCGATCACAACAACCCCGCATCGGAAAATGCCGGAGTGTTCCTGGCCTCGCTGGACGGGAAGGAAAACCGGCGTGTCCTCCACACTCTCGCCAACGTGGTGTACGCGCAGGGTCAGCTTCTGTTTCTCTCCGAGAGCTCGCTCATGGCGCAAGCGTTCGATGCCTCGACCGGCGCGCTGAGCGGACAGCCGCGTGCGATCGCCGACGGCGTGGCCTATGACTCGGGCGTGTGGCACATCACGGCCACCGCTTCCGACACCGGAGCGCTGGTTTTCCAGACGGGGTCGAGCGACGCGGGCCGGCAACTCGTCTGGTATGACCGGAGCGGCAAGGCGTTGGGCACCGTCGGCGGCCGCGACCAGTATCTGGAAGTGGCGCTGTCGCCCGACGGCAAGAAGCTGGCCTCCATCATCGGCGATCCCCAGAGCGCGATCTGGATCTACGACTTGCAGCGCAATACCAAGACCCGCTTGACCTTCCTCTCCGGCGGGATCCGGGGCTTTGCCTGGTCCCCGGATGGCAAACGGATCGCGTTTTCCCTCTCCAGCGGGACCGGCCACTTCCAGATGTACGTGCAACCCTCCGATGGATCGGGGACGGCCCAGCCTCTGCTGGACGCGAACCAGGACCGGTTCGTCTGCCATTGGTCCCCGGATGGCCGCTATCTCCTCTATGTCGAGGGAGCGGCCGGCACCCAGAAACTCTGGGTGTTGCCCATGAACGGAGACGGAAAGCCGTTCCCTGCCATCCAGAATCCTGGCTTGGACTACGATGGCCAGTTTTCCCCGGACGGGCGCTGGCTGGCCTACGCTTCCTGGGTTGTCAGGAACGCGGAAGTGTTCGTGTCGCCGTTCCCCCCGACCGGAGCGAAATGGCAGATCTCGCAGAACTCCGGTTCCCGTCCGCGATGGAGAGGCGATGGGAAAGAACTCTTCTACACCCCTCCGGGAGACAACCAGTTCTACGCTGTTGAAGTGGACGGTTCGGGCAACAGCTTCCAGATCGGACGGACTGAGCCCTTGTTCCGCACCAACCTGATCGGCGCCGGGTCGCTCTTCGACGTGAGCGCGGACGGGAAGAAGTTCGTCGCCGAGGTCGCTGCCGAGCAGAGCGACCGCCCCCTCACGCTGGTCGTGAACTGGACCGAAGAGCTGAAAAAGAAATAGGACAGCCGTGGCGGCTGTCCTATCTTGCTCAGAACTTCTTGTACTCAGCGGCGCTCATCGGTTTGTGCCCGACGGCCTGCGGTATGCTGATGTTGCCCGTGGGGATCCCATCCTTCATCTCGAAGCTGTAGATCAATCCATCCGTGTTGGCCACCAGGTCGGCGACTTCCTTGGCTTTGTCGGGCGGCAGGTCGTGCACCTGGACGCGGCCGCTGGCGATCTCAATGGCGTGGTCGTGCCAGTTCTTGTTCCAGGTGGCGAGCGGGACCGCGGGCCGGGTCAGCTTCTTGGCCCAGATCCATTCCACCTGCGTCAGCATCGTGCCCGGCTTGGTGTCGTCAAAGATCAGGCAAACGATGGTCGGATCGCTGGAGTACACCTTGCAATAGTGATGGAAAGGTTCCATGACTTTGCCGTGGACCAGGTGCGGAGCGGAAACGTGGATGGTGAAATCGTCGGCCGGGGTCTTGTTCGCCGAGGCAGCCTGCGGAGCGGGCGCTCCGTGGCTCCCCACAACCGCCAGGGCGAACAAGGTACAGGCCATCGCAAAGATCCCCAAAGCGCCGAGTGTGCGCATCATGAGCTTCTCCTGACTTGAATTTGGATCCCCAGGGAGGAAAGTGCGGCGGAAGGGTAATGGAACGCCGCCTGGCAGTCAACAATCAAGAAATGGAGAAATTGTGTGGGCACGGGCGTCCTCGCCCGTGTCGGCCAGCACGCTGCGGTCGACACTGCAACAGGGCGGCGTTACCATCCGCATATGAACGGACTATATCGTTGGCTAATCTTCCTTTGTCTGGTAAGCGCCTTCCAGTACCCCGCTTCGGCACAGAACTGCGGCTCAGAGGCTATCGAGAAGGAGGCAGAAGCGCTTAGCGGCCAGAGCGTCGAGGCGATGAAACAGCGAGCGGAGAGCGGTGACACACATGCACAGGCCGTAATAGGCCATTACTTCATCGCCAAACGCGACTACGCGCAAGGTGTGAAGTGGTTGGATAAGGCAGCGGCACAGAATGATGCGGATGCGCAGTTCATGCTCGCGGGAGGCTACAAGATGGGTTGGTACGGCCTCACCGCGGACGACGCGAAAGCCATAGCACTGACCAAACGGGCCGCTGAACAGGGCCATTGCGTTGCGCAACTGAATCTGGGGTCCGCGTACCAACTTGGTATGGGCGGCATCGCGAAGGATTCAGTGAAAGCGGCGGAGTGGTTCCGCAAGTCTGCGGAGCAGGGCTTCCCGCCTGCAGAACTTATGCTCGGCATGGCTTACTACCGCGGCGATGGCATGCACAAAGATGAGGCGCTAGCGGAATTCTGGGTCCGCAAGGCTGCTAATCACGGGATTTCGCCAGCGCAGGTGATGCTCGCGCAGATGCAGCAACAAGGATCAGAACAGGTCCCCACCAATCCGGCAGAAGCCGAGACGCTCAACAAGCTTGCGGCGGAGCAGGGCTCTGCACCTGCGCAGTTCAAGCTGGGAGTGTTGTATCGCAAGGGACTTGCCGGTCCTCCAGATCCCGTAAGGGCGGCCCAGTGGTTCGAAAAGGCCCTCAACCAGGGCTTTACTCCCGCTGCCTATGAACTCGGGACGATGAGCGAAGTCGGGGAAGGCGTGCCACAAAGCGATGAGAAGGCGTTCCAACTCTACCTGGTGGCGGCGGAGCTCGGAGTCTCCAGGGCCCAGGTGAAAGCGGCCCAGATGTTGCATGTCGGCCGAGGTACTGCACTCGACTTGATCGCCTCTTACAAGTGGCTCGACATTGCGACCCGTTTGGACAACACGGAGGCTAAGAGTCTGCTAACGGTACTGGCGCGGGAGATGAAACAAGAACAGATTGCGAGAGCCAAGGCACTCGCCGAGGATTGGGCTGCTGATAACGCGGACGTGATAGAGACCAAGGGATACCAATTCCACGAAAAGTTCGAAGTACCACCGGCTAAGTCTGAATAGCGGCTAGCCGGCCCTACAGCGGGATGTTCCCGTGCTTCTTGGGCGGGTTTTTGTCGCGCTTGTTCTCCAGCATATCCAGGGCTTCGATCAGCTTCTTGCGCGTCTCGCGGGGCTGGATGACGGCGTCCACGTAGCCTCGCTCGGCGACGACATAGGGGTTGGCGAAGCGGTCACGGAACTGCTCGATCAACTGCTGCCGCTCCTCTTCTTTGTTCTTGGCCTTGGCCAGCTCGCGCTTGTACACGATGTCCACCGCGCCCTCCGGGCCCATCACCGCGACCTCGGCGGTGGGCCAGGCGTAGTTCACGTCGCAGCGGATGTGCTTGCTGGCCATAACGCAGTACGCGCCACCGTAAGCCTTGCGGGTGATGACGGTAATCTTGGGAACGGTGGCTTCGGCGAAGGCATAGAGCAGCTTGGCGCCATGCTTGATGATCCCGCCGTATTCCTGCTTGGTGCCGGGCAGGAAGCCGGGGACGTCCTCGAAGGTCACCAGCGGGATGTTGAAGGCGTCGCAGAAGCGCACGAAGCGCGCGCCTTTGACCGAGGCATCGATGTCGAGGCATCCGGCCAGGATCGCGGGCTGGTTGGCCACCACGCCCACGCTGCGCCCGTTCAACCGCGCGAATCCCACCACGATGTTCCTGGCGTAGTGCTCGTGCACCTCGAAGAAGTAGCCGTCGTCCACCACCGCGTTGATCACGTCCTTGATGTCGTAGGGCTTGTTCGATTCCGTCGGGACGATGGTGTCGAGCTTGGCGTCAGCGCGGTCGATGGGGTCGGTGCAGGGCTTACGCGGCGGGTCCTCGAGATTGTTCGACGGCATGAAGCTGAACAGCTCGCGGATCATGGAGAGGCACTCGGCGTCGTCGTGGGCGCGGAAGTGGGCCACGCCCGAGACCTCGTTGTGCGTCTCGGCGCCGCCCAGCTTCTCTTTCGTCACGTCTTCGTGAGTCACCGACTTGATGACGTCCGGCCCGGTGATGAACATGTACGCGGTCTTGTCCACCATCAGGATGAAGTCGGTGATGGCGGGCGAATAGACGGCGCCGCCGGCGCACGGGCCCAGGATGGCCGAGATCTGCGGGATGACGCCCGAGGCCAGCGTGTTGCGCAGGAAGATGTCGGCGTAGCCGGCCAGCGACATCACGCCTTCCTGGATGCGCGCGCCGCCGGAGTCGTTCAGCCCTATGACGGGCGCGCCCACGCGCATGGCCGTGTCCATGACCTTCACGATCTTCGAGGCGTTTGACTCCGATAGCGACCCGCCGAAGACGGTGAAGTCTTGAGCGAAGACGAACACCAGCCGGCCTTCGATCTTGCCGTAGCCGGTGACGAAGCCGTCGCCGTAGGTCTTCTGCTCCTGCATGCCGAAGTCGGTACAGCGGTGCGTGACCAGCTTGTCGGTCTCCTCGAAAGTGCCTTCGTCGAGCAGGAAGGCGATGCGCTCGCGGGCCGACATCTTGCCTTCCTTGTGCTGCTTCTGGCGGCGCTCCTCGCCTCCGCCGGCTTCGGCCAGGGCATCGCGCTTCTTCAGCTCTTCGAGTTTTTGTTCCAGCTTCATAGGCAGGGAATTATAGATGGGCGTACGTCAAATCGGCGTGTGATGGGCGTCACATTCATGAAAAGGGGTAGGAGGTGGGAAGCAGCGGCCCACCGCCTCCTGCTGCCGGCAAGCTATCGTTTATAGCCAATCTTGCGCAGGAATTCTTTTCGGGCAGCGACGTCGCTCGCGCCCTCCACGCCCTTGGGTGACGAGCCGTCGATCACGCCCATCACGCCGCGTCCCTGCGGGCTTTTGGCGACGATCACCTCCAGCGGATTCGCGGTGGCGCAGAAGATATGGCAGACCTCGGGCACATTGCGCAGCGCGGGCAGCAGGTTGATCGGGTACGCATGGCGCACCACCACGACGAAGATATGCCCGGCGGCAATGGCCTGGGCGCTGCGGATGGCGACCTGCTTGAGCTCGTCGTCGTTGCCGTCGGCTCGCACCAGGCACGGCCCCGACGCCTCGTTGAAGGCCACGCCGAACTTGCCTTGCGGCACCGTGCAGGTCACCGCCTCGTAGATGTCCTCCACCGTCTTGATGAAGTGCGTCTGGCCGATGACGATGTTGGCGTCGGCGGGGTACTCGATGCGGACCGATTCGAATTCGACCATGATGCCCTCCCCGAGCAAGGACACATGATAGGCCGCAGGCAGGGCGATCGGGTAATCGGGGAATCGCTGACGACGGACGAGGGGCGGCTGCTGAGTGACTATTGCCCCGGAGAGCCTTCCTGCCACTTCCACTTCTTGCCGTCCCAGTACAGGTTCGAGACCAGGCCTTCTCCCTCGACCAGACTGAGTGCGGGGATGATCACATTCTTCTTGCGCGCCACCTTGGTGAGGTTCAGGGAATCAAAAGGCGCGTTGACGATCACGAACTTGGCCTTGGGCTCGCTGGCGCGCCAGGCATCCTTGCCAGCGCCGTGAATGATGAGGAGCAGGTTCTGGTGGTTGGGGTCGGCAGCGTTGAACTGCGCGGTGACGCGTGGGTCACCGTAGCCGTAGTTCGAAAAATACGGGTCGACGACCCTGTACTGGTATCCGCCGGCGTCCGCCATGGGCGCCTTACAGCGGGCGACGATGACCGCGTCCTCGACGCCGTCGCCGTCCAGGTCGGCGGCCAGGAACGGCACCCACTTCGGCCCGGCTTCCGGATGGAGATATTTCACGCCGACGGTGGAACGCTCGAACGCCACTTCGAAACAATTCCCGAACTGCTGTTTGACCAGTTCGTCGAGCCCCGCTGGAATCGAAGCCGGCGCGGGATGCGCTGGCTTCGTCTCCTGCGCCAGCGCGCGCAGCACGCCCAGGATCGTCAGGGCATAGAGGAGGACGAGGAGACAGGCGGTGAGGCGGAGCAACCAGGGCGTGCCGCAGCGTCCGCTGCCGGCGAACTGAAAGTCGCGCATGGGGCTACTTTACTCCCATTCGGCCCGCATGCGACCGGCGGAACCGAGTTCAACACTAGCCGAGAGGTTCGGCCTCCCGCCTACAGGGCGGAAGCCTTGTCGGCGATCAGCATGCGGATGTGAGCCATGAAAGCCGTCGTCGGCATGTCCTCGGTCTTCTCTTTGCCGCGGGTGCGGACGTTGACGCGCGCGGACTCCGCCTCCTTGTCGCCGACCACAAGGATGAACGGCACTTTCTGCATCGCATGCTCGCGGATCTTGGCGTTCATCTTCTCGTTGCGGGCGTCCACTTCGACCCGCACGCCGGCCTTGGTAAGCAAGTCGCCGACCCCCTTGGCGTATTCGGCGTGCCGTTCGCTGATGGGCACGATGACGGTCTGCACCGGCGACAGCCAGACAGGGAACGCTCCAGCGTAGTGCTCGATGAGCACGCCGAAGAAGCGCTCGACCGACCCGTACAGCGCGCGGTGGACCATGAGCGGCTGGTGGCGCTGGCCGTCTTCGCCCACGTACTCCAACTGGAAGCGCTCGGGCAGCGTGAAATCGAACTGGATGGTCGAGAGCTGCCACAGGCGGCCGATGGCGTCCACCAGCTTGACGTCGATCTTCGGGCCGTAGAATGCGGCCTCGCCGGAGATCAGCTTGTATTCGATATCGCGGCGCTTCAGCGCGCGCTCCAGCGAGCGCTGTCCCAGCTCCCACTGCTCGTCGGTGCCCGCATAGGTCTTGCGGTCCTTCGGGTCCCAGGTCGAAAGCTCGACCTGGAACTGGTCGAAGCCGAAGGTCTTGAGCACGGCCAGGGCGAAGTCCATGCAGCCGACGATCTCGTCCTCGATCTGCTCCGGGGTGCAGAAAATGTGGGCGTCGTCCTGGGTGAAGCCGCGGACGCGCAACAGCCCGTGCATCACGCCCGAGCGCTCGTAGCGGTAAACGGTGCCGAGTTCGCCCAGGCGCACAGGGAGGTCGCGGTAGGAGCGCAGCGTGTCCTTGTAAATAAGGATGTGGAAGGGGCAATTCATGGGCTTGATGCGGTATTCCGCATCGTCGAGCTCCATGACGTCGAACATGTTCTGCGCGTAGTAGCCCTCATGGCCGGAGGTCTGCCAGAGCTGCCGCCGCGCCACGTGCGGGGTGTAGACCAGGGCGTAGCCTCGCTTCAGGTACTCGTCGCGCAGCCAGTCCTCCATGACCTTGCGCATGATGCCGCCCTTGGGATGCCAGAAGATCAGGCCCGGCCCCGCCAGCTCCTGGATGGAGAACAGGTCGAGCTGCTTGCCCAGCACCCGGTGGTCGCGCTTCTTGGCTTCCTCGATCTTGTGCAGGAAATCGTCGAGTTCCTTCTTCGAGTAAAACGAGGTCCCATAGATGCGCTGCAATTGCGGGTTCTTCTCGTCGCCCAGCCAGTAGGCCCCGGCGATGTTCAGGAGCTTGAACGCCTTGATCCTGCCGGTCGAGGGCACGTGTGGCCCGCGGCAGAAGTCCACGAATTTTCCCGTGCGGTAGAGCGAGATCTTTTCATCGGGCGCGGTGAATTGCTCGATGAAGTGACACTTCATGAAGTCGCCCTCGCCTTTGAACTTCTCCAGGCCCTCCTTGCGCGGCAGGAAGTCCTGCGCGTAGGGGATGTCCTGCTGTACCAGCTCCGCCATCTTCTTCTCGATCTTCTCCAGGTCCTCCGGAGTGAAGGGCTTCTCGCGGTAGAAGTCGTAGAAGAAGCCGCTGTCGGTGGCGGGGCCGTGGCCGAGCTTGGTCTCGGGGAACAGCTCCAGCACCGCGGCGGCCAGCAGGTGCGCCGAGGAATGACGGAACACCTCCAGCGATTCCGGGTCCTTCTCGGTGAGGATGCGGAGTTCCACGTCCTGCTCCAGCGGGCGGGTCAGGTCCACCAGGCGATCGCCGTTCGAGGAAGACAGCGGCTTGATCTTGGCGACGATCGCCGCCTGTGCCAGGCGCGGGCTGATGGATCTCGCGACCTCGAGCGCGGTGGTGCCCTTGGGACTCTCCTTCTCGCTGCCGTCGGGAAACTTGATCTTGATCATGTCTGCCATAAGAGGACCTGTGTGGGACAGCCGCCTCGGCTGTCGGTACGAAAAACATTGAGTGTAATGCTCTTAGAGAGAGGGAATCAAACCGGGCGTGTTCGCTCGTCTTCGTGCGCCAGGCCCTTGCGGAAGTATTCGAAAGCCATGGAGCCGACCCAGGCGCCGAATATGACGCCGCAGGGAGCCGCGACGTAGATCTGGGCGCGGTTCACGTGGCCGCCGAGCAGGATGAAGAAGAATCCGAGAAAGAACCACAGCGGCACAGCGAGAAAGGCCGCCGACACTACGCCGAAGACAACGGCGATCACCGCCGCCTTGGCCGAATTGGCCGCTGCGCTCATGTGCTTTAATTCTAACCGCAGATCGGCGATTGGGGTATCGCTCTTGCTTGTGACTCTTTGGTCTCGGCTTAGGCCGCGGTCGTCTCGGTGTCCCAGCCAACAGCTAAGGACCAAAAGCCCAGGGCGACCTCCGGTAGAATCGACTGCCGCATGTCAATCGAATTCCGCATCGAGGCGCGCGCCGGCGCCGCGCGCGCCGGCCGGCTGATCACCCCGCACGGAGAGGTGGAGACGCCTGTCTTCATGCCCGTGGGCACACTGGCCACGGTGAAGGCCGTGCCCCAGCACATGCTGGAAGAGCTCGGCGTGACGATCCTGCTCAGCAACACCTACCATCTCTTTCTGCGGCCGGGCACACCGCAGGTGCGCAAGCTGGGCGGGCTGCATCGCTTCATGTCCTGGGAGCGGGCGATCCTGACCGACTCGGGCGGCTTCCAGGTCTTCTCGCTCTCCGACCTGCGCAAGGTGACGGAAGAGGGCGTCTCTTTCCGCTCGCACCTGGACGGGTCGTCTCTGTTCCTCTCACCGGAGACGGCTACTCAGGCGCAAATCGATCTGGGCGCCGACATCATCATGGCCTTTGACGAGTGCACCGAGCACCCGGTGTCCAAAGAGCGTGCCCGGGATTCCATGGAGATGACGCTGCGCTGGGCCAAGCGGTCGAAGGACTACTTCGAAGCGCACAAGCACGAGGTGCCATGGAAAGAGTCGCCGGTCCCTTCGCCCCGCTCAGGGCAGGCTAAGAACAGTCGTCGGTCGTCGGCAAGAGCACACACACAGTCGCTGTTTGGAATCGTTCAGGGCAATATGTACGCCGACCTCCGGAAGGAATCGGCCAAGCGGACGGTCGAAGTCGGCTTCCCGGGATACGCCATCGGCGGACTGAGCGTCGGCGAGACCCGCGCCCGGACCGCGGAGATGGTCGAAACCACGGTCCCGCACCTGCCCGACGACAAGCCGCGCTACCTGATGGGCGTGGGCACGCCCGAGGAGATCGTGCAGTACGCCGCCATGGGCGTGGACATGATGGACTGCGTGCTGCCGACGCGGGCGGCACGCCACGGGCTGCTGTACAGCTCGGAGGGAAAGGTCAACATCAAGCAGGCGCGCTACGCCGACGACCAGGGGCCCCTCGATCCGGCCTGCGCGTGCCGCGTCTGCGCCCGATATTCCCGCGCCTATCTGCGGCATCTCTATGCCTCGAACGAGGTGCTGGCCGCGGTGCTGAACAGCGTGCACAATCTCGCCTTCTACCTTGACACTATGCGGGCGGTGCGGCATTCTATACAGCTTGGGGACTTAGCTGGATTTCTTTCTGGCGTCCGATCGCGCAGCCTGAACTCCCCGGATTAAACCCCAAGGGGACGCCGGCCAAGCAGATCAATTCCCGCAGCAGGTCACTTCGAAAGGATAGTTGCGTCAACGGACTTACCAGCGACGCAGCATTAGTTAGGCGGATGGATTTAGTCGGCTTCCTCATCCAGGGACAAAGCGGGCAAGGCGGCGGTTTTCTGGTATGGCTGCCGCTGGTTTTCATTTTTGCCATTTTCTATTTCCTCCTCATCATGCCGCAGCAGAAGCGCCAGAAGCGCTGGCAGGCGATGATCAACGAGCTGAAGGCGGGAGACTTCGTCACCACCAGCGGCGGCATCCAGGGCCGCATTTTCTCGGTGGGAGACGATTTCGTCCAGCTGCGCGTCCCCCCGGACAACCTGCGCATCCAGGTAGCGAAGTCGGCGGTGATGTCGGTCGGGCCGGAGGAACAGGCGACAAAGTAAGGAGCACGGCCGGCACGGTCGTGCCACACGAGTACTGGCAGGTTAAACGGGTTCCATGCAGAAGAATCTCGCGCTCAAAGCAGTCTTCATCATCGCCGTGATGCTGGTGTTCCTCTTCGGCATCCTTGGCGTTCCCAAGAGCTATTCCGGACCGGGCCTGGCGGCTGCGGTGCAGGACCGCATCCACCTGGGGCTGGACCTGAAGGGCGGCACGCACCTGATCCTGCAGGTGGTGGTCAATGACGCCGTCAATGCGGACTCCGACCACGCCATCGAGCGCCTGAAGGAAGAGATGCGGGCGCGCAACATCAGCTACAACGACGTCAGCAAGCCGGACGTGGCCAGCCAGCCCGACCGCATCCAGATCAAGGGCGTTCCCCCGGAGTCGAGCGCCGACCTGCGCAGCATCGTGCAGGACCGCCTGCCGGAGTACGACCTGGTCTCGGGCGTGGAGAACTCGTGGACGCTGAGCATGAAGCCCGGCCAGCTCACCGAGCTGAAGAAACGCGCCGTCAGCCAGGCCATTGAGACCATCCGCAATCGTATCGACCAGCTCGGTGTCTCCGAGCCGGTGATCCAGGAGCACGGGCTGGGCGAATACCAGATCCTGGTGCAGCTGCCCGGCGTGGACGACCCGGCGCGCGTGAAAGAGATCATGCAGTCCACGGCCATGCTGGAGATCCGGCAGTCGTTTGGCGGGCCGTATGCCAGCGAGCAGGAAGCGCTCCAGGCCAACAACGGCGTGCTGCCCCCGGACACGGTGCTGCTGAAGGGCCGGAGCATCGGTGCGCGGAGCGGCGAGACTGCTCCGACCGAGCAGTACTATCTGGTTTCCCGCAGCTCTGCAGTGACCGGGCGCGACCTGCGGACCGCCGAGCCCAGCCGCGATGAGAACGGGCGGCCCGACGTACGCTTTCTCCTGACCGGCGAAGGCGGCCGCCGCTTCGCCAACTTCACCGGCGCACACGTGGGCGACAACCTTGCCGTCGTGCTCGACAACAAAGTGCAGGAGGTGGCCCGCATCGAGAGCCAGATCCACGATGAGGGCCGCATCACCGGCGCCTTCACCGACCAGCAGGCCAAGGACCTGGGCATGATCCTGCGTTCGGGCGCGCTGCCGGCTTCCATCCGCTACCTCGAGGAGCGCACGGTTGGCCCGTCGCTCGGCCTGGATTCGATCCGCCACGGCATCATGGCCGCCATCATCGGCATGGGCGCGGTCATGGTCTTCATGCTGATCTACTACCGGGGCGCGGGCATCAACGCCGATCTGGCCCTGTTCATGAACCTGGTGATCCTGGTCGGGTTCCTGGGTTTCAGCGGCGCTACGCTCACGCTGCCGGGTATCGCGGGCGTGATCCTGACCATCGGCATGGGCGTGGACTCGAACGTGCTGATCTTCGAGCGCATCCGCGAGGAGTTGCGCAACGGCAAGACGCCGCCGTCGGCGGTGGACCAGGGCTTCGGGCGCGCCTGGCTCACGATCATCGACACGCACGTCACCACTATCGTTTCGGCGTTCATCCTGTTCATCTTCGGTACCGGCCCGGTGCGCGGGTTCGCGGTCACGCTGACCTTCGGTCTGCTGGCCAACCTGTTCACCGCCGTGTTCGTCTCGCGCGTGATCTTCGACTGGGTGGTGGGACGGCACCAGCGCGGGGAAGCGCTCAGCATCTAGGTTTGCAGAGGCTCTAAGTGGAATTCTTTCGCAACACGAACATCGATTTCCTGGGGAAGAAGTGGTATTTCCTCGGATTCTCGCTGATCTTCAGCATCGCCGGCATCCTGTCCATGGTGTTCTGGCATGGAATGCCGCTGGGCGTGGACTTCCGCGGCGGGACTCTGGTGTACGTGAAGTTCACCCAGAATCCGAACCCGGACGATATCCGCGCCACGCTCGACAAGTCGGGGCTGAAGAACGCCCGCATCCAGCGCTATGGCGTGCCCGCGAACAACGAAGTCCTGATCTCGCTGGAGCTCAAAGAGACCAGCGAGCAGGTGCTCGACAAGGGGAAGAACGACATCATCAAGGCCCTGGAGACGGAGACGCCGGCGGGCAAGCAGGACCTGAACAACACCGGTCTTAGCTCGCTCACCCAGTACCTGCTCTCCAAGGACCCGCTGCGCGCCGGCACCGACGCCGAAAAGCGCTACGCCACAGTGGCCCAGGCTATCGTGACTTATCGCGACAAGGACCGGGGCGGCGCCATTGCCTCCCTGGACGAGCTGCGCGGCAAGACGGACCCGGCGGTGCTGACGGCCCTCCAGCAGGATTTCTACGTCTCCAGCTTCGCCGTGCGCAACGTGGAGATCGTGGGACCCCAGGTCGGCAAGCAGCTGCAGAAGCAGGCGGTGCTGGCCACCCTCTACTCGCTGGCCGGAATGTTGGTGTACCTGTGGTTCCGCTTTGAATGGATCTATGGCGCTGGGGCGGTGGTCGCCTGCTTCCACGACACGCTCATCACCGTGGGCGCTTTCTCCTTGCTAAATAAGGAGATAACACTTACTGTTATCGCCGCGATTTTGACCCTGGTGGGCTATTCGATGAACGACACCATCGTCATCTACGATCGCATCCGGGAGAATGTGAAGCTGCTCCGGCGTGAGCGGCTGCCGGACATCGTCAACAAGAGCATCAACCAGACCCTCAGCCGGACCATTCTGACCTCCGGTCTGACGTTTTTGACGGTGCTCTCCTTGTACGTGTTCGGGGGAGAGGTCCTGCACGGATTCTCCTTTGCCCTGGTCGTCGGAATCTTGATCGGTACGTACTCTTCGATCGCGGTGGCT